>JAFRJA010000050.1 GCA_017432545.1 Erysipelotrichaceae bacterium
AGTATTTAAAGGCTTTCTCTTCGTTTTAATGTCATTGAACTGTCAAAGTCGGGATTTTACTCTATTGTAAAGAATTGTAATAGAATTGAATTGAAGAGAAGGTACTAATTATGCAGACAATAGAGATCAAAGATAAAGTGTTTCTGTTAAATACAAGCGATACATCCTATATGTTTTGTGTCGACAAATTCGATCATCTGCAGCACATCCACTACGGTGATCGCATCCTGATGTCCGATAAGGATGCTTTAAGTCTCAAACGCAACATCATGTATGGCGACACCATCCTTTATAACGACAAGAAAGACGACATCTATTCGCTCGACTCTTTGCCTCAGGAATATGGCTGCTATGGAAACGGCGACTTCAAGGAAGCTTCGATCGAGATCGAAAACGATAAGTCTTTTACCTGTGATTTTCTCTATGACTCATATGAGATCAAAGAAGAAGATGTGAAGATAAACGGTCTTCCTTCATCATACGGAGCTGATAAAACCTTGATCGTTCATCTGTCTGATAAAGTAAACGGTCTGAAACTGGATCTGTATTATATGATCTACCCTGAAGAAAACGTTATAAGCAGAAGAGCGGTTCTGATCAATTCATCGCAAAACGGCTTTGTCTTACATAAACTGATGTCCTACTGTCTGGATCTGTTTGAAGACGATCTGACTCTGATGTCTTTTTCCGGTGCCTGGGACAAAGAGACACACTTAAATACTGTGGATCTGGTCAGAGGGACCTATACTCTGGGATCACGCGTAGGTTTCTCTTCCGCCAAGAACAATCCGGGCTTTATCGTCCGCAAACACAACACCAATGAAAGTTGCGGCAAGGCCTGGGGCTTTAATCTGGTCTATTCCGGCAACCACTACTCTTCGATCTTTAAAGACGAATACAGTATCCACCGCATTCAGAGCGGTATTTCGCCGGAAAGATTTCACTACGATCTGAAGCCGGGTGAAAGCTTTGAAACCCCGGAAGCCGTCATGACTTATTCTTCAAACGGCCTCAATGCCTTATCACAGAACTTCCACCATTTCATCAACGAGCACATTGTCAGATCAAAATGGAAGAATCGCGAAAGACCGGTCAAGATCAATTCCTGGGAAGGTTTCGGTTTCAACTTCAAGAAAGACGACCTGATCAAGAAACTGGCTAAAAACGCGGCTAAATTAGGTATCGAACTGTTTGTGCTGGATGACGGCTGGTTTGGCCGAAGAAACAGCGATCTTCGCGGTTTAGGTGATTATGACTGTAATCTCAAAAAGATACCGGGCGGCATCTCGTCATTAAGTGATGAGATCCATAAGCTGGGTATGCTGTTTGGTATCTGGGTCGAACCGGAAGCCATCAATATTGATTCCGCGCTTTATGAAAAACATCCGGAATATGCCATCAAAGACGAGGGCCGTGAATTCCGTTTCGGACGTCATGAACTGCTGATGGATCTGACCAAAAAAGAGGTTCAGGACTACATCGTCGAAAACGTCTCCAGACTTATTGACGACAATAACGTTGATTACATCAAGTGGGATATGAACCGCATGATGGATGCGGTCAGCGGTACCTATAATCACGAATACATCAGAAGTCTTTATTCCGTACTGGAAAGGATCTTCATAAACAGACCGGATGTTTTATTTGAATCCTGCAGCTCCGGAGGCAACCGTTTCGATCTGGGCATGTTGTGCTACTCGCCGCAGATCTGGTCCTCAGATGATACCGATCCGATCGAAAGACTGGATATCCAGAAGGGTCTTTCCTATCTCTATCCGTTATCCGCAATGGGCGCCCATGTCTCGGCTTCCCCACACATGCAGACGCTGAGACACACACCGCTCGAAACCCGCTTCAATGTTTCGGCTTATGGCGTTCTCGGCTATGAACTTGATCTGTCCTTACTTTCGCCATTAGAAAGATTTGAAATTCAAAAACAGGTCACTTACTACAAGAAACACCGCAAGAGCTTCCAGTATGGCGACTTCTATCGCTTTGATGAAGAAAAGGATTATGAATGTTTTGAAGTGAAGCACGAACACGAAGCGATCATCACCAAGTACCGCCGTCTGGTCCATGCGGTACCGGTCTATGACAAGCTTTATGTCAAGGGGCTTAATGATGACTCAAGATACAAGATCTCTTCCAAACCTTATCTTCACAACATCAAGATGTTTGGTAATCTCATAAATTTTGTATCGCCGATCAAGGTCAACGCCGATGGAAAACTGGTCGAAATGATCACCAGGTTCAAAGGCATGGAGGCTTCCATTCAGGATTATGAAGCTTCGGGTAAAGCTCTTAAGTCCGGTATCTATCTGAACAACCTTTTCTTAGGTACCGGCTATAACGACGCGATCCGCGTTCCGCTTGATTTCGGTTCCGATATGTATGAAGTCAAAGAGATTGAGAAAAAAGAAACTTCTGAAACTCAAAAACAAAAACGACAGAAAGGTTTAGTATGAACAACACCAAGATCCTGCTTATTGACGCATGTGTAAGAGATGAATCAAGAACCAAGAGGCTGACTGATGCGCTGCTTCAGAAACTCGAGGGAACGATCGAAGAAGTCAGACTCGAAAACATCAGATTTGAAGTAACTGATCAGGATTATCTCAATCGCCGGGATTGTCTCATCAAAAATTCTTCCTATGATGATGAGATGTTTTCTTTAGCCAGACAGTTCGCATCAGCTGATGTTGTCGTCATCGCGGCGCCGTATTGGGATCTTTCTTTTCCGGCTTCCTTGAAACAGTATATCGAAAAGATCAACGTCTCAGGACTGACTTTCAAATATACGGATGACGGGTACCCTGTCGGTCTATGTAAAGCCAGAAAACTTTATTATGTGATGAGTGTGGGCGGAAGCTTTGTGCCGGAAGAATTCGGTTACGGTTATATCAAGACGCTGGCTCAAAGTTTCTATGGAATCGATGATATAAAACTGATCGCTGCTTATGGCCTTGATATAGATGGTGCTGATCCGGAAGCAATCATGAAAGAAGCCATTCAGAATATTACGATCTGATATATTTGCCTGTATTTACATATGTTTTCTTAAAGAAACTGTTTTCAGGTTTCTTTTTTCTGTTATCTGAAACGTTTAAAGATTTTTATTGGCTATAATAATTGCGTTATGATCAAGACCTGCAATATAAAACTGATATCTTTATTGTTCCTTGTGACGCTGAAACTGATCGATGAAGGTACAATAACCATCGATCGCGTATCCTAAATACAGATTCAGAGGTCTTGCGACCTCTGTTTTTTATATAAGTATTTTTTCTTTAAATCTTTTAACCTTATCTTTATCAAGTTTCAGTACCTCATAAAGATAGTCATCACCCATCGCTTCGAAAGCGGAATTGAGATATTTTTCATCAGCCACAAAAGCGTTATATATGTGCTGAGCCAGTTTTTCATCACCGGATTTTGACAGCACATAATCATACATGGAATTCGCTTTATTGGCGTTGTATTTGTTGGTAAGCAGATAGTCTTCAACGATCGTTTCTTTATCAACATCCAGCGCCATCAGTACCAGTGTCGTTACCAGACCGCAGCGGTCTTTCCCTTCGCTGCAATGCCACAACAGGCCACCCGATTCAAAGTCGTTATCCATGATGAAATTCAGGATCTTGCGGAAATTCTCTTTCTGTCTTTCACCGGTCACGATCAGCCGGTACATCTGACTCATTTCAGGAAAATTGCGGGCTTTCTTTTCTTCATTCTCTTCGTGCGTAACACCGTCCATGAACGCTTCAAGTACCGGCATATGGACATAATTGATCTTACCGCTGAGATCCGGTTTTTCTTTAACCTCCTCAAAGGTCCTTAAGTCAATAATGGTATGAAGATTGTATTTATCATATAAGGTATCGGTATCTTCCTTGCTGGCACGATTAAAATAAGCAGATCTGAACAGGCACTTGTCTTTGATCGTTTTTCCTTCTTTGTTTATGGTGCCGCCGAGGTCGCGCAGGTTTCTGATCGTTTTTATTTCCTGTATTTCCATTAGACTGTTTTGGACCTCCACTTCCCTTTGTCATCATAATAGATGATCTCGCTTAACTCGTCACTTTCCATTACTTTAAGAATTCTTTTCAGATCAAGTGACAGTTTATATTTATCCAGATCTTTGCGATCGATCCAGAACACTTCTCCTTCATCAGAAGACTTTGTCTTTCCGGAGAATTTGTCCGTCTTGTAATAAAACATCAGATAGCGGTCTTCTTCTTTGGTCTTGAATTCTTCAATACCGCAAAGCATCGGATTTCTGATTCTTAATCCGGTTTCTTCCTTGACTTCTCTGATCACCGAGTCATGAAAATTCTCGTTTCTTTCTACGTGGCCACCGGGAAAAGTAAGACCGGGCCAGTCTTTTTTCTTACGGTCTATGACAAGGATCTTGTCTCCTTTATAGACCAGACATATATTTGTTAAGATACAGTTTTCTGTTTTATGCATATTTCTTTTTCTACAGATATTATATCTTTTTGTCTTTTATCTCTGCGTTTTCTGGATCTTTTTATTTTTCCAAAAACACCAGGCTTCATTATATTATGATTTTTGTAAATAAATATAGATCTCGATTTGCACCAAGCTGGTAATTTCTGATATTTTAACACACAAAGTCTTATAATTGATTCAGATAGAAAGGATTCTTAACGACCTTTCAGGAATGAATCAGTACTAGGACTTGGCGGTTTGGCTGGTTCATTCCTGAAAAATCCAAACTGCCGCCGCTATGTCAGATAAATCAGACAGTTCCCGTCGTTGGGGTCATTCTTTGCGAAGACTCTCCTGGGATGAGAAAGAAAAGATCACCTTATCCCAGAAGCTTATATCATCCACTGTTCATGAGTGATGAGATACCAAACATCGATTCTCTTGCAAAGAAGAGATCAGACTGATCAATTCGATCAGTATAAACAGCTGCAGAATCTGCGGATCAGTAAACTTCATCCGTTATGGCCATTATAGCAGCGGTATCGACAGATGCTGCTGCAATGATTGCCGTCATTATTTCTGCGGTCTTACATGTACGATCTTCTCTGATAGGAAGATCCCAATATCCGAATGGATCGAATATCTCATCCATCTATTTGAATTCCATTCGATAACTGCATCAGCCAGAGATAACAGAAACGCCTATTCTACCGGCAGATATTGGCTCTATAAGGTATTTGCGATACTCAGACACTATCAGGATGACATCATCCTTGAAGATACTGTATATCTGGATGAAACGTTCTTCACTCAGGTCGAGTCAAAGAAGAAACATAGACCTGATGGCGAGAAATCTCATTCCATCCTCATAGAGAAACTGGGTCTCACATCTGTTGTCTATAAGACTGATGAATTAAACAGCCTTGAAGACAAAGACAATCCTCTTGATCCCATCAATGAGATCCATTCCTTGGCCAAACGCTTCATGAAAGCGCATGGCGGCTATAACCGGAAGAACCTTCAGGACTTCATGAACCTGATATCCTTCTTCCTGAATGAACCCAAAGACAGATACGAGAAGATCGATCTGTTCATAAATATGGCACTTTTGGAACCACAGATGGTTCGATATAGAGATGTAATGTCAAAGAAACATCGTAAATAAGCTAACAATCACCAACGTGGTGCAAATGGGGACCTTTTATCAATAAAAAGATTATAATTTATTAGAGAAATAAATTATGTTGTATTCCAGTGCCGGCCTGTTGGCTTTAATTATTCACCTGATCATCAACCATGACGTCATGCGCAGGGATCCCTCAAACAACATTATCCCTGCCCGTATTCAGTATCGTGGCTATCTTTATAATGTCCTCGCCTTCTATATCACTGATATTTTGTGGGGCATTCTTTATGAAAGGAAACTGGTCTTTCTTGTCCATCTGGATACGGCTATATATTTCTTTAC
>JAFRJA010000051.1 GCA_017432545.1 Erysipelotrichaceae bacterium
AACGGTTCTTCGATCCTGTTTGATGATGGGATGACCTTTGAATTGCGGTTCGACAGGCTTTCTGAAGTGATGTTCGAACAACTGCTGAAAGCCATTGCCGATCAGAATGAACTGGACGGGAATGATATCGGCATCCTTTATTTCCTTTACAAGAGAAAGGGACCCGCATCGATCGAAGAGATCGCTTCGGCTTGCCGGATCTCGCCGGCTTCCTGTGCGCTCGCTTTGACAAAACTGGTCGCTGCCGGTCATCTGAAACTGGTCAATCTCGATATTTTTTCCGACAAAGCGATGGAATATGAATATGTTGCAGGGCTGCTTGATGACCAATTTGATAAGGCAGAAGAAGATTATCGGGCTTTGTGTTACGATGGGTTGAGTTTAGAGGAACTCAAACAGTATGCATCCGTCAAAGAAAAAGTCTTCGCAAACCTGAGGAAGACGCTTGTAAGATAGAGGTCCGCCAAGAAAGGTTTATAATAGAAACATAAAGATGAAGAGCCGTTTTCTTATGATCATGATACTGTCCGTAATGCTGACGGGGACTTTTATTGGGGTCAGCACAATCGAGTGGGAATAGCAGAAGCTAGATTACAGGAGCCCGGAAACCCTTGAAAATAAAGGGATTTCGGACCCTTTTTATTTTGTGTTGCAGAGATTTGCAACACTTTTGCAACATCTGCACATCAAAAAATTGCGATTAAAATCACAATCGGATATTGATTTAATCGAAGAAAGTGCTATCATATACCTGGAAAGGCGGTGCAGACAGTATGTATCTGAGAAGAGATATAGAAAAGGTTTTATTAAAGGCGGCAGAATCATTTCAGGTAATAACGTTGTTTGGCAGCAGGCAGGTAGGAAAAACCACAACGGTTGATTATCTGTTTGGTAATGGATTCGATTTTGTAACCTTGGATGATTCCGATGAGCTTGCCTTGGCGCACAATAACCCAAAAGCTTTTTTTGAATCTCACCCATGGCCGCTCATGATCGATGAGGTCCAGAAGGCGCCTGGGATTCTGAACGAGATCAAAAGGATCGTAGATGAGCAGAGACGCATCTGGATGAAGAACGGTGAACAGAGAAGACTTATGTTTGTTCTGACCGGATCAAATCAGTTTGAGCTTCAGGAGGGAGTATCCGAGTCTCTCGCCGGGAGAACTGCAGTGATCAATATGTCCGGGTTCACTCAAATGGAAAAAAGGGGTATTGAAGGCTCTCTGTTTGAGGTCGACTTTGAAGAGTCATTGAAAAAACAGCAGACATACCCGGATTTCTATAAAAGCAGTATTGCGATATTTGAGGATATATTTCAGGGCAGCATGCCGGACGTATGCACCGGCGAATCAGAAAGAAACCCGTATTACAAGGCTTATGTCGACACGTATATTGAGAAAGATGTCCGCAAACTGATCTCCGCTTCAAGCGAGCTGCAGTTCAGGCGGTTTATCGAAATTCTGGCACTCAGGACTGCTCAGGAACTCGTATACAGCGATATTTCAAAAGATCTGGGGATCAACGTGGAAACATGCAAGAGGTGGATCTCCATACTGCAGACATCAGGGGTGATCTACCTGCTTCAGCCATATATGTCTAATATGTCAAAGCGGATCATTAAGGCTCCCAAGTTATACTTTATGGATACAGGGCTTTGTGCATATCTTTGTAAATGGCCCTCTGCCGAAATGCTTAAAGACGGGGTCATGAACGGAGCGTTCTTTGAGACCTATGTTGTGAGCGAGGTAATAAAGAGTTTCCTGAACAATGGAGTGGATCCGGCTGAGTATTTATATTTCTACAGGGACATAGATAAGAAAGAGGTCGACATCCTTCTGGTAAAGGACGGTGCGTTGTACCCGGTCGAGATCAAAAAGGGTGTCTCGCCGACTAAACCGACCAAAAATTTCAGTGTGCTTGAGAAATACAAGATGCCGATAAAGCGTGGCATGGTGATAGATAATACCGATGCGGTAAGGGCGATAAACGACAATGCATTCTGTTTTCCTGTATCTCTACTGGGAGTGTAGCAGTGTGAAAACAACATCAATAACGAGGTCAGCACGAACGAGTGGGAATAGGTCACTTAAAAAAAAGTGTAATAAAATAACCAATCCGCACGTATAACGTGCGGTTTTTATGCCACCCTATAAGGGCCTTTACCTCACGGCGACCCTCAAGGGTCTTGTGAATTCTGCCAGCTGTGTTGTCACACTATGGCCTATCCCTTGAAGGGATCCTGATATTCCTTCCTGCTTGAGTTGTCCTGCATCATATCTTCCTTTTCCTGGTTTCTGATATATTCCTGTACTGTCTTGGCATTGAGCCCTACTGCAGATACATAGTAGCCTTTTGTCCAGAAGTTGCGGTTCTCTAACGGCAGGAAGGATTGTTATAATGGTATTGTGTTTGAGACGCAAGGAGAAATAAAATGAAGAAATGTTTTATAATAGCGCTGATCCTGCTGCTTGTAACGACAATGACTGCCTGCAGCGGAAACAAGACAGTCACCGACAGACAGGAAATAAAACAGATGACGGAAGAATTCTACAAGAACCTTCTGACGGCTGATCCGATCACGATGTCTTCCTACAGCAACGGCGAACTTATGACGGTCGTGACGAAAGATCAGGACAAGCTGCACGTTCATAACGAATATGACGGTTCCGATGTCTATTCGTTTATCCTGG
>JAFRJA010000052.1 GCA_017432545.1 Erysipelotrichaceae bacterium
CGATAAAACTGAGGGAATTGCCTGAGTATTCCTTTATATCCATTACAGGATCCCTTTTTCCATCAGGACACTGCGGTATTTATCTGCCGTTTCAAAATCCTTGGCAGCTTTGGCTTCGTTCCATTTATTATAGGTATCCTTGTCCTCATCGCTGAGTTCGACTTTATCAATGAAGACACCGAGTATCTCCAGCATCTTTTCGATCGCGTTGTAATTGGAAGCTACGGCCTTCCAGTCGATATCCTTGGTCCTGAGTGACTGGTTCAGCAGTTTGACGGTATCGAAGATCACCATATAGGCATTAGGTGTATTGAGATCGTCAGCCATCTGATCCAGGAATTCCTTATACTTCTCTTCATTGATTCCATCGCCAAGTTCGACACCGGCGATCTGACTCTTTACTTCCACCTGTTTCAGAGCTGTTTCGATCTTGTTGAGCTCACTCTTGGCCGCATTGAAAGTCTCATCATCATAGATCAGTGAATCACGATATTTGCCGCTCAGCAGGAACCATCTGACCAGATTCGGACCATGTTCAGCGATCACGTCTTTTGCCCACTGGGTATTTCCCAGGGATTTAGACATCTTTCCGCCCTTTGTTTCCAGCATTCCGTTGTGGATCCAGTAGTTCGCCAGATGATGATGGTTGGCACATTCAGACTGTGCCATCTCGTTCTCGTGATGAGGGAACTTCAGATCCTTGCCGCCGCCGTGGATATCGATGATCGAAGAATTGAATTCCTTGCCGATCATGACGACACACTCGGTATGCCAGCCCGGACGTCCTTCACCCCACGGCGAATCCCACTTGATGCCTTTCTCTGTCTTCTTCCACAGCGCAAAATCCTGAGGATTCTTCTTGAGATCGTTGGTCTCGACTCTGGCACCCGCATTGAGATCTTCCAGTTTCTGATGTGACAGTTCACCGTACTTCGGATCGGATTCGACCGAGAAGTAGACATCACCGTCCACGACATAGGCATTGCCGTTTTGGACCAGCTTGTCGATAAAGGCGATGATCTCGTCCATCGTCTCGGTGACTCGCGGAGTCACATCCAGCGGTACGATGTTCAGCGAATTGCGCACATCATTGTAAGCCTTGATATATCTTTCAGCGATCTCCTTCTCGCTGACACCTTCTTCCAGAGCCTTGTTGATGATCTTGTCATCGACATCAGTAAAGTTGGAAACGAATTTCACTTTATAGCCCAGTGCTTCAAAAGTCCTCCTGAGCGTATCAAAGACGACGATCGGACGGGCGTTGCCGATATGCGCATGATTGTAGACGGTCGGTCCGCAGACATACATGCTGACTTCGTTCTCTCTGATCGGTACGAATTCTTCGGTCTTCAGTGTATAGCTGTTATATAGTTTCATTCCTGATCCCCCTTGAGATAATACTGATAGATACTGTCAGAAAGCCTGACCCATTTCTTCATATCTCTGGTGCTGAGACAGTAGTCAGGTTTCAGTTCTCCCCTTCTGATAAGAGCGATGATCTCCTCATCGCTGAACTTTCCTTCAAAACCTTTGATCTTCCAGATCTTACTCTTCTTCATTGTCGATTATCCTGCAATAAGTATACTCTATATCGCTGGCGAGCAGTTCGCTCCGGCTCAGCGTCTTGCCATCCAGGCTGCTTGATGAGACGGTCACGGTATCGCCTGCACAGATATCGTCTTCAGCGCCTTCATGACCTGTGACTCTGTTCATATCGACACCGATCTCACTGAGTCTCTCCAGGAATTCCTTCTCACTCGGATTTTCACCTTCCTTGAAAGTATAGGTGTTCTCCGGTTTTTCATAAGTAAAGTTCTTCTTATACGGATCGGAATCCACATAATCGCCTTCACCGACCGATATGATCGTAATCGTATAGTTCTTGCCTTCGGTCATGCCTTCGGTCTCGAATTTCACGACTTCTTCCTTTTCCAGTCTTCGCTGTACGCCGATACCGATATCGATACTGACGATATAACCGCTCGCGTTGCTGACACCCTTGAACTGGACAGAGATATAACGCTCATCGATCCCGTATTCCACATCCGAAACCATATCGAGTTTCTGCTTGACCAGTTCTTCTTTCTTGAACTGATTGTAGCTGTTGTTTCCGACGCCATAGATACTGACACCGTCGAAACCGATCAGATAATCGGAACCGGCATCGATCGCGATGATGTTCGACCACATCTCGACTTCTTTCTTGATGCTGTCATTGTCGATCTCGATATGGACCTTGCCATAGCGGTCCAATCCCGCAACGAAACTGTCACCGCAGGCCACATCATTGATATCGTCCCAAGATTCAGCTTCAAGATAATTCAGGGCATTCTTGGTATAGACATCGATCGTGTGATCGTTGTTCAGAATCGCCAGGATATTCTCGCTGGAATCAAGATCGAGGATATTGTAATAATTCCTGATGGAACTGGAACCGATGAAGTTTCCGCAGTACTGCAGGACTCCGTCTTCATCCATGACGATCGAACCATTGGCTGTCGCATAGACTTTTCTGATATTGCCGGTACCGGCCAGATCGCAGGCCCCGCCGGTATTGTCACCGGTACATCTCACTCGTCCGTTGGAATCCACCGCAATGATATGGGCATTGCCTGCAGCTACATCGACGATATTCTTCCAGTCAGCGATCTCATCCGCATACTTTGAAATCAGACCGGCACTGCTTAAGGTACCGTCCTCATTGAGAATGATCGTAAAACCTTCTCCTTCGCAGACCTTGATCGCCTGGGAAGAAGTCAGGTTGGACAGTTCTCCGTTCGTATTGCTTCCGGAACCGTTGACTCCGGAATAATCATCGATATAGACGACCGTCGTCTCGGACACTGAAAGACGGTTGATGTTTTCTTTGACGGCTGTAAAAGGTCTTGCCGTATTCTTCAGCACGACAGACAATGCAATGATCGTCACCAGCAGGAAAGCAATGATCGAAGAAGCGACCTTGTTGTGCTGATAGAACTCCTTGAGTCTGTCAAAGAAAGTCTCTTCAGCCGTGAAATACTCGATATTGATCTCATCGGTATCGGCTTTGTTGACCTCATAAAGTGTGACCTCATCCGAATTGCGGAACACCTCCACCAGATCGATATGATAAAGCGTAGCCAGTTTCTTCATCTGTTCATAATCGATCATCTTCGAACCGTTCTCATAGTTCATGTATTCCAATGTATCCACACCCAAAATTTCCGCCAGATAAGATTGCGAATAGTTGTAGTGTTTACGCAGTTTCGTAAGCTTGCTCGGAAGATAGTTCATACCAATAATATTTTATCATTATGCCTGATATTTCAAAACGAAGGCCGCTGCAGTACAATAATTCATATAGAGATAAATGTATATGATCGCTTAAAAGGAGAAAACATGGCAGAAAAAAAGAAAAAAACTTATGTCGCCGCAAGCGAAGAAACTAAAGAAGCTGCTAAGCAGATCCGTAAACAGGCCAAGCCTGTCGGCAACGCTTCCGGCAAAAGAGTCGGTGCAGTAGTATGCTGGATCATCGCTCTGATCTTTGAAGTCTGTGCTCTGATGGTCTTCTTAGGCAAACTCGACCTGAAGTTCATGCCTCAGCTCTATCAGCTCATAGCCTTCCTGGTCCTCGACCTGATCTTCGTCATCATCGGCTCACAGCTCTGGAAACAGGCTAACCATATCGATCCTGTTTCTGAAGAAAATGCTGTCAAATTCTGGTTATGGAACAACATGGGCGTCATCGTTGCTTCTGTAGCCTTCGTACCGTTCGCCATTCTGGCCCTCACCGACAAGAATGCCGACAAAAAGACCAAGACGATCGCCACTGTTGCAGCTGTCATCTGTCTGCTGATCGGCGGTGTCGCATCCTATGATTTCAACCCTGTATCTTCTGAACAGAAAGCTGCAGCGGTAAATGCCTTAGGATCTGAAACAGTCTACTGGACGACCTTCGGTAAAGTCTACCACACTCATGATGACTGCTCACACCTGAACCAGTCTGAAACACTGACTTACGGTACAGTTGAAGAAGCTATCGCTGCCAACCGCGTACGTCTGTGCAAGACTTGCGCCAACAGAGATAACATCTCCGGAGTCGCAACCGAAAACTAAGTTTATGACCGTCTGAAAAGACGGTTTTTTTATGCCCGTTTTTATCTAAACTATATTGAAAAACTCAGATTCTTATGTTAAACTTTATAAGCAATGTGCCCGAATAGCTCAGTCGGTAGAGCGTCCGGCTGTTAACCGGCAGGTCACAGGTTCGAGTCCTGTTTCGGGCGCCATTGTTCGGCAAGTTGGTGAAGCGGCTTAACACACCGCCCTTTCACGGCGGCATTCACGGGTTCGAATCCCGTACTTGTCACCACCTGGTTCCCTAGCTCAGTTGGTAGAGCATCTGACTCTTAATCAGAGGGTCTGGGGTTCGAGCCCCCAGGGAATCACCATTGTAATCACAAGGTTCGAAAGAACCTTTTTTGTTTCATATGTGCCTGAAAGCCTTTATTAATCGGCTTTTTTTAAATTCTTTTTTTGCAGAAACAAGCTGTTATAAATGGTTAAATCAGAAACAAGAGAAACATTAAAAACTCAACAATTTGATAATAACGGTCGCCAAATGGTCGTACAATCATCTATGAAAATAAAAATGTAAAAAAATGGTCGTACGTCATCTTCTCAGATGGTAATTTATCTTAAAATCAGCCGGAATATGGCTGATTTTAAGATAATAGTATTTGATTTTTGAAAATCCTATACTAATCGAATGTTTCTATGTCTTTGTTTCTGGGTACCCAGGTGCCCAGAAAACATTCTAGTCAATCCGATTAGATAATTTCCACTGGAATGATTGGCCTGTTCCTAAATATATAAACAGCGGTCATTCTAAAATTGGAATTTCCAAACACAATAATATGTTTATTGCGAAAATCTTCAATTATTTTTATAACACTTTCACTGTTAGTGACAATAAACAAATGTATCTTGTCATTACTGCCAAATTCTATATTTGTAAAAAAATAATCTAAGAATGTAATTATACTGTCTTTTACTTTTTTTTGTTTTCTTTTATCAGATGTCTGAGTTGAAAAACCATTAATTATTGTTCCATAAAATTTTTCATTATCATTTCCCGTACCACTTAAATCATAGAATGCTTTAGAGTTAACGGATTTTGTAACAAGATCAAGATAATCGGCTTTGTAACCATTGGGTATCAGATATCTGTTATTAAAGTCTTCTAATTGTTGCTTTATTGAGCGGTTATCCTTGAGTGGATTTTTGCCAAAAGCAACTAAACCTGCACCTTCGATAAAAACTTCATCAACATCTAATTGAAACAATTCATCCATATCCAGATCATATACTTTTGCAATTTTCGATAAAACAACTATTGATGGTTTATCAGATTCGCCTGCTTCAATTTTAGAAATGTAAGCTCTAGAAACTCCTCTCTGTTTTGCAAATTGCTCAGCGGTTAAACCGGAATCTTTTCGGATTTTTTTACAGTATTCTGATATTTTAACTTTTTCCATAATATTATTTTAATACAAAAAAGTGTTTTATACACATAAATATAATACAAGCATGCTAAATTGCTTTGAAATAAAGAGCTTAGAGAGTTATTTTTATCTATTTTAGTTGACATTAGACCAAAAGAAACGTATTATTTAGGTATAGAGTAATTTTTATACAAATTTTTACACTTAGAAAGGAACTTTATATGGAATCAATTATTCGTGTTAAAGACGTGGTAACAGGCATGAACGTTAGCAAATCAACTGCAAGCAGAATGGTCAAAGAGGTAATCCAGTATTATGGCCTCGATCCTAAAAGAATGCCAATTGAGGGAAGCTGTCCTGAATGGGCCTTCAATGATTATTTCCAGCTGATACCTAAGGAGGTACCTAAAAATGTCACCCGTAAATAAAAAAAAGAATCGGAATGTATTCGAAGTTACAGCATGGATTGGCAATCAAAAAAAACACTTCTATGCCCCGACTCCAGTTGAAGCTGAAGAAAAAAAATGGAGAGCGATCATTAAGTATAAAGATACTCATGAGGCCTGCAATTCTGAAGATTTGTTCGGTGAAGTAAAAAGCAAATGGATAAGAAACAAGGTGATTAAAACGAGGGCAACACAGAAAATGTATGAGAAAGACATTTTTCCCAAACTAAAGGCACTCGATAGTAGATCTATTTCCAGTATCGACGAAAACGATATCAAAGATATTCTGGATCCGCTCTCGGACAAGACAAACATTGCTGAAAAGGTATATATGTGTTTGGGTCAGATATTCAAGTATGCGGTGGCCAAAAGAATCATCAGATACAATCCTATTGATTTAATTGATCGGCCAAAAAACAAGACCAGCACTAAAGCAAAGCGTGGCCTGACGGCAAGTGAAAAAAAGGTAATTGAAATGACTGAATGGAATCACCGTCAGGAGCTACTTCTGAAACTGTTACTTGATTATGGTCTGAGAAAACAGGAAGCAACTGCACTTCAGAAAAAGAATATTGATCTAAAGAACAGGACAATATCAATCGATCACGCTAATGACTATACAACAAACGTTCCTCAAACGAAGAAACCGAAGTCGGATGCAGGAAACAGGGTTGTTCCGATGCTGGATAGCGATGAAGAGTATTTCCGGGCTCTGACAAAGGAAATGAAAGAAGATGATTATCTTCTGCAGATGACTAATGGGAAAGTTCTTACTGAAAACAGCTACCGGCAGCTCTGGGATTCTGTACGCAGGAGAATGAAAAATACCGCAAGGGCAATGAATCTTGAGATACCAGGAGATCTGACACCAAGAATGTGCAGGCACGAATACTCCATCAAGATCATGAATATGTCGCAGCGTGAGCAGATGTATCTGATGGGTCATGAGGATATTTCTACCACACAGAAGAATTATCAGACCATTAGTGTCGAACATATCAATAGAAAAGAACTTAACAAGATTTGTAAAAAGAAAACGGATCCCCCCAGTTCCGCCAAGAAGTAAGAGATCCCATAATCTTGAATAGAAGCATCGGAGCTCCCATCCCAATTAATGATAGCACATGGCAATGGGTTTGGACTAAGGTCGCTCCTATTCTTCATAGCAGAAAGGAAGTACAATGCCCAATGAAACAAATAGTCTATTAATGCGAAATAACACAAAGGCGTTTCGAGTATTGCCCAGCCAGGGAAACTTGATAGATACCCACAATCTGAATGTCAGGGGTAAGGTTGGCAATAACAGGCCGATAACGAAGCTGTCATTTTCTGGCGGCAATGCTATTGACGGATCGCTATCGGATTTCGACCTGCTGGTTGCAGACACCGTATATACACTTACCGCAAATGGTAACCCTGAATTCACTCTTATGACGGTAGTGAAAACCATTACTGGGGATGACGAGGCCAATATCACCGATAAGCGCGCGGCTGCAGTGATCAAGTCCCTAGAGAAAATGAGCATGCTGAAGATCAGCATCGATGTTACAGAAGAATTTAAGTGCCGGAGGATCATCGAAGGAGATAAGCGATGTGTGCTGGAATCGTATTTTCTTCCGCTAGAAACAATTATCGTAGTATCAAACTTCGGAATTGAGCACATACGATACCGGCTGATTAAGAAACCCTGTCTGTTCGAGTTCGCCGAAAGTTTGAACCAGTTCGTGCGTTATCCGATCTCGTTGGTGAATGATTCAAACACCAGAAACGATCTAGAAACCCTTATGATTAAGCACTACATCATATGGAGGATTCAACTAATGAAGAACAGAAGAAACAATATAGATTCGAACAAGATCGTTTTGGAAAGATACGATACAAAGCTTCACCAGAATACCGGCCTGCTGTACGAACTCGGTTTCCTTCAAGATGGCGTTTTCTACGAATATGCGGACAACGGAGAACAAGTACCCTTAGCTAATCAGCGTAACAAAAGGGCGAAGATTAATAAATGCATTAGAAAGGTCTTAGACTCTTTCGTGGACAAAGGCTTCATCAACGGTTACGAAGTAGAGAGGATCGGGAAAACGATCAGGTCGTATATCATCGATTGTTAAGCTGAAAAGTGAGTACACCCAGGCTGAAAAGTGAGTACACGCCAGGAGTTTCCATCGGTCAAAAGTACTCATTTGGCAAGAGAATTCAGTATTTCGGTCTATGCTGTAGGTACCGTAAGCATATGTAGGTTACCGTATTGCTTCATTGCTGCATACGCCTTCCGGCAAGCAGCATGAAGCAGTCAAAAAGAATAGGCACGAATGGAAAAGAAAAAGGTATACCGGCACATTCCATTTTTCTTTCCATTCGAGCAGAGATTTCTTGGAAAGGAGGAGGTATAGTGTCACGCATCACGAGAGAGCAACACCAGCAGGCATGTGCCGTCGATCTTCCATCATTCCTGCTTATGAGACACCCCGAGCAGGTCAGCCTGGAATATGACAGCGTCATCCTAAATGCCGATAGACATGTTTCCGTCAAAAACACCCCGGGCTGGCACGGTTACCAAAACTGGAAAACAGGCAAAACCGGCAACAATATTGATTATCTGATCAGATTTCTAGGGTATGACTATGTATCCGCCATTAACTCTCTGCTGGGTGCGGATGCCACGAGAGGTGCATATGGTATCAGTACCCGCAGAGCTGATAATCCATTGATTGCTGTTGATGCCAGGAAAGGGATAACGTTTCCCGAGCCGGAATACGGTCCCTATAGAAGACTGTATGCGTACCTTCGCCAGCGAAGCATTCCCGACAGTCTGATCAACGAACTAGTGGAAAAGAAGATTCTTTACCAGGACACGCACGGCAATCTAGTATTCGTAAATCCCGAGCGCGATATGGCCGAGATCAGAGGGACGAACACGTATGCCGATGCCAGGTGCGCCCATATGGATGAATGTGCAGAATACTGTGCCGGGAAATATGGCTGGTGCAGCAGATCTCATAACTGTGACAAATACAAGAAAAGCTCGTTTCACGGAAGCAGGAAAGCATCACCCGACCGCTTCTGGTATTACCAGCCGTTTCGTAAGAAAGCTGAGATCGTGTATGTCTGCGAGGCTGCGATCGATGCAATCAGTCTGTACGTCATACATAGGAAGCAGAATAAAAACTGCGACAATGCCGTGTACGTGAGCATAAATGGCGTTGCAAATCAGAAAGCTATCGAAAGGATCTCCTCGAGAATCAGAACCGTGCTCGCAGTTGACAACGATGCCGCCGGCGAGGAATGCCGGAAGAGAAATCCCGATCTGGAAGCGCTGATCCCTAGCATGAAAGATTGGAACGAGGACTTAATGAAAGGACTTGTATAAAGAATGAAAAAGAACAGTATTGAACAGCTTCCACCAGAAAAATTCGCCGAAATGATCGGTGGCAGGACTCTAAGCCCTCTCATAGGGAAATTCAGAATTCATGGCAATCCAGAATTGCATAAACGGCACTATCCTTCGGGGTTTGGCGATCTTGACTACAAGATGTTCGGTGGATTCACTCCTGGATTGCATTTCCTGGGGGCGGTCAGTTCCCTGGGCAAATCTACCTTCGCGCTGCAGATGGCGGCCAATCTCGCCGAAAGAGGAATCCCGGTGATGTTTATATCGCTTGAGATGGACAAGGAATACCTGCTGGCCAAGATCCTGAGTTCGAAGCTATACAGGAACACGTCGGTAAACTCGGCTTCTGCAAAAACTGCAAATCAGATCCTGAGCGAGGCCACGGAGAAGTTCACAGACGAAGACTGGAAATGTTATGACGAAGCGCTTCGGGAAATCGCGGAATATGGAGATAACCTTATTATTCTCGAAAACCAGATCGATCCGGTCACGGTAGAGGACGTTAAGGTGCTGGTAAGGAAATTCATCGACACCTATCATGTGAAGCCATTCGTGATAATCGACTACCTGCAGATTCTCTCTTCGAAGATAAATGCGGCGTCCGCCGGGGAGAGGATGGCCACGGAGAATAAGATCATAGCTCTCAGGTCTCTAGCAAAGGAAAACGACATTCCTGTGCTTGTCATATCTTCTCTTAATAGGGAAAACTACTCGACGAAAGCCAACATGGCTTCTTTCAAGGAGACGGGTCTGATTGAATACTCCGCGGATACCTTGCTGGCCCTTCAGTTCAAGGGCGTCGAAGAAGCGGGATTTGATGTCGAGGAAGCGAAGACGAGATATCCCAGGGAAATTGAACTTAAGATCCTCAAACAGCGATATGGGGAGACCGGCGTGTCCATAGACTACGAGTTCTACCCGAAATACAGCTATTTCCGGGAGATCGGCATAACATTCCGTCCGGCAAAGAAGGACGAAATAAAAACAATTTAGAAAAAACAAAGGAGATGAGCAAAAATGGGAAAAATTAAAAACATAAAAATAATTAATCTTGATGATGGCAAATGCCAATATCCTGATGACTGGCACCGGATAAATCCGTATGGTATTCCTGATGGAAAAGGAAAATTCGTTTCTGTTGTAGAAGCAAAAAACAGTAAAAAGTATGATGTCCCACACTTCGTTTTTGCTACAAACATGAGACAGAATTCATACAAAGATATTAAAAAAATATATGACGCCTGTATAGAAGATTGGCCTAAATTCAAGCAAATCATTGAAATGCAAGTAGCTCCGCCTGATATCTCTTGGCATGAAGATCCATCCTATTACTCCATGTTGAAGGCACATCAGGAATCGCCTTTTTTAGGCATCTTCAACATCATTGCTACTGATGATCCATGTTTTGATTCAGGTGCTACAGTTCCTTATGGCATTTTTATCGAACGTAATAAAAAATGATCTGCCAATCTCGCTAATCTGACAGACCAACAACTAGGAATGAATTTAATCTGTTTAGGACTGATAGCATTATTGGTTTCCTTACATCATAAAACACCTGTTTGTATTTAGTTTCTTAAGGAGAATTCTATGAAAAAAAATCTATTAATGTTTTCTGGGGTTTTATCAATCCCGCTGTCAATTTTAAGCATTATTATAATCAACAATGCTTTTAGAAACATTTTAAAGGAAAACCTGATTTCATTCAGATCAGGATCAATCATTACCATAGGCGTGTTTATTGGAATTCTGATTTATCACTCATTCCAGTACTTATTTGAAGGCAAAAGAGATTTTACACCTGTTAACTTCAGATCGCCGGTATACAAATCCTCAGAAAAAAGAACATCAATGAGGCCTAAGGTTGATAGCTTTCTATTATCTACACAGCCTGAGGGATTCGTTATTGGGAGACAGGACTCGTTTCTCGGGAGAAAACTGGTTCGGATACCTATTGATGACACCGGGAAGAACCAGGGCAATCAGAACTTGTTAATTCTTGGTGGACCTGGTTCGTACAAGACAGTGACCATTCTGAACCTCATCCTTGGAATGAAGATGACTGGAAGAAAAGCATCGGCTTTCATTATCGACCGAAAGCCGGATCTAACCATACGGTCATTCGATCAGTCAGACAATGATTCAATCAGGATCCTTAGGCCAACAGTCAGTCCGGAATCTGATCCATATACTGATCCCGGATGGGTGATAGATCCATTATATGGACTGAATGAAGAAAGTCCGGAATACAGTGTTCTGGAACGCGCAAATCTGATCGGCCGATCTCTTGTACAGATGCCGGAAGACGGACGGAACAGCTACTTTTATAAGAACGCAGCAACACTCATGTCCGGGATTATCCTGTATGGGTTCTACAGAGGGAAATGTTTTATAGATATAATGCTTCAGATCAGGATGATACCAACAGATGATCTTATTGCCGAGATTCTGTGCGATAAGGATACTATCGAAAAGCATCCTATCATCCTTGGAATGATCCGCATATTTGATACAGACGGAAAAAACGAATCCATCCGGGATATCCAAACCACTTTGCAGACAGACACAGAGATCTTTCTGGATTCAAGAGTTCAATGGCATTTCAGAGAGAACGCAAATAAATTCAGCCCGGAAGTTCTTGATGAAGGCACCTCGATAAGCCTTGAGATTCCAGACCATCTTGGCAAACAGTTTCAGGCGCTTAATTCTCTCTATACGGAGCTGGTTATCGACTGTCTTAGATCGATGAGTGAAGAGAGAAGAAACAGGTCCGGTGCTCCAATGATTTATCTGATCTGCGATGAAGCTGGCAGCTATAAGATACCATCACTTCTTGAAGCTCTAGCGCTTATGCGATCCAGGAGGGTATCGATGATCATATCGGTTCAGTCACTGGATCAGATCAAGAACCCCGGAATGTATGGACAAACGGGGTTGAATACAATCCTTGATACGATCGAAACATTTCTGGTCCTGTCCTGTCACAGCGTAGAATCTGCAAGGATCTTCTGTGAATGGACGGGCAAGTATTCCGAAAGAAAAATCAGCGTAAGTTCAAAAGGACTTCTCGCCCCGGAAATATCATTAAACGAGGGTAGTGAAAAATACAACATCATCGATATTTCGGACGTCTTACAGCTTCGACAGAATAGGGAAGCGCTGCTGTTTATCAATGGAAAGCATTACATTTTCCAGAAAAATCCATACTTTGAAATTCCTGATTATCTGAAGTTATCAGACAGTTATCAAACCATCAATAAAGCAAGGAGGCATACAGATGAAAGAGAACCAGCAATATGATAATGCAAAAGAAATCGTGACCGGATATATATATGACGGTGACAGGAAACATAGTGCCCCGGTCCGTTTTGAAGGCGATCCTGAAAAAATGGCGCAATTCATTATGAGTGATAGAAGTAAAGACAAGATCATCACCGATAGTCTCGATCAGACACTGGTCACTACTATTGGGGAATTCCTGGATTATTGTGATCCAGAGATCAGGGATCAGCTGATGGAAAATCTTATTCCACTGCAAGCCGGAGACGAAGAAATCATCAGTTTTCCTCAGAAAGAACTATATGGAAAAATAGGAGATTTTACAATTGAAGCACATATCGGTTCTGACAACAATTTTGAATACACCGTTTATACAAATACCATGAGCGTGTATGATGACGGCATCATCGATAACGATAACGGACTTGACAGCATCCCTGAATCTCTAATCGATCAGATTAGAGAAATTTACGAATTTGAAGGCGAGACCAGGCAGATGGCTATGAAGGAATTGCAGACTGAAGAGGCCGCTAATCGAATGAAAATACTCAGATTTGATCAGGATACTATCGATGATTTTCTTGACGGTCAGGTAATGGCGTCTCATGAAGATGATCAGATGATTCACCTTCCAAACAATGAGCAGGAAGCCAAAATCAGCCTGCTGGAAAGCGAATTAGACTTCAGCATTTATCACATCATTGAAGGAAATTATACCTTCACAGACGGCCAGAATATGGCCATGGACTCATATCTGTATGTCTCCGATTCTATTGAGGAATGGTCAGCGGACAGAGAGCTTCTGAAGGAAGGAATACAATATGCCTATGTCGAAAACCTTGACATTCCGGAGTATTCAGAGATCGGTACGATTGGCGTTGCACCAAGGGACGGGGCATTGTCCAGAAACGATATCGGTTATGATTTCTCGGTTATGGATGAAAGAAACCTTGCGGAAAAAATAGATGAATACATGCTGCGAAATGATCCGCTTGGATATATTGAGTCCGAAACCTACGATGGGTCACATTACGATGAAACACTGATGTCGATCAAACATGATCATTTCGATGAGCTGAAAGAATATTTCGGCAAAGAAGAAAATCTAGAAGACAACCAGATGTCTGGGACAGCCAAAGAGATCATGTCTGATATCAGGCAATATGAGAGCGATCATGCTGCCGCTGACGAATTTGAAAAGATGAACGTGACTCCCACTATGCGGTTTTGAAGCTACGTTTTCCAGACGTTGCTTCCTATTTCCTGATAGTTTTTTTATCAGAAAACAATACAGGCAAGCGTTCACTGATTGCTTGCCGTCAGCCTGGCACGCTTCCCTGCAGCGGGAAGTCCTGCGGAAGGCAGCCCTCGGCAGAGCCCACGGCTTCGGAACGAAGTATAGTGGGCTACACTTTGTTAATACCTGGCGAATTACCAATATCCAGCTACCAAAGTGTGGTTTTGGGCACCTGGGTGCCCAAAATACAGAAAGGAGAACCATGCAATACAATTTTCACAATGAAAAATACCAAACAAAAGACATTACCGGAATAAAACGTGAGCAGTTTCGCGAATACGCTGAGAATACCGAATATAGAAATGATGTCGACAATACTCGCAGCAAAAAAAACGTCTACATCGAAATGTCTGATGATGGATTCAACTGGTATGGCAGAGTCAAGGATGCAAAAAAGTCAACAGAGAAAGTAACAGGAAAAGCGACCAGAAAAGATGCAGTTGTAATATGTTCAACAGTCGAAGCAGTACCCCAGTCCTGGGATGACAAGACTTGCATCCAATATTTTGAAGAGAAAGGCAAATGGTATGATGACTACCTTCAGAAGAAAGGCGTTGATAACAATTCCATGCTGTCAATAGCAATTCATCTTGATGAAACAACTCCACACGCAACTTACGTATGGATACCAATGAGGAACAGAAAACTGCAGGCAAAAAACATCGTAACTAAAGAGTTTCTTATTGACCTGCAAAAAGATTCACAAGAATATACTATGAACTGGGTTCACAAATACAATCATCAGCATTCTGATGTTCCAATTGAAACACTCGATCCATATATTTCTGATTCACAGAATAAACATCTAAGCGAACAGCAGTATAAAGAAAAAGTAATCGCTGAAAATATCCAGCAGATGGAACAGCATCTTGAGCTGACCAGGCAGCAGATCGGTGATCTTGAACAAAGGGATGAAGAGCTGACTGTCAAAACTCAGGAAGCGGTTGAAACAAAACAACTCTATGAAAATAAGTTCATTGAGATCACCAATGCCCCGGATATTGAATCCTATGATTCCGTTGTCAAAGAAAACGTTGATCTGAAAGAGGAACTCTCTTTGAAAGATCGGATCATCGAAAGGCTGCAGGAGGAATCGGAAAGATTCAGACAGACAATTGAAGATCTTAAGGAAACCGCTGAGGAATGGAAAAACAAATTCACCGATATGGCTCATAAGGCCGGATTCAGACTGATGGAGTACTTTGGCTATGATGTCAAAGATGATTCATCGATCAGACAGTTTCCATCCAGGGAAGTGTCTGCCGGAATCAGCAAACTGACAGAAAAATCGCAGCAGTTGGATCCAAAAAGCCTGCGCGTCATTCCGGACAGCGAAAATGAAAGAATGTTCAGAGTGGTATCCAGGCAGGATGACGGAACATATCAGACTGTTCAGGGAGGCTTCACAGATAGAGATCTAGCTGAACAGTGGAAGAAAAACTACACCGGATTTGATAAGGGAACAAATATGACAGTTAGATTCGAAAACAAAAGTGAACATTTAATACAGTAACAAGGAGGAGAAAAATGTTTCATTATTTAAGAAATTGTCTTACCGCAATTCGCTGTAAATGCTATCTGACAAGTATCTGTCACTATTCTATGTATTTGAATGGTAGAGAAGTTGCCAGAATATCTTTTCACAGATTAGATGATCGGTTTGATCGATACAATTTATCATATAACGAGAATGTTATTCATATATCTGTTATCGATTCATTCGGTATTATTAATAAAGGATATGGAACAGTGATTTTGAAGGAATTTGAATACTATTGCCTGATTCAAGGATTCAGATATATTGTTCTAGAAAACTCTGTATTCGATGGTTTAGAAGACAATGATGAATGGAAAAGTAGAAGAAATCATTTTTATAGTAAGTTAGGATATAATTCCATAGATGGCTATCACATGGTAAAAAGAATCTCTATGTAGAAAGCAATGTGGGACATTAGGATTGCCTGAGTGTATGCCTGAGATTTTCCGTTCATATTGCACCAGGCGATTGCTTTGGCGATTATTCCGGTATCTGTTCCGGCACCATCATATGGCTCGCCGCTTTCAGGAACATGTTTATTAGGTTGAATACAAATAACCGGGCTTCCGTTTATCAGATAGGCATGCGATCCTGTATAACCGAAACTGTTCCCATAGTTCCAGCTTCCACCGAAACTGAAATACATGCTGCTGGCTCTGAGAAGACCTCCTGATTTCATGAGTTTAAATTTACCTGTA
>JAFRJA010000053.1 GCA_017432545.1 Erysipelotrichaceae bacterium
GATAAATTCAGCGCTTCCGAAGAGGATTTCTATATCGCGACAATTGATGCCGGTCTTGATGAAAAGGAAGCTGCAATGCAGCGGGACGATCTGTATGCAGCCCATATCAATGATCAAACGCTTGTGAATCTGAAACAGTGTATCGAATACAACAAGCGGAGAGCTGTCGCTTTGAAGCAGGACAGAGAGATCTATCTGTTCTATCTCCAGCAGAATGAGGAGGAACAGTAATGTCCAATATTGCATACCCGAGTAAGTAGCGCAGATCAGAACACCTCCCGCCAGGAAGAGATGTTCAAGGATCTCAAGATCGACAAGTATTACATAGATAAAGTATCCGGAAAGAATATAAAGGATCGTCCTGAATTACAGAAGATGATGGATTATGTAAGAGAAGGGGATGCGGTTGTTATTGTTGAATCTATATACAGATTTGGAAGATCTCTTCAGGATCTTCTGACACTGATAAATCAGCTAAACGAAAAAGGCGTTCAGTTCAGATCCATAAAGGAAGGAGATATTGATACCACAACGCCAACTGGGAAACTGGTATTCTCTATTTTTGCTTCATTAGCAGAGTTCGGGAGTTCTGTCATCAAAGAAAGACAGGCTGAAGGAATTGCTATAGCAAAGGCTAACGGTACATATAAAGGAAGAGTTAAGATTAATATTGATCATAACCAGTTTGTGTCATTATATAAGAGATGTCGTTCTGTTCTTTGTCATGTACCTATGGAACAGAGGTGATAGTCATAAGGAAAAAGAAAAGCAGAGATATAAGCAGAGAATGAGAGCCCAGGGTGTAAACATCATTGAACTCAGCCCTGAAGTATATGATTACGAAAACAAAGATTTCAATGTGTTGTGGCATCAGTTTGATGCGCTGGGATTCAAGAATATCAAGACTGTCCCACTAGGAGACCTCGGCATTTTTACTGGTTTCAGAAACGGGAAAGTAGAAGAGGTCAGAATAAATGGTCAACCATTGCAAGATACAATCTATTATGAAGATGATCCGGTTGTTATTAAATACCATTCAAAATGAAGATGATCCTTGATTAATTATAAATTTGCATTTGGGCTGCCTTTACATGACGCGTAGATCAAGTATCAATGCTGAAATTATATTATTCAAGGTATGCCGATTTTGAGTGGAATGATTTCAGAATTTCACAATTTCTTCGGCTCCTGTGCACAAACAGGAGTTTTCATTGCTTAAAAACTAAAAAAGGAGGCAATATGAGTAAATCTTCCATCTTTAAGAAAATAGTCGTTGTTCTTATTGCTGTTTTCCTACTATTTGGCTGTTCTTCACAAAATCCACAACCAGTTACTGACCCGTCAAACAACAAACAGGAAACAGAAAGCAATATCGAAACATCGACGGAACCAGAACATAACGAGGTTGAAGAAGTTGGTAATTTTGAATCCATTGATGATGAAAAGAGTGATGAAAAAACAGAGGAAATAAACAGTACTCAACTTAACTCAATTGCTATGCTGAATTATCTAGCATGTATAACATAGTTCTTTACTATTTATAACTGGTTATTTTTTCATATAATCATCAGTTTTACATAGAGTTTCTGAACGGTTGATGGTCATCGGATCTTCGATTCAACAGTCATCCATATCTCTCAACGATTATAAAAAAGTTTTTGCCTGATTACTATTTCGTAACAGGCTCTTTTTTTATATAATTTTCATATATTAAAGGTGGTCTATGAATACTGATCTTCAACAATACATCTGCGAAAATTACGAAAGAGCTTTTAATAATGGCTATATCAAAGCCTATTATCAGCCCGTGATCCGCACCTCTTCCAAACAGCTGTGCAGCTTTGAAGCACTGGCCCGCTGGATCGATCCGGAATATGGTTTTATCGGTCCGGATGTTTTTATTCCGATCTTTGAAGATCTGGCGATCATCTATAAGCTGGATGAGTTCATTATCCGTGAAGCCTGTGCCAGGATCAGAAAAAACGTCATGGAAGATCAGGTAATGGTACCTTTGTCCGTGAATCTTTCCCGTCTTGATTTCAAGCTCACTGAAACTTTCAAAATGGTCGATGATATCGTCAGAGAGTATCAGATCCCGCATGATTTCCTGTATCTGGAGATCACCGAAAGTATCATGGCGGAAAACAAGGTTCAGATCATTGAGGTCGTAAACAGATTCAGAGAAAATGGTTATCAGATCTGGATGGATGATTTCGGCAGCGCCTATTCTTCTTTGAATATCCTGAAGGAACTGCCTTTTGATGAACTGAAGATGGATATGATGTTCTTGCAGCCGTTCAATCAGACTTCGAAAAGGATCGCCGCTTCCGTCGTGGAAATGGCCAAGAATATAAACATCCATACTTTGTGTGAAGGTGTAGAGACTGAGGAACAGTTCAACTATCTGAGAAATATCGGTTGTGAAAAAGTTCAGGGTTTCCTTTTCGGTAAGCCTTTACCATATGAAGAAGCGATGAAGAATATCATCGACAGCGGGATTGCGATCGAATCACCGCAGGATAGAAAGTATTATGACGATATCGGTCGCATCAATTTCCTTTCTTCCGTACCTTTCATGTCGAAAGAGGAAAGAGATGCCTTAAAGACCGCGAGATCACTTAACTCCATTCCTTTAGCCTTGATCGAGATGAAGAAGGATGGTTATTCGATCCTGTTCTACAATACGGCTTTTGAAGAAACGGAAAAGACGACCGGTCTATTTGCGGATGACTTCTCGCAAGATTCACTTCGTAAACCAAAAGCTTTCAATACGGTCTCCACAAGGCTGCTGTCTCTGTTTGATATGACGATCTCGGAAGGTCAGGGCCGGATGAATGTCGCTTCCAATGATGAATACTATGAGATCCAGACCAAGCTCGTCGCTGCAGGCAAGGATAAACAGTGCATCCTGATGCGTCTGAACAACCTGTCCAAGGAATCCAAGTCATATAACACATCGCATCTTGATGAGTATATCAGGAAGATCTATGCGATCTATGAGAGGATCACTTTGATCAATATCAAAGAAAAGACCGCAACACCTTTATATGTGACGACCAGAGAAAGCATGGTGGCTGATAAAGGCGATATCATGGCAATGGCTAAAGATTATGCGGATCGCTATATCTATCCGGATGATCGCAAAGAATATCTGGAACTGATCAATCCAAAAGATGTATTGGAACGCTATGAAACAAATACCACTATTACAAAAATTTTCCGTTCATTGACTAATCACGGTCAGTATGTCTGGAAGGAATATACACTTTTACAGCTTGATCCGGATAATTATCTGATCCTGATAAAGGATATTCACAGAGCTTTGGATGACAGGAATATCACGGATTCAGGAAATTTTGATTATGAAAAGATCGATGAAAAACAGCTGTGGCATAACCTGATCAATTCCGATCTGATCAGACTTTTCTGGAAGGATAAAGACAGAAGATTTTTAGGTGTTTCAGATGCTTTTCTGAAGTACTACGGTTTTGAATCGGCTGATGTGATCATCGGCAAGAACGATGAGGAAGTAGGCTGGCATATCCATCCGGATAAATATATGAACGATGAGTACAGAGTCATCGAAGAAGGGATCACTACGCATAACGTACCGGGTTTCTGTCTGAGTGATGGTGAAAACAAGGAGATCTTGGCTTCCAAGACACCTTTGTATGATGAGAATGGCAGGATCGCCGGTCTGATGGGTTATTTCATCGATAAGAAACTTCTGACGGCTAATGATGTCAGAGGATCTGATGATAAACGAAGAGATATGCTGACGGGTTTATTGAATTCCCGTGGTATCGATGAAGAAGTCACCAATTACCGTGATGAGTATTTCCTGAGAAAGATCGATTTTGTCAGGGCACATGTCTCGATCGATGATTTCAATCAGTACAACAAGATCTACGGTTTTGATTTCGGTGATGCGCTGATGAAGAATCTCGCTGATGAGTTCAAAAAGAGCTTCGGTCTCACCGCTGCCGTTGGCCGGGTCTCCGGACATATGTTTGTGGTATTATCACAAGTCGAAAAACCGGAAGACGGAAGAAGGATCTTTGAAGAGATCAAAAAGGCCGCGGCAAATGTCAAAGAAGTTAACGGCATACCGGTGACGATATATCTCTCGGTCGGTTATGTCTTATTCTCGGATTATCCGGATATCGATGAACAGGTCAAGGAAGCTGACAGGATGCTGATGGCAAAGCACAACATCAACGCATCATTGGAATCAAGAATGGCCAGAGCTTTAGAGATGTTCCATCTGTTTGATAATCTGCCTTTCTCTTTAGCTGTCTATCATGTTTCGCTCGATGAAGATAAAAAGACTTCTGATCCGACGATCTTCTATGTCAATCACGCTTTTGAAGTGATCGATGGTCATGACCTGAAATCCTTATTCGGCAAGCGTATCAGAGACATCTATCCTTTCATTTCGCAAGACTGGTATGAGAATATCAAGAAGGCGGCCTACAGTGAAGGAGAGATCCATGGCAAGCTTTACTTTGATCCGACCGGTAAGTACTATACCTATATAATGAGTCAGGTCATAACCAAAGGCTTCTGTGCCGTAGCCTACAGGATGAAAGATCCGGAGTAATAAAATGAAGAACTGTCAGATGACAGTTTTCTTCTGGATCGTATAAAACAGCTTTCAAAAAAATGTAAAATATAAGAGTGATAAAAAAGGAAGAACTGAAAGACAGAAACGAAAAACTTATCAGTAAAAATAAAAGATCAATAATATATTTCGGATTATTTATCTTAGCCAGCATAGCGGTTTTCGGTTTTTATTTTGTGCTGCATTTTTTCGATGATCCGCAGCTCACCCCTGTCAGCATGTTCAATATCGGGATCGATGTCTTAGGCATGTTTGTGTGTGCGGTGCTCTATCTTGGCTGTATGGGTGAAAGCAGTAAGGAGGCGGAAGAAGGCCTGCGCTGGTTTGTGATGCTGATAGTGCTGACCGGGCTGTCGTTCTTTGTCAATGAACTGACCTGGCTGTTTGGCAGTGTGCTTTCCTATCAGAAACTGATGGTCATCCTGGTGGTAGCCAAGAACCTGCTGGATCTGCATATCATCTATTCGTTCTATCGTTCCGTACGTATGACGTTGAACTTTGATTCAAAGAAAGTAGAGACCCTTGATAAGCTGATCAACATCCTGCTGGTGGTCTTTTCGATCATGGTCCTGCTGGATCCGTTACTTACTTTAACTGTCGGGATCAATGAACAGGGCTATGCCTACAGAACGCCTTTTGACTGGATCCAGAATGCCTACCTGGCGATAGCAGGGATCATAACTGCCTTATTGCTGATCAAATCCGACACTTCACGCAGACAGAAACTCGTGTCTTTCTCATTCATCCTGGTTCCGATCATCCACTATATTTCCAGCGGTTTTGCGACTAACTATGCATCCCAATATGCTTCGACTCTGCTGTCGATCATTGCGATATATTCCTTACTGTTCTATTCCCGCAGTAAGACTCTGGCGGTGACTAAGAAGGAACTGGATACAGCCCGAGAGATCCAGCTTTCAACGATGCCCGACAACTTCTTGGAAGATGAAGCTTTTGAGATCGCCGCGAGTGTTGAACCGGCCAGAGGAGTCGGCGGTGATTTCTATGACTTCTTTTTGATCGATGACGATCATCTGTGTCTCATCATGGCGGATGTATCGGGTAAAGGCATACCGGCTTCACTGTTCATGATGACCAGTAAAGTTGCGCTGAAGAACTGTGCCAGGATGTGTGACAGCATATCCGAAATTCTTACTACGGCAAATGATTCCATCTGTTCCGACAACAATTCGGAAATGTTTGTGACAGTCTGGATAGGGATCCTGGAACTGTCGAGTGGCATTTTAAGAGCTGGCAATGCGGGTCATGAATATCCGGCTATCGGCCGTAAGGGAAAGAAATATGAACTGCTTAAAGATAAACACGATCTGGTTATTGGAGCCATGGAAGGACTTAAGTATTCAGAATATGAATTGCAGCTGGATCCGGGTGACAAGATCTTTGTCTATACGGATGGTGTGCCGGAGGCTTCTGACAGTAATAAACAGCTCTACGGAACTGACCGCATGGTCGATGCTCTAAACATCGATCCTGAAGCTGAAACTAAGAATGTCCTGAAGAATGTGCGCAAATCGATCTCGGATTTTGTCAAAGACGCAGAACAGTTTGATGATCTGACGATGATGTGTGTGGAATACAAAGGCAAAAACAAGAAAGACGCAACGGAATGACCGTTGTGTTTTAAAAAACAGTTATATTAAGGAGATAGAATATGGCTACAGCGTTTCAGATCATTGGTTCGATTTTTATCCTTCTGGCAGCAGTTTATTTTGTCCGAAGAAACAGGAAAGAAGATGTTGAAGCTTCGACGATGCAGATGCTTCTGGCGGTGTATCAGGTCACGCTCTGTGGCTGGTTCTTTGCCTTGTGCCTTTCGGATATTCTGGACATCGGAGTAAACTTCTCATATGTCCGTCTGATCCTTGACGTATTTTATATAATCGCTTTTACGGCGATCTCCGTATATACACTGTTCTATAAGTTCAAAAATGATATCAGACATTTACGATGTGTCATCTATGCATATATCTTGCTGATAGTTGCTCAGTGCTTTGTTTTTCCCTATCCCAGCGAAACAGAACTGCTCAGGATCTTTGAATCTCTTGAAGGTGCGCTTGTCTATGGCTTGCTTGTGGCTACGCTTTTCAAACTGGATGATCATATTTTCAGCCGGAAAGCTCTGATCATCATGGTCATTCTGGAGCTCTCTGTTGCCATTGAAAACGTGATCGTACCTTTCGCAACTATTACCGGCGATTTCCAGCTTGTTGATATACCACTGAATTATGCTTCGCTGTTCATGAGACCGGTCCTTTTTGCTTCACTGGCTCTGGTATATAGAGTCCGGCTAGATCGCCAAGGTATAGCCATTGGCAGATAAAAAACCACTTAAGTGGTTTTATGAAATTTTATATTTTCAACTAAGTTTCATCATAATGTGAACAGGCTCTCATATCTTCATAGAAGGAATAAGGTACAAAGAGATCTCCTCTTCCTATTCCTAAGTGAATACCCGGTTTGGCTTCGCCATGGAAATCAGAACCGCCGCTTTGTTTGAGGCCATATTTTTCCGCCAGCGATTTGGCTGTATAAGTCATTTCTTCATCAAATTCGGTGTAGTGTGTCTCGATCGCATCCAGACCGGATTTTTTAGCTTCCGGAAGAAGTCCGTCAAGTTCTGAAAAAGTGAGGTTCAGAAGAGGATGAGCGATGATGGCGGTTGCCTGGAAAGTCTTGATGAAACGCACAGCTGCCAAAGTAGTGATCTTTTTGGCTGGCGCATATATGCCGTTGCCTGCTTTAAGTAAAGACTCAAAAGCTTCCTGTACGCTTTTAACGTAGCCCTTGGCGACAAGCAGTCTGGCGACATGAGCACGGTTGAAATCGCTGCCGTCAGTTAAGGCCTGGGCTTCATCAAAGCTGACATCATAGCCTTTGGCCCGCAGATTATCGATCATCTTGGCGTTACTGTTGCGCTTGGCCAGATGCATTAACTCCAGGAAGTCATTTACTTCAGCCCAGTATTTTTCTTTGAAGAACAGGCCTACGACATGAACTTCCTTGCCGTTGTGTTCAGTTGAGAATTCACAACCCGGTATCGTGATCATATCGTTTTTCTCACCGGCTTCCATGAACTCTTTTAATCCATCAGTTGTATTGTGATCGGTCAAAGCGACAGCTGATAGTTTGGCTTTTTTGGCCGCCAAAACCAGTTCTGTCGGAGTAAGAGTGCCGTCAGAGAAATTGGAATGGGTATGTAGATCTACTCTTCTGTTATCTGCCATAATTTATATCCTGTTAATATTATTCCACGTTCTTTAAATTTGGGCAAAAGGTATTATATGAGAAAGAGCTTTGTTATGATTAAGATAGGGAAGGGATGACAGGATGAGTTACGAAAATAAAGAAAAGATCATCTGTATCGGTGCCGGAGCTTCGGGACTGTTTTTTGCGCTCAACTGTGCCGATGAAAGACATGAAGTCATCCTGATCGATGGCAACGCCAAAGCCGGAAGGAAGATGTATATCTCCGGTAAAGGCCGTTGCAACATCACCAATGATTGCGAAGTAAAAGAGTTCATAAACAATGTCGTCAGGAATCCCCGGTTTTTATATTCGGCGATCAACCGTTTCAAACCGGCTGATACGATCACTTTCTTCAATGAGCACGATTGCCCGCTTAAGACCGAAAGGGGAAACAGAGTTTTTCCGGTAAGTGACAGATCAGCCGATATCATCGATACCTTAGTCAGAGAGTGTAAGAAAAAGAAGGTAAAACTTCTTTTTGAGGAAATAGTTAAGAAGATCGAAAAGACCGACAATGGTTTTAAAGTGATCTGTAAAAACAATGAATATGATTGCGACAAACTGGTTATTGCTACCGGTGGTCTTTCTTATCCTTCGACGGGTTCGACCGGTGATGGTTATGAGTTTGCGCGATCATTCGGCCACAAGATCATTGAATTAAAGAGCGCTTTATGTCCGTTGAGAATAAAAGAAAAGATCACTAAAGAGATGTATGACCTGACGCTCAAGAACGTGTCATTGACCGCGACAAACGATCACTTCCGCAAGAGTATCTTCGGGGATCTGGAATTTTTAACTGGTTCTATTACCGGCCCGATCGCATTAAGTATGTCTTCTTTGATCAACCGGGAAGACAACATCAGATTAACACTGGATCTCAAACCGGCTCTTGATGAAGAAAAACTGGATAAGCGCTTATTGAGAGAGATAGAGAATAATCCAAATAAAGATGTGCGTTATCTTCTGACGACACTTCTGCCTAAAGAGTTCATTCCATTCTTTTTAAACAATACCGCAACTGATCCTGATGTCGTTTTGAATTCAATGACGAAGATCATGCGCAAACAGTTATTGAATGATTTCAAACGTTTCAGACTGGACTATATCTCGGTTGAAAGTATCGATAAGGGTATCGTGACCAGCGGTGGTGTCGATGTGAAGGAAATAGATCCCAAGACGATGGAATCAAAATTGTGCGAGGGTTTATTTTTCATCGGCGAAGTACTTGATGTCGATGCGTTTACCGGTGGTTTCAATCTGCAGATCGCTTTGTCGACAGCTTACAGCTGTGCCATGGCGATAAAGGAATAATGAATTATAATAAAAGTAGAAGAACAGTATAGATAATTACAGGTCAGGGATCTTTGATCCGGAAAGGAAAGGAATATGCGTAAAAGAGTTTTTAAGATCATAACGATGATCATGATCATCTTATGCCTAAGTGCCTGTGGTTCCAAAAAGGAAGATAACAAACCTGCCTATGATCTGGGTGGAAAGACTTACTACAATACAGTAGATGACTATGGCCATGATGAACATGCGAAAGTCTGGTTCGGCAAGAACGGTACCTTTGTCTTGAATGACAGCTATTCGGGCGGTTATGTCGAGATGAGTGGTACCTGGAATCTGAGTGAGAATGTCTGTACACTCGAAGTCGATAAAAGTGACAGTGGTATTTCCAAGATCATCTTTGAAGTTGAGGACAGCAATACTCTGAAACTTAAGACGACACTGCAGGGTTCAAGATCTGATCAGATCTTCTCTACGACCAAGACCAGCGGTTCAAACAGCACAAGCAGCAATACTAACACCGGAAACAATAACAGCGGCAGCAGTAGCAGTAATTCCGGCAGCAGTGAAACAAAACCGGAAGAGACCAAGCCGGAAACCGACACCAAACCTAAAGAAGATACCTCTTCCAAAGATGTACCATGTACCGGATTAAGTGCTCCATATCACAACTACTGGGCATATGAAGGTGTAAAGAACTGGGATCTTGAGATCGTTAAGACACCGGCCAACACGACTGATAAGATAACTTATAAGAGTAATGATGATAATGTTGTAAAGGTCGATGAGAATGGCAACGCTACGACCGTCAAACCGGGCAAGACGACGATCGATATAACCTGCGGCTCGCAAAAGCTGACGATCGGTTTTGAGACCCGCAGCAAGACACCGACCGAATATGCGACCTTGTGGCAATCCCGCCGCACTGATGTGGCTGAAGCGTTCTTACCGAATGTCTATTTTGATGGTAAAGGCAACTTTGTCTTCAAAGAGAATCTCTATGCGGGTATGGGCGAATACAAGGGAACTTATGTAAAGGATGACAGCCATTATACCTGTAAGGTCACTTCTGCTTTTGAAGGTTTTGCGGGTGATGATGTCAAGGAAATCGTCTTCAAGATCGTTGATGATACGACAATAAAACTCAAAACGCAGTTATGTATGTCGGCTCCGGGAGATCTCTTTGATCTGGTTCCATAGAATATAGAAGTTATGAATTCACATCTTCATGAATAAGAAATCCTCTCACAAGCGAGAGGATTTTTATCAGTCTACTTTCACAAAATCATACTGTCTGATGATGAAGTTCTTCAAGGATGAGAAGAAGGATTCAGAATCGATAGTATCGGTCATTCCATCAAACAGGATGACCGGCAACGAGATCAGTTTTTCATTTGAATCTCTGGTCAGATCACCAATCGAGAACTGGATCTTCAGTGGGGCCTGCATGTTTTCCGGGAAGGCTCCGCCATATTCTTTGACCTTGCCTACTTTAAGTGTCTTGACGATATCCAGGACCTTTGAGCCGATACATACTCTGAAAGTATAAGCGAGATCTTTAGGATCCATAGGGATCTTTTCTTCATCATCAAAGCACTTCAGGAATCTCTGCATCAGCAGTTCTATCTCATTGAAATCGACTTTCCAGTGATTGGAACGGCGATTGATCATCTCTAACAGTTCCACATATTCAAGCCAGGCTTCCTTGCGTCTTAATTCAACGACTTTCTTTAAGTCCCAGTTTCGTAAATACAGGATGTCGCCCATGCCTTCGATCTCATCGAGGATCTCACAGTTCTCAAAGAATTCCGAGAAGGCGTATTGGAGTTCTTCGATACTGACTTCTTTTTCACCATGGTTGAGGTAGAGATAGTTTAAGAAGAAATTCTCCGGTTTGACATCATCAGGCAATAAGGCCTTGCATTGGAAGCAGTTGGTAAAGATTGAGTTGTAGTAGATGTCGATCAGTTTCTTCAGCTGATGATGGAAAGGCTTATCAGGATCATAGAGACAGACCGCGACCGGATCTCGGCCCAGCGTGTCATAATTTCGGACGATGTAATTCTTATAGAACATGGAACGACTGTAGGCATCGACCTTGCCTTTGCCTTCCGTACCGTTCATGTGAGTCTGACAGAAGGCCTGCATCGAAATAGTCTTTAACGTAGTCAGAAACTCATCGATCTTTTCCGGTGACAGATGCATATTATTGGCCAGAAGGATGTTATTGTTGCGGTCGATGGCCAGATTTGAACAGAATCTTAAAAACTCGATGCCATGAAAATCGGAATGCGTCGACCAGTTTTCTCTGATACAGTAGATCGAAGTGTCTTCACAGATCCTGTTCCAGTTTCTGGCAGTCTCTTCATCTCTCTGATCGCTTATTTCGTGAATGAAAGGCGTGAACTCATTGCTTCCGTAAAGGAATACGACGATTGAACCGTTCATCAGCAGTTTGATGAAAGCTTCTTTTTCTTCACCATCGGAATTTACGAGGTTGCGGAAATAGGTGTTATAGATCAAGGTATTGCGTTTGATTATGACCTGTTTGGCGTGGAAAAAAGAAAGTAGGAAATTCTTGCGACGATAGGCTTCTATATATTCTTTGACCTTAGGATTGGTAAAACCTTCCCATTCAAAAGCATCATGGATCGCTGACTTGGGATCATACATCTCCTCGGAGAGCCATTGATTATCCATCGCAAAAGGATAGAAACACGACTCACTCAGATCGGCAGGATAAACTTTATAGTAGATGTTGTTGCCCTTGTTATCAAAAGCTTTTTCCGGTACGGCATTCTGATTGATGAAGGTATCATAGTAATCATCGTTGTCCTTCAGTACGAGCGTACCAGAATCGATACCATCATTCTTGATGGCTGAAACCAGCTCTTTCATTGCCTCAAGTGTTACTTCACCATAAGCGCTTAGCGGAATGTACTGGTATTTAGTAAGATAATCGATGATATCCTTGGAAGCTTCCCTGTCGCCAAACCAGGAATGATGGATCTGCCCGATGACCACAAAAAAGAGACGGAAGTTCTCAATTCCTTCATTCTTCATTCTTTGAATGGCAATATTTATCTCTCTCAGAACTTCTTTTCTTCTTAAGGAAGAAGAAGAAAGCACGGCGATGACGATATCAGAATTATTCAATGCTTCATCGATATCGTTGGACCAGCTGGTGCCTAAAGAAAGTTTGTCAGAATCGATCCAGACATCATAACCGTGTCTGCGCAGATATCTGGCAATACCTAAAGCACAATTACTGTCCTGATGTGAATAGCTGATAAAAATTTTCTTACCCATAGGGAATACCTCGATTATTGTCTTACAGACTCTAACATAATTATAACTTATAGCTTATTACCATGGGCTAAAGTCTGAACATGATCTATAATAGAGGTATGCGAGCGTGGTTCAATGGCAGAACCCGACCTTCCCAAGGTTGTGACGCGGGTTCGATTCCCGTCGCTCGCTCCATTAAAAAGTACAGGCAACTCTTAAGTAGAGTTGTTTTTATTTAAACAATTCTACAGTAAAACCACATATAAGCACATGACAATCATCAGAAGATAATCTTAATTTAATACTTTGGCTTTGTTTTTTGAAAAGCTTTATGACATCATTCATAATATAATCGTATAAAAGATATAAGATTGTTTAATAATATAGTTTTATTATTGGAGGTGTTTAGAAAATGAAAAAACTGTTATTACTCAGTATCGTTGTGATGATGGTATTGTTTGCCGGATGTGCAAAGAAAGAAGAAACGGTTGATCCAGCCGATCTGTGTCTTGTCAAAGTAGAAACTGATGGTATAGGTCTTGTCGCTGCTGCTCAGGAAGGAGAAGCGCTTGAGTTTGATGAAACCATGACCAGCACATCAGCTTACCTGAATGTTCTGAAAGGTACTGTCCTGACGATCGGTGCCAAGGAATCAGCTGATGAATTCAAATTCTCAAAGTGGACAAAGAACGGTGAAGATTTCTCAACCGATCATGAAGTAACTGTAACTATTGATGAACCGACTGATTTTATCGCCGTATTTGGAGCTTACAGCGGCTGGGATGGCCCATCTGCTTCCTCGATCGAAGAAGTCAAAACTTTCTCTGATGTGCTCGCGCTTCCTAACTATGGCACAGCTCTGACTGAAGATACAGTGGTATATGCTTTTGAACTGGGCGGTACAGTTTATAGAGTTGTATCAAAACTCGAACCTGATACGGCAGCCGCTTTAAACGAAGCGTTTGGTGACAGCCAGAAATTCAATGAACTGCTTGCGCCGATAGAGATCGATCAGATCGTAAACGTAAGCGAGAAGATTCCAAGTCAGGAAGAACTCGACAAATATGTCGGCAAGACGGCCGGAGAACTTCTTGATGATGGTTGGACCTGGACTTACTATAATCTTGATGAGATGGAATTCGGTATGGAACACGGCTGGTTCAGATATGTCTTAAAGCTTGACGGTAAAGTCGAAAACAAGGAAGACCTTATTATTGAAGAGGCCATCAAAGATCTCAAAGTTCTTTCCATCGCTTATGAAGGCATAGGAGAACGTGTTTCTGATCCGGAACAATAATCTTTGATACAGATACTTTTGGCGGCGCCTGTTTCGGGCGCTGCTTTTATGGAGCAGTGATACGGATTTTATTTCCGTCACTCATTCTATCAGCATTTACAGACAACTCTTCGGAGTTGTTTTTGATTGAATAACTAAATATCAGAAGAATTATGAAATGTTATAATCATTGTTAGTTAAGATAGAGAAACAGGAGATCTCAGAGCAGATAAAACAATTCAACAGGCACCTTAACAACGATCATCATGTGATGTGTGATCGGATGTGCCTGTTTCTTGAGTCTTCTCTGCATAAGAAAGCCGGTAAGCCTGAAAGCGAGGTATAGGTATGGATGCTTATGAAGCGGTAACTGAAGCGATCAGTGAACATGAATATATAGTTCATCATCGCGATGAAAAAGGATATGATCATCTTGAAGAAGAGGGGTCAACGATCGAAGTCTTGAATGAAAATAAAGGCGATGAGATGTTTGTTGAATTCAATCAGGGTGAAGCGACGATATTCTTCGGAAACAATCACGATCACTTTTCTTTGAGTTTTGATGATGAGATCTACTGGCTGGTCGATCTGATCGATGATATCTTCAACAACCGCATGTGTGCGGTGACCTTATACGGTTACAGAGAGAATGCGGATCCCAAATTACTAGGTACCGGTTTTGTGAAAAACAAGGATCTGAAAAACAGCTCGCTGGATAAGATCTTTGAATATGTATATGGGATCGAAGAATACAAGATGATGCTGGAACACAACGGCGGTAAAGCCATAATTAATTATTGGGATCCTTCTTTGAATAAGGAAATCGAATTGGGTAAGAAACAATGAAAAAATCAGTGATCATAACTATATGTCTGTTATCGCTGTTAAGCTTGTGTGGCTGTAAGAAAGAAAGCGAAGAGGAGATCGTAAAAGAAGTGGGCGAAACAATTGAAATAACTTTTATCAACGAGACTGAAGAAACGACTGATGTCTGGGTCCTGCCTGATATCGAGGCCAATCGCAAGACTTCGATCTGGGGCAAGGCGATGATAGAAAAGCTTCCGGTGGGAAGTGAAGATAAAGTCATAGTTGAGAAACAGGAAGAAGACAGTTATCTGTTAAGAGTTATTGATAAAGATCAGCTTTACTATGAAGCCAACGATATCATAATCAAAGAAGGTTATACTTTAAAACTTATTCTGGACAGCGAGAGCTTTGTGGCGAGTTTAGAAGTAACAGATGAAACAGGAAATACACAGACATATGAAGTGTTCTGTGCGAGTTTATAAGGAAACGATGTCTCAATGAAGAGGCATTTTCTTTTCGGAAAGAAGCTATAATTAAGACGAGGGAGACGATCTTATGTATGTAGATGATGTAATAAAACAATTAAGAGAAAAATATAAAGATCAGAGTGAATTCGTACAATGTGTTGAGGAAGTCTATAATTCGGTAAGACCGCTCATAGAAGCTCATCCGGAGTTCGAAGAGGCTGATCTTTTAAATCGCATGGCGGAACCGGAAAGGATGTTCAGATTCCGTGTTGTGTGGATGGATGATGAAGGAAAGGTCAGAACCAATGTCGGATACAGATGTCAGTTCAATGGTGCAATCGGACCTTATAAAGGTGGATTGCGTTTCCAGAAGAATCTGAATGAAAGTATCGTCAAATTCTTAGGTTTTGAACAGACTTTCAAGAATGCCTTGACCGGTTTACCGATCGGTGGTGGCAAGGGTGGTTCTGATTTTGACCCGGCAGGAAAAAGCGACAAGGAGATCATGCGTTTCTGTCAGAGCTATATGAGTGCTTTATACCGATACATCGGTCCCGATTGCGATGTACCGGCCGGTGACATGGGTGTCGGACAAAGAGAGATCGGTTATCTGTTTGGTCAGTATCGCAGACTCAAAGGGAATTTTGAGAATGGTGTGATCACCGGCAAGAGTCTGTCTTATGGTGGTTCTTTGATCCGTCCGGAAGCTACCGGATATGGCGCGATCTATTATCTGGAAGAAGTATTGAAACACGAAAAAGAAAGGATCGAAGACAAACGGATCGGTGTTTCCGGGTATGGCAATGTTGCCTGGGGTATCATCAAGAAAGCTGCTGAGCTCGGTGCCAAGGTAACTTATATGTCCGGACCGGATGGCTATATCCATGATGAAGAAGGAATAATAACAAGGGAAAAGATCGATTTTGTCGCCAGGATGAGAAGAGAAGATCCTTTGCACTGTAAACCGTACGCGGATAAATTCGGTTGTGAATTCGTTGAGGGTAAAAAGTTCTGGGGCGTTAAGGACGTCGATATCTATATGCCGGCAGCCGTACAGAATGATGTTGACCTGGAATCGGCTAAGAAGATCTCTGATTCGGGAGTCAGATACTATATCGAGGTCGCAAACATGCCAACAACCAATGAGGCTCTTGAATTGTTAAGAAATAATAAACAGATCATCGTTGCCCCGGCCAAAGCAGTCAATGCAGGTGGTGTCGGTGTCTCGGCGCTGGAGATGAGCCAGAACTCGGAAAGATTGTCATGGAGTGAACAGGAAGTTGATGAACTGTTACACCTGATGATGAAAAATATCCATGAAGTTTCAAAAAGAGCGGCGGAAGAATATGGCATGGGTTATGATCTGGTGGCCGGAGCCAATATTGCGGGCTTTAAGAAAGTTGCCCAGGCAATGCTGGAACAGGGGATATTCTAGACAATCATGGAAGAACTGTATCAAATTGAAAAGATAAACGAGCACCTTGATCGTGTTTTATTACCGGGAAATGTCTATTCCTATATAGCTCAGGGAAAAGATAAAGCGATCCTGATCGATACCGGTTTTGGCTTGGGCCCATATAAGAGCTTTGTAGAAGAAAGACTGAATGGTAAGCCATATGAACTGATATTGACACATGGTCATCTTGATCACGCGGGCGGAGC
>JAFRJA010000054.1 GCA_017432545.1 Erysipelotrichaceae bacterium
GCCATTATTCCCTTTTAAATTGGAAAATAAAAATATACATAATATTATTTTTTATCACTATTCCCTTTTAAATTGGAAAGTTTAACCAGAATAATGTCGAAAAACACACTCTTTCATTCCTTTTTAAATTGGAAACGAACACTTTGGGCACCCAGGTGCCCAGAATGTCCGGTCAGTTTTTGTATTTTCTGACAAGCACTTCCTTGGCTAAAACGACCACTTTGACATCCTGATTCATTCTCTTGCAGGTCTGCAATGTTACAAATCTGTTTCCGTATTCCAGTTCTCCGTTAACTGACGAAATCAGGTTTTTCTTTTCCGGGAATTCCATGAATGAAGCAAATTCCTCTCTGCTTTCAAAATTCGCCTGAAGAAAGTCATAATCTTCAAATTCTTCCTCATTTATATAGTATACATAGCATATCGCATACTCTCTTACCTCATTCTCAAGGAAAACGGTAAAACGGCTGTTGTTTTCGTAGTATTCCTGGTCCAGAGCCATATCGTTGAGATGGGAAAACATTATCTCGTGGTTGTAGGAATTGTTGTGCCCGTAAATGACGATGTTTTGATCTGACAGTTTTGATTCACTGTCCATGAAGATCGAACCGGATTCATAGTAGTTTCCATCAAAGCTCCTGTGAAGATAATAGTCATTGTCTGCAGCCTGCAATATCGGTTGTTCAATGATCCCGGAATCCCAGGCAATATAACCGATAAAGTCCTTGTTTTCCGCAAGGATAGCTCTAAAACTTTCCTGGGTGAATCCTGATTCTTCGTCAGATGTTTCCCTGATGATGTTATATACCTTCTTCACCTCATCAGAAGCTTTGCTGTCGGCAATAAGAGACTTGGCAATAATAAAGACACAAATCATGATGATGAGTGTAAGGATTATCGATATCAATGTATAGACTAGCGTTCTTTTTCGTTTTTTTGACATTTATTCTTTTTCCTTGAAAAAAGCGGTCTTTGAGAATCGGACTCAAATACCGGGCAAGAACATACGCCGAAGCGCAAAGGAGACCCGGAAATCACCAGATGGCCGCATATTGAAGAGGCTCTCAGGCCTCTTTGGATTTGAAATTTGCTGCGAGATTATCCAGCGGGATGTTGATGATTCCTATTATTATATATGCCAGGGAATACATCATCATCTCATCAATTATCAGCTGTTTATGATTATAGCAGACTGCTCCCAGGACCAAAAACATCGGAGTCAGGATCATTCCCGGACCCCCCTTTCTGATCAGATGAAAGCAGCTGAAAATTATGATTATCAGCAATACTGTTACGAATATATACCGGACGATCTCGCCAAGCGGATTCGTATAGGATCCGCAGGAAATGCTGTTTATTATATGTCCTGAAAGAAAGAAATACAGAAACGCAGAAACCATGATCTGAAGAATATATACCGGAATTCTTACCAGTTTATGTTCCATATCGCAAACGGAAGCTCTGGGCACCTGGGTGCCCAGAAACTCTTCCTTTTACTACACCTGTTCTTCTTCCTTCTTTTTCTTGTTCAGGACAGCAAGCAGAACTATACCCGCCACAGCCAGTGTCGGTACGGCAATCATGACTGCCTGACCGGCTCCGGTCTTGACGAAACGGTACAGCCTGCGGGTCGGGTCATAGAAATAAACTGTCTGGCCCTTGTCGTTTATATCCTTATGGAAGGCTATGAGTCTGTTGTCGCGGGTTCTGTAGAGATCCTCAAATACCACAGTATCTCTGTTCTTCCAGCCGTTTGCATCGACAGTGAACGACATTGTGATCTTGCCGTTTCTTGTTTCCGGCTTGAAGGTGATCTCTCCGGTATCGAGTGTCTTCTGTCCGTCCTTGTTTACCAGTACGCCTTTGACTTTGTATTCAAGATGCGTATCAAGGCCTGTGTACTCAATGGTATCGACGATCGTCACCTTGCCATCGGATGCATGATCCTTCTTGCCGTTGGAGAATGTCGCTGTAGTCTTCAGCGTAGGCTGTTCATAGTAGATGTGGATCCACTGTGATTCGTCTTTAATATCCTCGTGTTCGGCAAGCTCGATCAGCTGTGTGGCCGGTTCCTGCCCCTCTTCTTCAATGGTTTTCTTGAGATAGAGAGTCTCATATACCACCACGTCCGCATCGGCAGGATCAAGATACGATCCGTCAAATGTGAATTCGACGATAGCTACGCTTGAATGGACAGGCGGCATCAGTTCATAATCCGCTTCAACTGTCTTGCCGTTGACCATTAACGGTTTACCGGTCTTTTTGTCCATCAGGATGCCCTTAAGAATATAGGTCTCCTCGGTATCGAGATATTTGTACTCAACCTTGTCTCTGAATATCATTTCTGTATCCAGAATAGCGATCTTTTCCTTGTCTTCGATCTTGGTATCTTTAACTGCCTTGTCTTTGACGGATACGAGCTTGTCATTACCGTCATAGGCGGTAGTGGCAATCTCCGGTTTCAGGAATTCGATCGTCTGATCCTCATCTTCCGCATCTTCATGATCGGCTATTTCCAGATCCCACAGATACAGTTTTTCAAAGACGACAAGATGGTTGTCGTAATCCAGATCGGAACCGTCAATTTCGAATTCAAGCTCGATTTCTCCATTTCTCGCTGAAGGAGTGAAGGTCTTTTCGACTACGTATTCTTCGCCGTCGGCGTTTTTCAGAATTTCGCCTGTCTCCTTGTTGTAAAGGCGGCCTTTCATGGTATATTCGTTGTCCACATTCAGATCCTTATATGAGACTGTATCAATGATCTGCACGTAGTGGTCTTTGACTGTGGCCTTTTCACCGTTTTCATCAGTTGCCGTAGTGCTGATTTGTGGCTTGACGATTTCGATGCTCTGGTCTTCATCTTCCAGATCTTCATGATCAACGATCAGGACTTCCCCGATATACAGATTTTCAAAAACGACCATTTCGGTGTTTTCAAAATCAACGTAATCAAATGTGAACGGCATATCAATAGTACCGTTGCGCTTTTCAGGAGTAAAGGTTATTTCGCCTGTTACCTCTTCTCCATCCTTGTCATATACAGGTTCCCCGTCCTTATACCTGAGAGAACCTTTAAGGATGTATTCACGGCCTGCCTTGACGCCACGGTATTCGACCTTGTCTATCAGCGTGATCGATCCGTAAGGAGCTGTCTTTTCTCCATCCTTGTTAAGGGCGGTTGTTCTGATCTCCGGCGGAATGACTTCGACTGTCTGGTCTTCATCATCGGCATCTTCGTGTCTTGCGATCTCGATGTCTCCTTCAAACATGACTTCAAAAGCAACAAGTTTGTGGTGTGCAAGCTGGGTCGTATCGATTACGAACTCAACATCTGCAGTACCGTTTTCGCTTTCCGGTGAGAACGTCCTGAGCGCAATGATCTCGTTGCCGTCACCGTCTTTCAGGAACTCTCCTGTTTCCTTATCATATAATCTCGCCTTAAGAATATACACATGTCCAGGCTGCAGCGCCTTGTATTTAACGGTATCTATCAGCACAGCTTCCGTATCGACCAGGATATCCTTGTAGAAGTTTCCTTCTTCATCCTTATCGTCCGAATGAGCTGTAGTCCTGATTTCCGGGATCCAGATGGTCTGTTCCTCATCTTCAAGATCTTCGTGATTTACCAGTTCAAACTGCTCATAGAACAGTTTTTCAAACGCTACCAGTTTATGTCCGGCAAGTTCTGATGCATCGATCATAAACTCGACATCAATTTCACCTTCATTTGCTTCAGGCGTGAAAGTGGCCGATCCGCTGATCTCATGACCTTCAGAATCCTTTATGACTTCGCCAGTCTCTTTGTCAATAAGCTTTCCGGTAATCGTATATTCATGCAGCGGCGAAAGATTGGTGTAATGAACAGTATCAATGATCTCTCCGTTTTCTTCTGCCAGCATATTCTGGATGCCATTGCTTCTGGCCTGAGTTGAAATGTCAGGGAAGTGTACGGATTCATCTTCATCTTCAATGTCGGCGTGCACTGCATAGACATCTTCTTCGTAGATCAGTTCTTCGAACGCTACATATGAGTGGCCATGGTCTTCAACAGTAAAATGGAACGTCAGTTCAACTTCGCCGTCGGACTGTCTGGCTCTGAATGTTGCTTCGTCTGTAATCTCATTTCCTTCAGCGTCCAGCAGGGCTTCACCGGTATCTTTGTCCATCAGTTTGCCTGTAATAGTGTAGACGCGGTTTACCTGAAGTTTGGAGTATTTGACGATATCGGTGACAGTGATCTCACCAAGCTGGCCGACATGTGCTTCAGTGTTGTTATCTGTAGCTGTGGTCTTTAAGCCCGGAATGGTCACTGTCTGACCTTCATCGTCAAGATCAGCATGCTGAGCCGCCAGTTCATCATCTTCGTACAGGAACTCAAAGACAACGGCATCTATACCTTCTTCAAGGTTTTCCATATTCAGAGTCATCTCTGTCTTGACAGTGCCGTTTGTTCTGGCCGGCGTAAATGTCGTTTCAGCCTGAACAGGGTTGCCGTCCATATCCTTTACCTGCATACCGGTAGCCTTATCCATCAGCATTGTAACCAGAGTATATTCGGTCGCTGGGCTGGTACGCAGATTTCTGTATTCAACGGTATCTATAATCTTTGTATCTTTAATCGCCGGTACGAGCTTAGGCATCAGGCTGTTTTCTACAGCACTGCTTGCTGTAGTCTTAATTTCGATATCAACGTTTTCAACGTTGTTGATGGAGATCACAGTGTTGTCACGTCTGATAATGACGTAACCTTTGTACATCTGCTTGCCAACGTTGTTCGGACCTCTGAGTTCGCTGATCAGATAAGTGTCATAAGGCAAAGCGCCCAGACCATCATTTACCGCCACTGACTGAGCGTATTCGTCTTCTTCGTCCTTTATATAATTGCCAAACCACAGACCGCTTTCGGCTGTTCCGCCATTGGTGTCGTAGCTGTGCAGATTCCATGAGCTTGCAGAGGAATAAAAGCCGTTTTCATCGGTGGTAAAACTGTGTTTTTCACCGGTCGTCAGAGATTCAATGGTGAATTCGATATCCGCCATAAGATCCTGATTTTCGGAATCGATCTTGCGTATCTCAAAGTCACCTCTTGTTACCTGGTTGATCAGGGCTTCGTTTTCAAGAGATGTTTTGTCGATAATTACTTCGTTTTCTCTGATCCTGAAACTTCCGACCAGATTTTCTCTGCTCGGGTCGTTGAGAATGAGATATCCCGTAGGCGGAACGATCTCTTCATAGCTGTATGAGCCATATGGCAGATAGTCATCGGCAAGTTCCAGAATACCGTCTTCGTCCGTGATACCCGTATATTCCTTTTCTTCACCGGTATATTTATCTACGACAACTTTTCTGATGCCTTCCGTTGTCGGGATGACACCGTCTACCGGAACTTCGATCATGCCTTCTTCGGTGTAAATAGTTACCGGATTGACAGAGCGATTGACGATCTGTATATAAGCATTGCCGACTGATGCACCGCCAAGAGGCGAATTCTGCTTGGATTCAAAGTCGCGTTTAGCGATCTTCACTCCACCCCTGATCGGTTCTTCTGTCAGCAATTCGTTCCATTCCGTATCATCCAGGTCAATTACCTGACCATCATAAGTGATCTCAAAATCCCTTGACACGGTATTTCCTTCTACAAGATAGCCGACAGGCGATTCAACTTCCTGGATCCTGTATTTTCCTTCAGGCAGAAGTCTTACTCTGGAAGTGTATTCACCGTTTTCATCGGTGCTGAATCTGAAGCAGGCTTCACCATAAGAAAATCTTTCATTTACAGGGTCTTCTGTTCCGTCGAGGTTGAAATCAACGAGCTTGTCCTTGCTGTTGAGTGAAATGACTTCATATGTAGTAACAAGGTTTGTAGCGTCGCCCTGAGGCCTGTTTTCCATGAAGTCTATGTCGTGCTTGGTTAATGTAAAACCGCCTCTGATATAGATGTCAGGATGATTATGCGTGAAATCAAAGTGTGCTGTATTTATGCTTCTAGGTGATGCGTCAAGCACGATCTCCTGCGGATCAGCAACTATATATCTGTCAGGTGCTTCGTCAAGCACGACTTCGCCCGGATACAGCTGATATCCGTCCGGTCTTTCAATCTCCTTGATGTAGTATGTACCGCAAATCAGGTCTTCTCCGTCAAAATCACCGACGATATCCTTGGACAAAGATGCTTTACCCTGAGCGTCTGTTGTGACAGTTCCGACAAGATACTTCTGGTCCGTCATTGGATCATAGTATCTGATCTCAAACTTAGCTCCGGAAAGGTCTTCCAAACCCTGAGGAGATGCGAGACCTGTTTCCTTGTCTATTTTTTGAATATTGATGGTAATGGTCTGCATTTCTTCTCGCTGAGTCATATCGTAATTATCCACCTCGACCCAGCCTGTGCTTCCGTTTAGCCTCATTACGGCATATCCACCTTCATCTCTAATATGGCCTATATATATAGTTGGATCTTTTGCAAATCCGTTCGGAGCTGTTGTTTCTTCGATGGTAACAATTCCCAGCGGAAATAAGAGGGCACCGTCGGATGCAAAAGTATTGCTATCAGTCGCACTTACTAAATGATCTCTGTCAAATCTTGCTATAGCAGTTGTTATTCCATCAACATCTTCAAATTCGGCCTTAAATATCCATGTGAACTTAGGCGATCTTCCGTTCGTGACGTCACTTTCTGAATTTGTATCATAATATCTGACAGTGAATTGGGCTTCATCCAAATATTGATCATACCCGTAAACACGTCCTGTTCTTTCGTTATATTTGTATAATACTACCGAACTCGGGTCCAGCATCGCTTCTTCCGTAACTGTGACGGTTTCGCTCCCACCTAAACTGATTCTCATTCTATAGACATTCGGATCGAGTTTAAATCCTCGAGAAGCGCTTATTTCCTTAACATAATATGTCCCGTCATCTCTTGTTTCCCAGTAATCAGAATATCCGCTTGATCCAGTTGTTAGTGTAGTAACAAGGCTTGTGCATGACGAATCTCTGTAAACACCGTAAACGGCACCGGCAAGAGAATATAATGCATTGCCATCCGTCATGTTTGATTTGGATGATACTTTTCTTATTCTTCCTTTGCCGCTTCGCGGTGTATATGATGCATTGAAGTCAGCAAACATCTGTGCACCGCCATCTGATCCCGGTGAGTAAATGCTGACGCTGCAGTCATAATTATCCATGTCTATAATGCTTGGGTCAGGAACTTCACTTCCTGCCCACGCCGAACCTGGTCCATGCAGAATATTATCGACCATTGCCTGAGTGTATGCCTGAGATTTTCCGTTCATATTGCACCAGGCGATTGCTTTGGCGATTATTCCGGTATCTGTTCCGGCACCATCATATGGCTCTCCGCTTTCAGGAACGTGTTTGTTCGGCTGGATACAAATGACCGGGCTTCCGTTTATCAGATAGGCATGCGATCCTGTATAACCGAAACTGTTCCCATAGTTCCAGCTTCCACCGAAACTGAAATACATGCTGCTGGCTCTGAGAAGACCTCCTGATTTCATGAGTTTAAATTTACCTGTA
>JAFRJA010000055.1 GCA_017432545.1 Erysipelotrichaceae bacterium
ATCATAGATCGGAACGCTTCCACCTGACCAGTCAACTTCAATCCTTTCGCCGGGTTTTCTCTCGATATGCATAGTCAGTTTATTATCTTCAACGTATTCCTTGTAGACATTGCAGAACTGCGTGTATTTCAGATAATCCTGTTTTGTTTCAAGACAGCTTTCGACATATTCATCATGAAGAGACTTCAGCGTGACTCCTTTCTTCTTCAGTTCCTCATGGATGTAAGGACAGTCCGGTCTTACAACGCAGAAGGTTTTTACCTCTTTCTTTTTCTCACCGTCGATTTCTTCATCACTGAGTTTAAGTGCTTCAGAATAGGCGAGATTCCTTTGTGTACAGAACTGCCGCATTTCAGATACCCGATTTGGACTGACGTGAGCTGACATTACAATAGACCGCTGTGAAAGTCCAAGATCGAGTAAACGTAGAATTTCTCTTTTCTTCGACATAATAAAAATCCTCCTTTCGTCATAGAGTGAATCTACATCTCTATTGTAGAAAGAAGGATGATAATTACTTTAAAGGGATGATTGCGATATCAGAACACTGATACAGTGATACCAGAATAATTAACTAAGCGATACCACGTTGATTAACATGGCGATATGCGGACGGTGAAATACTCATGTTTCATATAAAAATAGCCGTTTTTATGATAACATACCCATAAAATTTTATCCCTAAACTAATTATCATTCAGGTATTCAAGTGGTACTTTTTTCATACCAAAAGCAGATGTACTTTCAGCCTTTGAGAATGATCGCACATCTGCTTTTATTCAGATTATTCCAGAAAAACCGCTTCATTACAGTCCGAACAGACTGCGAATAATGTTGCCCAGATCCAGGATCAAAGACTGCTTGCCGATCGCGAAAGTCACCTTCTTGGTTCCGCCATATTCTCCAATACCATGGATGATCATCGTCGCTTTACCGGCTTTGACATTATTGGTTATGGATTCGATCTCATAATCTTCACCAAAGACCAAAGTCTTCTTATTGAGCGTCACTTTGATATTTTCAGCCGTCGGGATGATCTGATAGCCCGCACAACCGGTTACTAAGTAGGTGGTCATTGTGTTTCGTTTCCTTTCTGTGGTTATAGATTTCTGTGGTGAAGAGCTACAGAAATGCTGATCTATCTTTTACTCCACTCTATAGCCTTGAGATGTATACTGCTCCTTGATATTTTGGTGAAAGAATTTCCCCTTCGATTCAGATGATTCGAATTCATACCACAGATATTCAGGAAAACCGGGATAATCCCATATCACCCCACCTTTGAATTCTATTTCCAAAGTGCTTGTTTGAGGATCAAATCCGATACTGCTAATCATTGAGGAATCAACATACTGTCTATCCATCTTGTCTCCTCCTTATTCGCTGTTCTCTAATATTCGTGACAACGGCTGCGTACTGATCATCAGAAGGTTGATATTCTTTGTTCCAAGCCGCAACCACATCCGGATCAGAGCTATCCGGTCTCGGTGTCTGTAATGTAATTTTAACTCGTGAAGGGATATTAATAGCTTCCCCTACTATTACTGCCTCACCAATCCGTAGTGATGGGAGAAGATTTATCAAGCTGTTCATATTATCTGGAGCCATCGATTTTACAATCGCCTGATCTGACGAATTTGTAAGTCTCAATGCAATAAAGGTACCGACCTGCGCAAGAATAGTCTCTGACAATTCTGATGGGCGTTGAGAAATAACCATAGCACCGACACCGAATTTTCTTCCTTCTTTGAATATTCGCTCCACGGCATCACGGGCATAAAAAGTGTTGTCTTTCCCGAGATATGAATGGGCTTCCTCATATACAATAAGCAAAGGTCTGTTTCTTCCCGTGTTTGATTCAAATCTTCCCCAGAACATGCTGTCATATATGAATCGAGTGATCAAACCCACCGTAATATCTAAAACTTCAAAGGGAACATTGCTTAAATCAAGGATTGTCAGCCTTTCATCACCGCTTATCCATTCCGATAGCAAATTGTGCAGGTCTTTGCCAGAATCCTTATCCCTGTATTCACCGGGATGAAACATGAAATCATATCTACTGTCTTTCAATCTTGCAATCAATTTCTTTTCGTAAGCATAGAATGTTGCATCCTTGGCTTTGAATGGAGCCTGATTGCTCATAAAATATGGCTGAAACTTGGCAGGAATTAGCTCTTCAGCATTGCCCTCTTCCACAAGACATTCCGTTGCTGCTGTCTGCGCAGCCTGTGTACCCTGTGAGTATGTCGCATTGACTTTTCTGTTCATGTCATACCAGATCTGACGAATATTGAAAGGTATTGGAGAATCGGCTGTAATATAATCCTGATTCACATCACCTGCCAAAAGTTGATAATTCGCCCTTTTGGCTCTGACAATTATTTCTCTGAACTCACGATATTCAGGGCGCTGATCATCTGTTGGTTTTGCGCCAACCAGAAAATACATCAATTCGTCAAAGGTCATCAACCAGAAGGGGACGTAGAGTGGTTTTTCTCGATCCCCAATCCGAAAGATTTTTGCGTTTGGAAATGCTGATCCATACTCCCCATGAGGATCAATAAGAACCATCCGAGAGTTCTTCATTTGATTTGTCAGCCTCTTAATTGTGGCAACAACACTGTTACTCTTTCCACTTCCTGTCGAACCCAGTATTGCGGAATGTCTCAGAACCAGCTTGTGTATGTCAAGGAAAACATCAAGATTCTCTGAAGATGCATGTTTGCCAATAGCTAACAATCCTGTTGTGTCTTCCGTTCCTCCATAGATATCCAACAAGTCCTCTTCAGTCACAAGGTGAACTTCATCATTGATTGTCGGGTACAGTCCGATACCTTTTTCGAACTTCTTATTCCCAATCTTCTCACCCACAAGACTTACCGTAAGGAATCTGCTCCCTGGATTTAAATCCAACTGCGGCTGAACAGCACTTGATGGTGTATTATTGACAGAGTCCACAAGACCGAATGTTGTGATATTTCCTGCTATTATCTTTACAAAGGTCCCGATCTGGCCCAGTTTATAGACTTTTCCATTGATTATCGGGCTTGATGAAGGAATCTCATTACTGATTTCAACTTCAATTGAATTGGAATCTGCCCGAATTACTGTTCCAAGGTATGTAATGTCATTTTGCATGGGCAATCTCCTCAATGACATTTTTTCGGCCAGAATTCTCAATCAGAAAGTCAATTAGTTTCTTGAAGTCTCCCAATTGGAATTCTTCGTCCGAATAATTCCAATACATTCCAGCACCAACGTCCTGATCTTCAGATGTGTCGAAAATCCATTCTTTCTTAAGCCCATTTACAATGGTTTTCTTTGGTCCGGCCACCCACAAATTTCTATATGCATTTGCATAAGCCTCCATAGCATCGACCTGCTGATCTCCATGGCAGAGGACGGCTACATAGAGTCTGCTGTTGTTACGTAATGCATTGAAGATAACGTCGTTAATATGTTCATCACCAAATGAATATCCTGCAATGACAAACACAAGCTCACTTCTTGTTAGATAATTCTTGAGTCTGTCGAAATATGCGATATATGGTTCTTTCCGCGATAGACTGTACTTCTCACGCGATGGATATATCATCAGTTCATTTTGAGGTGTGTCAATTTTACCGACACGAACGATATGCTCTGTGGATGACGCAGTTGCAGGCTTTTTCATCCAGTTGAGAGAACCATGTATTTTCCATAGTCGAATCCACCTGTTGGTGGAATCCATCTCTCCAGGAAACATTTCAATACTTTCTGGTGAGAAGAACGGTTCATACGATCCAGTAAAACCATCAAAGTATGGTATCCTATTCGCTTCCATAGCCATTTCAAGCAGCATATCATAATTCGTGGTGTATATTTCTTTCACAAACCCACGGTTTGCCGCATCATACCAGGCAAAAAACCTACGCAGATCAAATACATCTGCTCGCTCAGTATCATACTTTATAATCTGGAAAACGGCATTACATATATCGCGATCTAATTCTGCTGCCTTTTCACCGGTCAACCCCTTAAAATCGTAATCAGCCCTGTTGTACGTTAAATCACGCACTTCGCGGAGATGATTTAGGACATCCTCAATGGTAATCCAATCTTTACCAGAAAGATCTTTTAAAGATTTTTCAATCTCATCGTATGTTATCTGTTGATCGGATGCCAGAGAACCTTTCACCTTATCAGTAAGCTGTCCTATTGATGGTAGATCAAAAGCGCACGAGGTACCGGCTCCGAAAAAGAAGCCAATATTAGTTGCATAGGAAAGAATATTTCTAAACTCATTCATATGGTGGATTACGTTTACTTTTTCCATTGGCTTCTCCTAAAATAATATGGTTGTCTTACATTTCTCAGTATGTTTTGATTGCTCTTACATTACTTCCCAGCATTGTCCTTTAACCTCGAATTATAGCTCCCTATTTTTAGCGCTGTTAATCGCTCTCTATCTTCCGCTAGCATCCTGATAGCATTAACAAGACCATCCTCTAAATCGTGGCGAATAATTATTCCTTCATTATTTTCCACATCAATTATCTCCTCATTATATGCTATATCAGACGCAATAACTGTACATTGCTTCATCTTCTCTTTTAGAGAGTAAGACAAACACTGTTTTAATAAGAATCTCTATATCCAACGTCAACGACCAGTTATTGATATACTTTGTATCATATTCAATAACTTTATTGAAGTCAGTAATCTTTGATCTTCCGTTTACCTGCCATAAACCGGTAATACCAGGTTTAATAGCCATCCTGATCCTATGTTCCAGTTGATATTTTTCCCATTCATCAACCGTTGGAGGTCTTGTTCCAACCAGTGACATATCGCCTATTAAAACATTAAAGAACTGAGGAAATTCATCAATCGAAGTCTTTCTAATGAACTCACCAATGCCAGGAATGATCCTTGGATCATCTTTGACCTTAAACATCATACCATCTTTAATTCGATTCTGAGCCATTAAATCTTTTTTTAGATCATCAGCATTTAATACCATTGACCTGAATTTATACATATAAAACCTTCTACCGTTTTGGCCAATTCTTTCCTGTTTATAGAAGATTGGGCCAGGTGATTTTACATGCATGATAGGCCAAATGAATAACGCAAGTATGAGTGTTATCAGACTTCCTACGATGCCACCGCAGATATCCATCGCTCTTTTTAGGAAGATCTGTCCGTTGGTCCTTTGAGCAATCGAAGAATTTACTACTGTCGTATTGAATAGCTTTTTAACGCTCTGTTGTCTTCCTTCCAGATCGACTATCTTGCTCAAACGGACATTAGTCGTAATACCCGCTACCGCCAAACCCTTGATCATATGCTGAGGGATCTTGCCGTAATCCATCGCAAAATAGACTTCATCGACCCAGTTGACACATACGTATTCCATGACATCGTCTTTATTTACAATGATCGAATAGTTATCAACCGTCTGCCCCCTCATATCTTTATCCATGATACAGAAGCCGATTATTTCATACATATCATAATTGTATTTATTGACTCTTTCGATCGTACCATTCAGATTCTTGCTGTCGGTTATGATTAAGATCTTGTTGTTGGAACTAAGAGTCGAACTGACGCTTTTGTTATTTATAAATTTTTTCCATATCTGTCTTAAAACATACGACAGCAATGTAGCCATTATGTAAGTTAATGAGACCATTACCCGGGAATATACCGTTGAAGTCTTGGTCAGATACAAAACAAAGACAAGTATCAGATAACACTCCAAATGATGGTAAAGAACTGCTTTCAATTCATTGATATAGTTTCTTCTTAAAATATTCTTATGTGATTGTGAAAAAAACACCACACATACTCCTATCGCCATTTCCATAATCAATAAGGATCTGTATGGTGCTGAATTCAAAAAAGCCCCAAAAGAAGAAACTCTGTGTATATAAGCTAATAAAAAACTGATAAGCAGACTAAACTCATCAATGATCAGAAAATCCAGGTGTTTATATACGGTGTTCTTCTTCATGATACTATCTCTACTAAAATAAGCGTTTCTTTACAGCCGGAACTTTTTTTATCGATCTGTTTTCAATAACTCTTTTCGGATTGATCTCCATCAGAAGTTCTGCCGTTTCTTCAGAGAACTTTCTAGAAATCAGCCTATAAGCTTCCAATAAACTCACAGGTCTATGCTCATTATGGGCATCCGAAGCAATAAAACTAAGCTTCCCTTTTCCAATCAGATCATAGATAACTCTTCTTGTATCTAAGAGGAGTAAGGAAGTTGAATTGGCTTGCAGAAGATATCCTTCTGAAAGCCATCTATCTACAAAATCATGTCTTTTTTGCACAAACTGATATCTCTCAGGATGGGCAATGATGATCTTATAGTTTAAGGAAACATTATAGAGATACTCATCATACTCATCTCTGTAATGTTCGAAAGGAAACTCGATCAGGACATATCGGGAATCATTTAATGAACAGATCTGCTCATTAGCTAATAGTTCATCCAGTTCTCTGTCTATCAGTAACTCATTTCCCAAGTAAAGATTGACATCAAGATCCTTTGTTTCCTTCTTCAGGTTTTCAAACAAACCAATCAGTTCTTCTTTCCTTACATCGTAAGGACCATGTTTCATAAAATGAGGTGTGATCAATATATCCGTGATACCCTCATCTATGGCATCTTTGATCAGTTTTCTTGACAATTCAAGCGAATCGGAACCATCATCAATATTCGGAATCAGGTGATTGTGAATATCGATCATTTCTTAGTCTTCTTTTCTTTTTTCTTCTTTTTGTTTTCAGACTCGCCATAGTAACCATAGCCATAACCGTATCCATAACCATACTTCTTATAGCCATACTTGCTGTAGTATCGCTTGCCGACCGGCATTCTGGTCATGACGATGCCCAATACATTGACATTGAACTGATCGATCAGATCCTTAGTCCTTTCCAGGTCTTTTTTATCATTCATGCCCGAAGCCACGCAAATGATAGTGCCATCACACAAGGTAGATGTGATGACCCCATCCGTGACAAGGCCAACCGGCGGACAGTCGATAACAATCATATCATAGGCATTCCTAAGTGCCTCAAGCACTTTGGCGAATGCCCTGGATTGTATCAGTTCTGAGGCATAAGGATTCCTCGTACCCGACAGGATGATATCCATATTCTTGGTATAATGGATGACCGCTTCATTAAAATCAATACTCTTGGAAATGACATCCGTGATACCATTCTGATTCTTCATCTTCAGCTTCTTGTGGATCGAAGGAAGCCTTAAGTCAAGATCCATGACCAATACTTTCTTACCCAATTGTGAAAAGACATAACCCAGATTCAACACCGTCGTAGACTTGGACTCTTTAGCCGTCGAAGATATGACGTTGATGACCTTGATCTTGGAATCAAAATCTTTTAAAGAAATATTTGTTCTCAAGATCCTAAAAGCTTCTGAAGCGACAGAATCAGGCTGCGTCAAGGTAACCAGATTATCACTGGGTTTTAAGATGTTTTCTTCCTGCTTAGTCGTCATCTTCATCCACCTCCGCATTTCTGATCTCAAAATCCGGGATCGAACCAATTATCGGATAATTAAAGATCTTCTTAACTTCTTCTTCCGTCTTGACCTTGGTATCTGTAAACAATTGGATCAAAGTGATTATTCCACAGATCAGAAGACCCAAGATGCCACCAATAACCGTATTTTTCATAGTACTGGGACCCGATTTTCTCTCCGGAACCTTGGCATCAGTCAAAGTTGTAACATTCTCGATCTGCATGATATCGAAGATCTTGTCTTCAAAAACACTGACAACTTCATTAGCGATATCGGCCGATAAGACAGGATCATTGGTCGTTACCGACACATCGATAACTTCCGTATTATTGGCTGAAGCTACCTTCACGATATTGCTGTAGCTGCTTGAATCAATGCCATATTTCTCAAACAGATCAAGATTAGTAATAACAGGATCAGAGATCGCTTCCGACATGATGATCTGAGAATATGTTGCAGCCAATTTCTGTGATAACTGCTGATCGGAATAGGTATAATTCTGCTGAGCCGAAGCCGAATCCGACTTCTGAACGATGATCATCTTGGCAGTTGCCGTAAACTCTTCCTTCATCAAAAACTTGGTTATACATAAGGCAACCGTACAGCAGACCATACAGATCAGGATAAAAAGGATAAACTTCTGCTTAATGATCTCAAATATCTGTAACAGATCTATTTCATATTCTTCATCATGTTCATTCATCCTTATTCTCCTTCCCCTGCTGACGATGAATAGACCGGAACTTCTATCAGCAGTTTCAAAGTAGCCTTACCGGTATTGCCATCGGAATCCGTAACTCTGTATGTGATCGTGAAAGTTCCACCCCTGGTCATCAGACCACTGCTAAATGGCATCATAACTTCTCGCCAGTTAATAACAACTTTTTCATATAAAGCATCAGGATCATCGTTGTCATCTTCAATATGATCGATAAAATCCAGAAAATACTTATCGGTATAGATCGTATTAGCCCAATCCCGATACGTCTCTTCACTCAGGATAATACGTGGAGCATTGAAATCATCAACTTCCACTGTTGTGAATATCGCTTCGACATCGCCATGTTTCTTGACGCTGATCCTGGCATCATATGTCTCAGCCGTTGAATAGTCAACACCCTCTACAACAAAGGAATCATCGATATCCCAGCCGCATTCATTTCTTAAAGCTAAATATTCGGAAGCTCGCAATGATTCTCTCAATTGCGCCTGTAAAGGCTTTAAGACCTCGATATGATATGTCTTAACATCCGAATCGACATTGACCGAAACGCGCTGTTTTCTGACGTTATTGGCCTCATCGATAGCCACATAAGTAAGATAGTTGTAATCCGCTATATCACTTAATGACTTTTCTTCAATAAAAAACGATTTGATCCCCTTATCATCTTCCGCCGAAGCATAGTTCATCAAATCGTCAAAAGAAACGCTGCATCCTAGAGTCGGTGTACCTTTTACGTTTATATTGGGCTTACTGTTGTCGATCAGGAAAAAGGTCGAAGCAACCGCCCCTACACACAGTAAAGTAACAAACAAAGCCATCAGAATCTTTTTCATAACCAAAATCTGTACTCAAAGTACTAATGAATTATATCATTTTATACTGCTTTTGTAGCATTTTTCATCCAAATTAGCAACATATCAAACAAAAATTCCGCAATTATTTGACGCTAAGAACAAAAATTACCAAAAGTGTCGCTCTTTTTATACTTTTTAGTCTGTTATAATCAATGCATGGACATCAAATATAAACAGGAACTAAGACAAAGGCTTATAAACGAAGGCTATGACGCCTACGTTTTCTTCACCTTGTCAGGCAAAGAAGAAGACCTGGCTGAAGAATTAAACGGCAAATATGAAGATACCTACTGTCTGGTTTTGAGAAGGATGGTCCACAGATCCGAACATGGCCGCAAATGGGATGAAGAAGCCGTTCTGATCAAAGGCTATGTCTTCATCTATGTTCCCTCAAACTACGATATAAGATACATCAGATCCGACAATAACCCCTTTAAGATCCTAAAATGGCAACTTGATCTGGGCAAGCTTTTTGGTGAAGATCTCGAATATGCCGCCTGGGTCCTGAAACAGAATGGCTTAATAGGCGTATCCAAAGCAATAAGAGTCAACCAGAAAGTCAAGATCGTTGAAGGACCTTTAGCTGAACTTGAAGGCTATATCATCAAATACTCACCCCGCAACCACAACTGTTTAGTTGAAATAAACTTTATGAACCGCAAAGTTCAAACCTGGCTGCCATTTGAATATACCGATCAAAACTATATAATGGATAAGACTGATGAAGAAGCTCAAAAACAAGAAAACTGAACTGGTCAGCTGGCTACTGTTTACAATAAGCGCGCTCTTATTGTATTTCGTAGCCACCGACTACACGATATTCCCCAAAAGCTATAAACTGCCTCTTTTGTGTGTAATCATAGCCCTGATATGCATCAGCGGCATCATTTCGATCCTGTCTAAAAGGTGGTTTCGCTACTTTTCGATCATCTTGAACGTGATCTTAATCGTATGTATGATGGCGGGTCTTATTTTATTGCCAAATATAGAAAAAAGAGTCAGAAGCATCTTTAAAGATGTATCAACTGAAGAAGCCGTTATCAACGTCTATACGACTCACAGCAAGTATAAAGAAGATTTTAATTCTTACTCTGATTCTTCTTTCATAATTCAGAATAAAAACGATCTGGAAAACCAGTCTTACGCCCTGGATATCCTTAAAGAAGAATTGAATAATCCTGCCTTAAGAACAATCAAAACAGACGATATCGTTTCAGCTGTTGAAGCTCTATACAACAACGAAGGCGATCTACTGATACTAAACGAAGCTTATGTCGATTCGATCGAAGAGATCGAGATGTTCTCAAGCTTCTCCAACGACACCAGAATAGTCTATACGATCAAAAAAGAGATCGAAGTCATTGAAAAAGAGCCTTTCGAAAGAGATATTACCAATGCCTTATTTACGGTCTATATAGCTGGCGAAGATACCAGATCAGGAAGACTAAGCATCTATGGCCGTACCGATGTCGATATCGTCGTCAACGTCAATCCCGTCACTAAACAGGTCATGATCATCGGTATCCCCCGGGATACGTATATTCCAAATCCCGCAAAAGACTATGGTTATGATAAACTTACACATTTAGGAAATGATGGCATTCAGAATACGATGAAAGGCGTTTCGGAATACTATGATATCGATATAGATTTCTATGGTGTCGTTAATTTCAATACTTTCCGCTATATAGTAAATGCCCTGGATGGGATCGACGTAGACAATCCGTATTATTTTACGACAGCCGGAGGCAATGGCTCGCTGACTGGCGAAGTATATGAATTTCCCCAAGGAACCATTCACTTATATGGTGAGGCAGCCCTGGCATATTGCCGTGAACGCTATAATCTCGTTAATGGCGACTATGGCAGAAGCGAACACCAGACGATCGTCATAAAAGCCATTATCCAGAAGCTTTTAAGTGCTGAATCATTAAGCCATTATGATGATCTTTTATATGCTTTACAGGGACAATTTCTGACCAATATCGATATCGAAGATATATATAAACTGATAGCCATGCAACTTGATGACAACAGCAAGTGGGACATCATTTCCTACCATCTGGGCGGTGAAGGCGATATGCAAGGTACGGCTTCCATGGGCTGGAATCGCCGCTTATATGTCGTTCATCCCTTCCAATCTCAGGTCGATTTCATCAAACAGGAAACGGAAAAGATGAAAAACAATGAGATCATCAAACAGGAAACACTTCCTGATGAAGACAAGACTTATTACATACCAAATTAATATTAATACCAATAACGCAAATCATAAGATAGTCCCGGGAAACACCCGGGACTATGTCATTTAAAAGCTTTGATTTGTTTAAGATCTCACTCCACGTTTTATTTAAGAGATCCAATATCCAAGAAACTTAGAGATAAACTAATTCAAACGATTTCCATCCCTGAGAGCTGGCCAAAGAGTTTCATATTCTTCATCAGACCACTTCAGACAATCGATAACTTCAACTTCACCATTCTTGACCTTCAGGATCTCCGCCGCCAGCCTATCTCTGACCTCTTCACTAGTATTGGCCAGATAGAAATCATTCTCTACGACACCGACTGCTCCTTGTGCAATACCTAAAGTCTCATCTGTACCAAGTTTTGCTAATAATGTACCCTCATCTGCATCCTCACAAAGGATCCTGGTTCCGACATCCGTCTTCTTCATAGCACTGGTCAGTATACTGTTGGCCCAGGCTGGTTTTGACTCGATAAACTGAGCATGCTGGTCAATGTCGGTGCCGATAGCCCAAACATCATCGTTTTCCGAACATGCCTCGATTACCCCATTGCCCAAACCACCGGCAAGCTGCCAGATTACATCGGCACCTTTATCGATCTGGCTTTGGGCAACTGTCTTTCCCAAAGCCGTATCAGAGAAAGAACCAGGATAAGCGATGACATATTTGACATCCATATCCGTCAGAACCTGGCACCAGCCTGAGATGAACTGATTCATGGCTTTTGAATCAATACCTACGACGACAGCTACGATACCACTATTGGATATTGCACCAATCAAAGCACCCGTAACATAGCCCATTTGCGCATTGTCATAGTTTATGCAATAACAGTTGGAAGGTACACCACCATCGGGCAATGAATCATAATGGTAGTTGGCAAACCTCTGATCCGGATATCTCTCACATGCCTCATAAAGGAAGCCTTCATAAGAACTACTTCCGGAAATGATCAGATCATATTCGCCGTTTTGACATAGATTGCCATACCAGTTCATCCAGTTTTCTTCGTTTCCTTCATAATTTGGATCACATTCAAACACATCGACACGGATACCGTTTTCTTCGCCGTTGATCTCATCAGCCGCTGCCGCGATCGTATCGAAGTATGACCCATCACCTCGACAAGGGATCATCACAGCGATCTTTGTATAACCCTTTAACAGCTTATTGGCCTGAGCCTGAGCCTGACCTAAAGAAAGTTTCAGATCTCTATTATCAATAATGATGGACTTTATTGCAGCTACCAGTAATTCCTTGACTTGGCTTTGTTCATTGAAAGTCTTTCTGAAACCGAGATAACCCTTCATCTGCTCAAGGGCAGCCACCGCAGGATTCTCACTTAGATAAGTCTGATAGGAAGCGGCATCTGAAGCATCATTAAACACCGACACGGAACCATAGATCCATGACAGACCAGCTGCATACTTGCTGCGGGTGAAATATTCGGCCAGTCTTGCTGTAGCTTCATTGGCCTTCTCACTTTTCTTGAAACCGATCAGTGATCGCATACTAACTTCATCATATTTGTTTTGTTCCGAAAAATAAGGGATAGGACCGGTCAATACCGTGAAATCCTGTGGTGAGATATAAGCATATCCGGCACTCGAGCCCATGAAACAAAGATATTTTCCGTTTCCGAAAGGACCGGAATGATAACTCTCCGGATCGACCAGTTTAAAGTAACCGTCTTCTTCCGCCTGTTTCCACCAGTTGAGCCATTCGATAAAAGCCTGATCGCTCCAGTCGATCACTGAATCGTCATCATCCACATAGTCCAGACCCAACTGCTCCATTACAGTGATATTCAAAGTATCGACTGAATCCGGACCAAAGCCGTATATCTCATTACCCAAGGCCTTTTCCCCTTCTACAACGACCTGACAGGCATTCAGAAGCTCTTGCCAGGTATTGGGAACCGCCAGATCATACTTTTCCAGCAATTCCTTGTTATAGAACATGACCGAACCCGATATCGTCAAACCAAGCGAATACAGACCATCACCCTCATAAGCGGTAGAAGCCGCGTATACGGCATCACTGACTCTGTTTATATATTCACTACTTTCCAGATACGGATAGAAATCTAAAGCAACACCCTTTGAAACATATTCATCGGCACTGCTTGGATAAAGCCAGACCAGACTGGGACCATCTTCACTTCCGGCATTTTCCCTGACGCTCTCATCAAAATCCGCAAAAGGAATGCTGACCTGCGAAGCGACGTAAACGCCCTCATACTCTTCATTGAAATCATCGATGATGTTTTGAATGATAGTTTGCGTATCACCGGTAAACGTATGCCAGAAAATGACCTGTTGCGGCGATTGCGGTATACTTTCACCATTTACCAGCACATAGATGTATGTATCAAGCGGTTCACCATTCTCGCCATCTTCTTCCGTAGGAAGGGTGCCGGAAACCGAAACAGCCTTAGTTTTGATCGCATCATAATCTTCTTTACTCAGACTAATCCAGTTTTCCGCTCTGTATGGTGCCAGCATCGCCGCATCATCCTTGGCGCCAAGCCTGCGCAAACCATTGGCCGTATACACGCCCCAGGCCTTACCGTCTTCAAAGGCCGCCTTCAAAGCGTTATAGACGACTGACTTGACATCTTTCATAGCTGAAGTCACAAACAGCGGTTCACACTCTTTTCCCTCAGTTGCCCTTGAATAGTATTCATCGGTATCGACACCGATGATCTTGCGATGTTCCTCATCCTCTTTAGCCGCCGAAATAATCGATTCGACGATATTGCCACCACAAGAGAAGATGATTTGAATACCATTGTCATACCATTCATCGGCTAAGGCCGTGATCTCATCACTGGCCGTAAACGATCCCACATAAGTGTAATTCACACAAATCGAACCTTCAGCCAGACCAAGATCCTCGGCCGCATCTTCCGCTCCTTCCAAAAAACCATAGCCAAACCTGATGACAGCCGGAACGGCCACGCCACCCATGAAACCAAGATTGCGGTAACCATCTTTCACTGCTGCATAACCGGCCATATAGCCGCAATCCTGCTCAGCGAAAGTGATCATCGCCAGGTTGTCCTGGTGATCTATTGAATCATCGATGCCATCATAGTTATAGTCTATGTTGTAGAGGTCATCAGCATCAATAAAGACGACTTTTACATCAGGATGGCTGGGGATCTCCTGACAAAGTGCCGCATCCCACAGGAAGCCTATAGCCACTACCGTGCTGGCGTTATATTCCTCAACCGCCTTTTCAAAGACAGCCATCCTGTCACTATCGGAGTCACTTTCCGGCTGCAGATAAGTGTAATATAGATCTTTCTCTTCACAATATTCTCTGATGCCGCTTAGCGTATATGCATTGAAACCATTGTCATCGATAGCTCCCGGATCAGCCAGGAAGATCACATCATATTCTTCGCTACCATTTTTGATGATCTCTATCTGTTTGTTTGAAAGATCGGCAGTAAGGGAATAATTTCCTTTTCTCTTGAAGATGATATTGTTGTCATAATTATCTTCTTCGTCATATTCTTCGATCAGATCACTGCCTATTGTGACCTGTTTACAGCCTAGATCAGTCCCCCATTCACCATATTTGACGATCCTGCCACCCATATAATCCGACTCGGGAATCTCGATATCGATCGTTAAAATGTCTCCATCTTTTTGCAAAAGATATTCTTCGTCCGTATTATCCCAGCCGCTCCAGCTTCCGACAAAGATATACTGATCTTCATGATCAAACAGGTTTTTCAGCTTTTCATTGTAGCTTTTTAAACCTTCGCTCAACTCTTCATCATTCTCCGCCTCCTGAGCAAGAACACCCAGCTCAGCAGCGATGCTCCACCAGGAGTCGTGGATCACACGCTGTGGTGTCGCATAAGCGGATTGAGCACAAAGAGCTGCGATAGCCGGTTCATCTTCTAAAAGATCTGAATGTTGCACACTCAGATTGGAAGGTGCCCACGAAAGCGATTCATATCTTTCCTTCTGACATTGCTCAGAAGAAAGATACAAAGCCAGTTTATTCAAAACCGTTGCCTTAACAGTATCGCTTTGCGCTTTGACACCCAGCAGTCTATGACCCGAAAAGGAACCCGGATGATAAGTCTGACCATCGACCGTAAAACTCGGCAGATCAGCTATACCCAGATCATCACCTAAAATATTTTTTGCTGTGTAGTAATCCCAAGTACCGGAAACGACGACAGCTGAACCTTTGGAGAAGTCTTGTCCGGAACTGGAATCGTTCCTTGCATTGGACTTAGCAAGTATCTGCATGCCCTTCAAAGCGATCAGACCGGCATCAGAATCAAATGTATCATTTACCGAAACAAACTTTTCGGCACTGTAATCGTAATTCCACCTTGACATACAACCTGCGCCAAAGAAGAAAGCGGCATTATACCAGGCACTGGTGTAGTTGAACGAGAAGAACTTGTTGTTGTCTTCACATGCTTCAACCAGTGAAGCAAGATCATCTACTATATCCTGGGAAATAACAGACTTGTCATAATACATGATATAGCCATTATCTGTCGATATAGGATAGGCATAGATCGATCCATCATAAGTTACCGCCTCAACAGAAGCGGCATCATTGTTGCTTCTGATCACATCGGCATAATCATTATCCACCGCATTTAAAGCCGCTGCCTGCATAAGCCTATCGATACCCGACTGATCAAACATAAACAGATCAGCCGCCGCCCCAACATCATCACTGACGGCAGCATCGATTTGAGGAACATAAACGATATCCGCCTTAATACTTTCCTGAGGATTTTGCGCATTGAACCTTTCTATCTGTGTTTGTAACAGACCCATGAAAGCATCACTCTGATTATCGACCCAGAAAGTAATATCATAGACATATTCATCATCGGCATCATCGGAATGGACAAACGACACACTCATTGTTTTACCGCTGCCGTCAGCTGCCTTAGCCGTGATCTTGACCGTTCCCTTCTTGCCGGTAAAGCTTACCAGACCGTTTTCATCGACGGTAGCGATCTTCTTATCCGAACTCGTCCAGGTAAACACCTGCATGGAAGCTTCAGGCTGAGCTTGCGCATACAGCTGATAGACATTGCCGGCCTCCTGTCTGACTTCGATAACAGAGCCACTAAGCAAGCGGACATGATTTTTATCCAGGATACTTACTGAAGTCGCTAGAGGATGTATCGCTATGATATAATCCGCATAAACTCCCGAACCATCCTTGGCCTTCGCCGTGATGGTCACTATCTCAAATTCACTGACTTTCTTAGCCGTCACCTTGCCAGACGAGCTGACGGTGGCAAGACTCGTATTGGATGAAGACCAGGTCACAGCCTTGTTTGAAGCATCGGCATTTTCGATATTGGCCTTTAACGTTATAGACTTGCCGGAAGCGACCTCATTAGGACCTGTTATCGTGATACCCTTGACCAGCTTAGCCACATTAAGGGTGATCACGCCGCTCTTACCTGAACCATCAGTGGCCTTAGCCGCGATCTTGACCGTTCCTTTCTTGCTTAAAACGGTGACGATACCATCCTGGTCTACCGTTGCGATCTTGGTGTTAGAAGAAGACCAGGTCACGGACTTCGAGGCATCTTCAGGTTCGGTTGCAGTTTCTAACCGCAATGTCGTGCTTTGTCCTTCCTCGGGCAGTTCAACACCTAAAGTTTTGGCTGTATAGTCTTCACCTTCATATAAGATTTTGACCTTATTAACGGCAGGAACGACTTTTACTTCATATTCAGCAAAGACACCCGATCCATCTCTTGCCATAGCGGTAATGGTCGCTGTTTTGATTTCCGTCAGTTTCTTGGCCGCCACCTTGCCGGATGTACTGACCGTGACAACACTCGTATCGGATGAAGACCAGGTTATTGCTTTGCTGGAAGCATCGGCATTTTCGATATCGGCTTTTAAAGTTATGGATTTGCCTGCCGCCAGCTCATTTGGCCCACTGATCGTAATGCCTTTGACCAGATTGGCTACATTAAGTTTTACTGCACCGGTCTTACCTGAACCGTCACTTGCTTTGGCCGTGATCCTAGCAGTACCTTTCTTGTTTAAGAAAGTAACGACACCTTTTTCATCGACCGTTGCGACCTTGGTATTGGAAGAGATCCAGGTTACAACCTTGGAAGCATCCTGCGGATAAGTAAGAGCTTCCAGCTTGATGCTTTCCGTCTCATTCAGTTCAACGCCCAGAGTCTTAGCTGTATAGACCTCATTTTCATACATGACATCAATATCTGTTACAGCAGGAACAACTCTAACTACGATCGCATCAGAGATATTTGAACCATCCTTGGCTGTCGCAGTTATGATCACCGTTTTGATCTCGGTAAGTTTTTTGGCCGTCACCTTGCCAGCCGAAGTAACGGTGGCAATACTAGTATCGGAAGATGCCCAGGTGACAGTTTTGTTTGAAGCATCAGTATTTTCGATATTGGCTTTTAAAGTAATGGACTTGCCGGAAGCGACTTCACATGGCCCTGAGATCGTGACACCCTTGACCAACTTGGCAACATTAAGGGTGATCACCCCGCTCTTGCCTGATCCGTCAGTTGCTTTGGCTGTGATCTTGACCGTACCCTTCTTGCTTAAAACGGTGACTACACCTTCTTCATTTACAGTCGCTATCTTGGTGTTAGAAGAAGACCAGGTCACAGCCTTGGAGGCATCTTCAGGTTCTGTCGATGCCATAAGCTGTAGCATTGTACTCTGTTCAGGAAGTTCAACACCCAAAGTCCTGGAACTATAGTCTTCGCCTTCATATAAGATTTTGACCTTATTAACGGCAGGAACGACCGTGATCGCATGCTCAGCACTGATCCCGGAATTATCTTTGGCTGTTGCATAAATCGTAACCGTTTTTATCTCTCCAAGATTTTTGGCCGTGACTTTACCTGCCGATGTAACAGTCGATATGCTCGTATCGGATGATGACCAGGTCACAGTCTTATTGGATGCATTGGCAGGTCCTACGCTGGCTGTTAAAGTTACGGACTTGCCGGCAGCAAGTTCAGATGGCCCGGAAATGGTGATTTCCTCCACCAGTTTTGCCGCATTTATCGTCACGCTCGCACTCTTTCCTGAACCGTCAGTTGCCTTGGCTGTTATCTTGGCTGTACCCTTGGTGTTCAGGATAGAGACAACACCATCTTCATTTACCGTCGCGACTTTGGTATTGGAAGAAGACCAGGTCACAACTTTGGAAGCTTTATCAGGATAGACGTTCAATTCAAGAGTGACAGTACTGTTAAGATCCTGATAGATCGTTTTGCCTGAAACATCGCTTCCCTGATATAGGATCTTTATTGATTCAGCCAAGGGAACGTCTTTACTAAGCTCGAAATTCAAAACTTCATGCTTATCCTGATAGCCCGAAGCCATGACATAGACATTGTATTCCTGTTCCTTGATCGCATCAGCTTTCAGCTCCTCAACACTGATGATGGCTTTATTTTCCTCCAGATCGATACTAATTGGCTGCTTTTCAGCCGTATTTGTGAATAATCCGTGTTCAACATGTTTTTTCTTTCTAATCGCATTGCCGGAAACGACTTTCTGATCAGAAATCAGTACTCTACCTCCAATCAGGCTCATCGTTCCATCTTCAGCGTAAACGGACCTCACATCCAAGGCCTTCAGATAATCATCATCTTCCGTATGAATGATCAGATCGGTATCTTCCTGATAGATCTCAACATCCTCAGGTACCAGCTGACCGCACAACAGATCGATCTCAAACTCATCAGAGACATATGCCGTTCCATAACCATATGAATAGACATTCAGATAACATTTATCAATGCCCTGACTATGATACACGTAGTTACAAAGATTCTCTTCAGGAATGAACACATAGCCATCATATAAGGAAATAACGGTATGATCCTGATCATTAGCATATTCATAATAATCGTTCCATGAATAATCACTCCCTGTATATTCCATGACCAATTCAATCTTTTTATTGCCATCTCTGGCTACGACACCATTCAACCACTCCTGATTATCAGAATAGATATAGAACCCCTTGTCATATTCGACCCTGATTCCACTCGGAAGAGCTGTTTTCACGGAAGTCTCTATTATGGCTGTTGTATAAGCTTCTTCATAACCGTATGCATTAAATGAAAAATGATATTCACCAGAAGCCATGTAGTTTTCCTTAACGACAGATGCCGGGATCGTGATCTTGCCATCGGCATAGGTATATGCGACCTTTTCTTCGCCCAGTTCATTATCGACATAGGATCGGGAGTTTTTAAGATAAACATCGAGCCTATCATCGTTATAGATATTGATAAAACTGCCATCCTGAAAAGGATAGAGATCACTGTTCTTTGAATAGATCTCCGGCTGAGCCAAAGCAGAAAGCCAGTTTTCGTCACCGCTGATGATGATCTCATCATCGATACAACTAATCGAATATGAATCTTCTTCCGGAGCTGAATGCATGGCATGATTCAAAGTCAGCTTTTCACTAGAAGCATAATCGTCATAGCCAAGCACTTCGATACGAACACTGTGATCCCCGCTCAAGATACTGGACCAAATCATGGCGCTGTTTGGAATGGTCAGCAGATGATCATCCTCACTAAGATCAAAGGGTCTCCATGATGAACTATAGACTCCCCTTTCATATGAGTCTCCATCTCTTAAGAAATAAACTGTACCATAATTGATATAATTACCTTCTTCATCATAAGTTTCACCCATAGCCAGCGTCTTAAGCCAAGTAAGATTGCTGGAATAGATGAAGACATCACCATTGTCTTCTTCCCAGATCCGCACTTCGGAAGGAACATTTGAATTTTCAATTTCAGCTGTTTCGGGCAGTTCCTGTATAAGTGTCTCTATCTCCTCTTCGATCAGAGTTTCTTCTTCGCATGAAACATCCTCATCCTGCGCTTCCGGAAGAACTGTTTCTATCACTTCTATATCCTGAGAAACATCATCTTCTTCCTCAGAAACATCGATCGTAACTTCTTCTGCAGGAATCTCTTCTTCAAATTCCTGGAATTCAATGGTCTCCTGCTCATCTTCCGCGTAAACAGTGAAGGAAGCATAAGAAAAAGAACCTGTGAACACCAGCAGTAAACTCATCAGCAATGTTATTATTCTTTTCATATCAGGCTATAATCCTTTCATATCCTCATGAATTATTACACTTATATTTTATTAGATAAACACGACAATTATAAACAAAAACGACCCGTTAACGCAAATTGTTGACACTGTGTGCTGGTATATAATATAAATGCCAGACAAAACAAATATATGTAAGAATAAGATGTTTTTTAGTAGGATATCAGTCTTATGGTTTTGTCTGACGATAAATCTCACCTGATATCCTACTCAAAGACAGTGAGATATTTATGAAAAGCCAGACACACGAATCATCTTACCGCAAGCTTTTTTAAAAACTTGAAGAAGGCTCTTTGAACATAATCGAAGAGAATCTGATCATCAGGATCAAAGAAGACTATCAGCGTTACCACAGGAATGATTTCAAGCGCTTTGAGATCCTGTTAAAAGATTTGAATCAAAAAACACAATGTCCAAACTGCGGATCACCATATCTGGTATCTTTCGGAAAATCTGCTTCAGGCAGCCATCGTTACCGCTGCAGGGACTGCAGGAAAACCTTTTCGACATCCACCGGTTCTTTATCGCATTCTTCTAAAGTCAACATTGACGCCTGGTTCGTTTTTCTGGAGTGCATCCTTTCCGGAACTTCTGTAAGAGCCGCATCCATTGCCGCTAAAATAGCTCCCAAGACCGGGTCAGAGTGGATGTCTAAGATCTTTGTTTCCTTAAAAGACTATCAGGAATCCATAAAACTGTCTTCCCCCATCTACGTTGACGAGACTTACGTCCATGTCGATAAAAGCAGGATCTATTATACGGAGGAAGTCGGCAAGAGAAAGAAAGTGAGAAAACTTCCAAGAGGCATATCAAGAAATATGATCTGCATTCTGGTGGCTACCGATTCACGCAGATCGATCGCCAGGATCCTCAATGAGGGAAGGCCGCAAAGACTCAATGTATTCAGACAGTTCGCTCCGCACATAAAAGAAGGTTCACACATCATTGGCGATGAAGATAACGCCTTGACCTACACGGCAAAGAAGCTTTCGCTTACAAGAACTGTTTATAAGTCAAATACGCAGGAAGCGTACGATAATCTTGAACCGGTCGGTCAACTGTGCGATCGCATCAAATTCTTTATTGGAAAGCACAGAGGGTTCAAGAAGGATCTTCTGCAGGATTATCTGAACCTGGCGATCTTCATCGACAATGAGAAATCGGAAAACAAAGATCTCTACACTGTAACCGAAAAACTGCTTAAAAGGATCTTTTCCTACAGCAGGGATATCAACAGTTCGATAAAATAAGCACATTCATCAACAATTTGCGTTAACGGGTCGTACAAAAAAGGCAGATACAGCTGTTTAAGCCATATCTGCCTGACGATCATCATTAATACTTATTTTGCCTTGACCGCTGTCGAAGCATCCTTGATCGTCAGCTTCAAAGTCGTGGTCTTAAGACCCTTGATGCTCTTGTCAGCCAAGGATTGCCTGTAGGTGGCGTAGTCACCGGCATAACTGATAATGATCGTGACATTTGAAGTTGAACCGGCTTTCATATTGGCCGCATCCTTAAGGAAGACGACGATACTATGATCCGTCATGTCATATTCAAAGTCATAGACCAGCGAATCGGAGAACCAGACATCGGCTATCTGACCAAAGCCAAGCTCACTCAAAGCGATCCTGCCGACTTCAATGTTCTGATAAGAAGTATCATAAGCATTCAAAGTCGTCTGGGAAAGCTTTAAGGTCGGAGCCTTTCTGGCCAGTTTGATTGACACGGTTGTTTCCAATGTATCGCCAGTATCAAGAGCGATGCTGACGGGTTCATTCTTTAGTGTCTGATCCTTCAGACCTTCTTTCTTCAAAGTGAAGACGATCTTTCCCTCTTCATTTAAAGAAACATCGACGTTTTCCGAAGTCGTGCTTACAGCGCTGACGTTGGCTGTGATATTGCTCAACTTGATCGTGCCAAGACAATTGGTCTCACTTGATGGATCAAGCTGATTGATCGAACCCTTGATCGAGACAGAGGCTTTAGCTTCAGCTTCATAGACACTGACCTTGAGATTAATGGCTGTACCACGTTGGGCATTGGAATAGACCGGAACGATACTGACATTATATGTTCCTTTAGCCGGTATCTCATTGCCATTCTTTTTCAACGAGAAGCTGATGCTGTTGTCTTCGATAGAAGGTGAAAATACCAGGACATCGTCTCCTTCAACCATAAATTCATTAACGGCTGCTCCGGCCGGCATATTGGCCAGATTGAAGGTAAGTGTCGCTTTCTCATTAGGATAGTTCCTGTTGAGCTTGATACTTGAAGCGGAAAGAGTCAGCTTTGGTAAAGCAGTACTTACTTTGACCGTCAAAGTGACATTCTTTAAGGCCACATCATTATCTTTGACCTTAATATACGGCGTGATCGTATACTTGTAGCTACCTTCCACAACATTGTCCGAATCAAGCCAGACATGGATCATACCGCTTTCATAGGCGATATTTAAACCTTTCTTGCTGCCATTGTCCCCATTGGAATAGTCTTCCTTGAAAGAGACACTGCTGATCGGATAGTCTTCATTGGAAGAGTTAATATAAAGCCTAAAGTCAGGATTGAAGTTCTTGTTCATGGTGAGAACGTTCTTGACCAGCCATTCAGGCAGGAAAGCCGACAAGGAAGCAGTTGGCAGAGTCTTAACCGACTTGAAAGTGATCGTTGACTCGCTATATAAAGCCCTGTCATATCCCTCGTAATAGACTCTGACCTTGCCTTTAAGTATCCTGTCTGAAGATAAGCTGACTTTACCATTCTCATCCATTGATGCCCAGCTATCCACAAATTCTACCGTGTAAGCTTCAGCACATGTGACTGCTAAACTTAAAGCCGAATCATCATCCAAAGCGGAATTATATGTACCTGAAGACTTGACCGTCGTCTTAGGCTTGGTAACGGAGACGGCAACAGTGTACTTGAACTCATATGGCTCATCTTCACCAACAAGTTTGACACTGAGTATCTCGTTGTAGCTCTTGGCAGCCATATCCTGTTTAGCACGAATATTAAGCACACCATCCTTATAATCAGTGATAAAGTCTTCCTCGTTTGTCTTGGCGTTTTTCAAAGAAACGCTTTCGATAGAGGAACCCTTGATCGCATGGATCTTTACATCCGTACCGGCATATAAATACTTATTGACCGTGATCTTAGCCGATTCAAGCACAGGCGTATAATCGACGACCCTGACGATGATCTGCCTGCTGATCGGATCGGAACCCTTAGGATTGGAAGAAACCGTGGCCTTGATCGCTGTCTGACCGGCCTTCTTGATCGTCACTGTGCCATCTGCAGCTACAGATAATACGGAGGTATCGATCGGTGCATATGCCACCTTTTCAACCGTAACCAGATCACCCAGTTTGTCTTCACCAAACGGCAGGAGCATGAAACTGTTCTTAACAGCTTTTTTACCGCTTAAAGTGATATAAAGGATCCCGCTTTCTTCATCAAATACCTGCTCATCAACGATGTGTTCATCATCTTTCACTTCAAACTGAAGCGAATTAACGGTCCTTGCAACGACCTTCAGACTGAAGGTGACACTTCTGTTTTGCGGGTCATCATTCAGTTTGGCTGTAAGCTTGACAGTACCGGGCTTTAAGGCGGTGACTATACCGTTTTCATCGATCATCGCGATCGCATTGCCCGCTGAAGAGAAAGTCAATTCTTCAGGTGAGATGATCTCATTTCCGGTCTTGATGATCAGCTTAGCCGAATCTAAAGCTTCAATTCCCGCACTTGCAACATAACCTTCGATGGAAGCGGCAAGTTTGGCACCCTTTTGAATCGGATAGATCGTAAAGACACATGTTGCACTCTTACCTTCATACAGTTTCGCACTGATTGTGACCTGTCCGGCATTCAAGAAGGTTACCAGTCCATTTTCATCGACAGTCGCAAGCTCACTATTTGAAGAAGAATAAGTGACCTTTAAGCCCAATGAAGTATCATATTTCGGAACGATCTGACAGGTATCGCCGACCGTCACATCTTTCTTGACCGGTGTGATCGAGAAAGAAACATTGCCAGGCGGAACGATGCTGACGGGGATCGAATCGACGAATTCGTTTCCTTCGATCTGAGCCGACAGTGTTAGTTCCCCGATCGAAAAAGCGCTCAATAATCCATTTTCATTAACAGAAGCTATCGCTTCATCCGAAACCTTCCACGTAACCTTGTTATCCGTATTGACCGTAAACTGATGTGAACTTCCTATGATCAGAGTGGCTGCAGACTCAGAAATCAGCGGGAAGTCGACATACAGGTCTAATTGTTCGTATCCATAGATATCCAGTGTCAGAATATAGTTGCTTCCGGAAAGGCCATTGAGGTTTTCTCTGGCTACAACAGCCTGTTGCTTTTCCTGGTCATAAATGACTTTTTGCTCGGAAAAAGTGCTGTTACTGAAATTTCTGAAGTAGCTTATATAATTCCAGCTTTCATCATATACATAAATGTATGAGCCGGTACTGGTCCGCTTATCGTTCTTATCATAAGTGGTCCATCTTGCGATATTCTCCAGATACTGTTCATTCCCCTCAAGTTCCGAGTAGATCACCAGATCACCGTTTTGATCGATTTTGGCAGCGATCCCCTGTGGAACCTCATCCACTCCGGCGGTGAGTTCGATCGAATCGGCATATGTAAGTACTTTATATTTGTTTCCATACAGTTTTATCTGTACCGTTCCCTTTTTGATTCCGTATAGGACCAAAGTATCGGCAGGAACAGTAATCTTGTCATCGCTGTAAGTGTAATTTGTCTGATTGCTGTAATTCGCGAAGGTATGCCACCAGCCACGGGAATCTAAGATAGAAATATATCCACCCCGTTTCATGTTGGACAGATCCTGTTTTTCGACCAGCGATTCCAGCCATTTGGTGTCCGTTGATGTGATGGTGATATCGCCATTATCTTCAACCTTGACTTCTACATCATTAGGCAAGTTCGGCGAACAGGTTCCTTTGATTTCGACCGGAACTCTGACTTCGGCATAACCAGGTGCATGTAAAACAAGCATTCCATCATCGGTATCATATACGTTGTTATAGATCAATCGGTTATTTTTGACCGTAATCGTCGTTTTCGAAAGAGTATACATCGTCGTCTTGCTTTGAGAACCATTATATGTGTAGATCTCATTACCAAGATATGTGACGTATTCATCGTCACAGTAAATATCGATATAGCCATAATTAAAGTCCGGATAATAACCTGAAGCATCCCGTGAATCTTCCCTTGGGTCAATAAGTGCTTTCAGGAATGTGGTATCTTTACAATTGATGTACAGATTGCCATCTTTCGTATAAGCAGTAACATCTGCTTCAAGAGTCTTTACGTATCCGCTTAAATAATAATACTTACTGAAGAACTCATATCCATAGGTATTGAAGCCGATCTCGTAAGTGCCATCTGAAGGATTATATGCCTGGAAAGCTTCCTTTTTAATTACGATATCGTCGCCATCGCCATAAACTTCCGAATTATTATAATGATTGATACTGAAACCACTTTGATCTTCAATATTCCAGAAATTAATATAGTTTCGACTGTTTTCAAAGAAAGCATTGACATAATCTTCACCGACCGTAATGATCAGATTCTGATCTGAATCGCAGCGGATCTCGACTTCCGATGGCTTGGGAATACAGCCGTTGCTGATGCTTATTACAAGTGTATAGTCCAGATATCCTTCAACAAAGAAATACATGCGATGGTCGCCTGATGAAAAGCCTTGAGAAAGAATGAAATCATGGCTTAATATAAGCTGACCTTCATCATTGATATACAAACCATCATCCTTTCCTGAAAGATCATATACCCAAACCACATCTCCTTTATCAATTTCGAAATTATTATTTTCAAAATCGCCTTTCATTTTTCTGAAATAGGTGTCATCGTTTGTACATGTGATAATGATATCGCCGTTGTCATTCTCGCTATATTCCAGAACGACTGTTTTCAAAAAATCCTCTTCAAAGACGATGAATTCATTTTCTTTATTCGGATCCGTTGTAAACTCTTCATAGCCCTTGGCACTGAAACGGAAATAATAATGAACACCTGCCAGACCGTTATCCCCATATGAGGCAAACCGTTTTTTCAGATTGCTGTTGCTGATAAAAACATATGATCCTGTCTCATCACTTCTTATCTCGTAATTTTCCGAATAGTAATTATTATCAGGATAGTAATAGTTCGTAAAACTGATGCTTCCATTTGTCGATCCATTGACTATATAGATATCGCTGCCATAATAGGTCGTCATTCCGTTTTCATAAACGTAATGCTGCCCCAGGGCTTCAATAAAGTCCGGATCGTTCACTCTGATGATGACGTTGTTATCTTCGTCAAGTTCAACAGTGATCTCAAAGTCATCAGATATGGTCGCTCTTGCATACCTCAAACCATGCAGAACCAGATTTTCCGTGTTTGAATAACCGTAAACACCCAAATAAATATAGTAATCATCATCTGAATTTGCCAACGAGGAAGCCATAACCACATCATTTGGAATATAGACGCTGGAATCCTCTAATATGATTTTCGAATTATCAATACTTTCTGTGCCAGAAGAATACTTCGTATATTGATTTTGAGCATACAGTCTTTGCCCATTGTTGTTATATATATTGATAGACGATCCTTCCGCCCGTTTATTATCGCCTTGAGAATAGTCGTTGATCGATGGCTGAAGCATGGCGTTCAGATACTCTTCTTTTTCGCTATCCAGATCATCAAAATAGAACCTGATCCCTTTTGCCGTCTCTTCGACCTTTAATCCTTCCGGGGCCTGTTTACAGGCATCCAGTTCAAAATCCAATTCGACACTGAAAGAAGGATAGGAATCCGTTTCCGGGAAAGAGATATCGTGATAACCGCTTCTTACGTGTTTGGCAAGAAGCGCTTCATAGGAGATATAAAAACCTTCAAGGTGCTCTCCATTGCCATAAAAAGTTAAATAAGAGTAATTGTGACCAAACGGAATACCATTTTCAAGATGCAGATAATACCAGTTATTCCAATCCGGATCAGTATTCATAGCCGCCAATTCAGACAGCCACTGTTCTTCTGAAGAAGTCACCCACAGATCATGAGTCGTCTCGTCTTGAGATATCTCAACGATTTTGGATAAGTCAAACAGATAAGCTTCAGGGAAACTGAAAATCGAGTCATATTCCCTGCTGTCACAATCTTCATAACCGGATGCTTTAAAAATAATAAAGAATTGTTTGCCTTCGGCATTGGTATAGCCGCAATCAAGGAATCTTTTCTGAATGACTTTTTTGCTGACAAAAAGATACTTATTTCCATTCTCATCAGCTCTAATCTCATAATCATTATCCTGAGTGCCATCATATACATACAGCGAATTGCCAAAACCAACGCTCCAATAGGCATCTGTATCATCGACCCATAAATAACCGCCTTCTTTAACCAGATCGCCATTTTCATCATATTCTCTGGCTTTATTGACGGCTTCAAGCCATTGCTCATCACTGCAACTGATGATAAGGTTCCCATCTTCATCAAATCCGATCGATAAATTAAAATCCTCATCGAATCCCTTCAAATCGGAAGAACCTTCACCATCATCGCCTTCCTCTTCGATATCAAAGACCTCTTCAGCGATCGTTTCCGCCGGATCAGGCTCATCTTCATCAAAAACGGTGTCTTCTGCGTCTGTTTCTTCCAAAACAGATACCTCTTCTATCTCCTCTTCAAAAGACATCTCCACCGGAATCTCTTCCTCAAGAGAAGTCTCATCAGAAACCTCGAACGTTTCTTCATCAACACAATCGTCTTCTTGTGCATAGATCCTGTTATTCGCCACAAAGACGCTGGTAAACAACAGTAACAACGACAAAAAGACGTTCAAAAAACGCTTCATCATACGATACAGCCTCCTTTATATTCATCAGCTATTGATAATTCAAAATGCATATAATCTAAAAATATTATAACAAAACGGCTATTTCACAAATGAAAAAACTGATCTTATAACGCAATTTATACACAAAAATGCCTTCATAAGAATATTAGATCCCGTCTATGTTTATCTTGCTTTCAGGCAAACATGACAGTTAAAAACCGTTTCATAACATGATCTCCCTTTATTCTTTTACTTGATATTTTCTTATATACATTTACATTTTCATTATAAACAATGATCAATTTCTTTTTTTCTATTTCCAGACTGAAACAAACAGGTTTAGCCAATATTCAAACGTTTTCTTTTGTTTTGCGACCGATTCATTCAGATGGAAAATGATCTTTGCACATCTAAGTTTTCGCAGGGATGTGTGCGAAATTGTTTCTTCGTTAAAATGCAAATATAGTCACTTAAGTTAAGCCAAACAAAAGAGAAGACATTAAGCCTTCTCTGAATTGGATTGCAAATCTAATTAGGTGGATCCCAAAACGATTATAAATCTGCTTATTTCGCTTCGGAATGTTTGAATCTCTTGATCTGACCCCAGTTGTTCTTGTTTTTGCCATAACTTAAGAAAGCGTTGAAACGGACAAAATCCAGAATGAAACGGAAGAACAGATTCTCCACAAAACACATCAGTATCGCCCTTAACATATCCGCCCTGCTGATCTTGAGATTCTGAGTATAGATACGCTGGAAGAAGGCTGTGATCGTCAAGATCGAACCATAGATCGCAAACAAGAGATGGAAACGGACCAGGAAAGGAAGATTCAGCTGTCCATTGAAATAAGCCAAGGTCGTAATAAACAGACCAAACACCTCAATAAATGGCGAATACAGTTCATAGAGGAAATAGTAGAGATAGGATATCGATCCGATCAGGCCATAACGCTGTTTCATAAACATGAAACTGTAGCGGGTTAGACACTGGAAAAGACCCAAGTGCCATCTTCTACGCTGTTTCATCAAATCACCTAGACTCGATGGAGCCTGCGACCAGCAGATCGCATTGGGCTCATATCTGATCGAATAAGGAAGCTGATTATTACGGCAGAAGACATGCATCTTGACGACCAGCTCCATATCTTCACCCAAAGTGTTGGACGCATAACCCCCAGCCGCGATGACGATATCTTTTCTGAACAAGCCGAAAGCACCGGAAATGATCAGATTGCCATTGAACTCATCCAAAAGGATTCTGGAGGCCAGGAAGGAACGGTCATACTCCATGACCTGCATACTGGCTAAAAAGTTATCAGAAAGATGATAAGAGACCTTATCGCCATCAAAACGGACACACTGGGCAACTCTTATCAGACCACCAACCGCCACGACATCATCATCTTCCATCGCCGGCTGCACGATACGGGTCAAAGAATCCTTCTGCAACATCGAATCCGCATCGATACACACGAAATACGGATAAGATGAGGCATTGATACCTACATTTAAGGCATCACCCTTGCCACCATTGACCTTGCGGATCAAAGTCAGCTTCTTTTTGGTATCGGGAGCTTCATAGACCTTTTCGATCGGCTTGCAGGGAACCGAGATCCTGATGGGCTTGGAGATCTCATGCATATGAAAGTGTTCGATTAAAACCTTGGAAGTATCATCCTTTGAACCATCATCGATGACGATGACCTCATAGATCCGATAATCCAGATTGAGTAACGATTCCACACTCTCTAAGATCGTCACTTCCTCGTTATATGCCGGGACCAGAATAGAGACCGGGAAATAGTAATCGTGTTTCAATTCATTCTTGATATTGCGGCGATGGTCCGACTGATAAAGTCTTAAAGCGCCTACCGCCACTGAAAGAAACAGATAGGAAGCATAGAAAAGAAGATAGAAAAGGAAGAACACTTCGCCAAACTTCAAGATGGCATTTACTACCTGACTCATTTTCCACCTCCCAAAGATGCCGATACATAGTCCAGCATCTCATGCGCATAACGGTCGGGATGATCGCTGATGCTTTGATAGGCCTTGTCTAAAGAATGTAATCTGAATAAAGAAACAGCGGCGTTGCGGCGGATATACCAGCTTCGCGAATATAAACCTACAATCAGCGCATTGACGCTTTCCTCCCCCGGATAAGCCGCCAAAGCACTGGCTGCCGCGATCGCATAATGCTCATCCTGGGCATCTTCACTTAACAACAGATCGATCAAAACAGGCTTCATCTTCTCCATCGGATGATGCCCGAAATAACGGATCAGCGCAAAACGCACTTCACTGCTCAAACCCTTGGAAACAAAACCATCATAGAAAGCCGCCTTGATCCTATCATCATCCACAAAAGAGGCAAACTGCACCACACCCTGCAAAAGATGATCCCGCCATTCATCACGATGCATCCAAAGACGCAAAACAAGTTCCACCTTATCGCCCTTATATTTCATCAATCCATCACCGATCAGCTTCGGATTGTGATACCAGTCATTTTCATTCAACAGTTCCAAACCATGTTCGACCGCCTGAGGATTGCCAAAGGCATATAAGGCATGCAAAACATTCTCCCTACAATAGACCGTCGAATCATCGAAGTAGCTCAACATGATCTTATTAAGCATATTGAGATCGCTTCCCTCAGGATAATCAAGCGAAGCCAAAAGGTAGGCAAAAAAGGCCTTTTCCATCGGCGAGTGCTTCTGATATTCGAGACTCAGCTCCTGAATAAGACGGGCATTTTCTTTATAGAAAACATCGCTCTTATTATTCTCGATGACTTTGGAATTCAAGGCATTATAAAAGGAAGTAAGCTCATTGATATTCTTCAGCATATTTAAATGCCTGGCATCCAGTTTCAAAGAAACTTCCAGCACTTTCTCCCACTGTTCTATTCTTTTCTTCGTCCTTTTCTCCGCCAGGATCTGCCTGGCAATATAGGCGACATTGAAAACCATCAACACCACGCAAATGAACATGTAGAAGGAAATGACACCCTCGACCAGTATTTTCATGAGCCTTCACCCCACGATCCTTTTAAGACCTCATAACTATCTTTGAGCCGTTCCGAGTATTCCACCTTATCATAGCTATAGACTCTGAAACCGTTCATCGAGATCTTATCTTCAGCTGTACCGATACCCAGATAGATCCGGTTAATCGCTTTAAGCTCCACACCGTAATATTTATAGTAATCATCATGGACTCGCATATTGGCAGGATCCCCCATATTAAGCATCAGCCACGGGATCGAAAACTGTGCGTAACCATCCCCAAACCTGAAAGTCGACAAAGAATCAAAATCCTGAGCGTTTGGATCATTGTTTCCATGGACCAGTTCGCCAGCCTCATAAGTGCCCAGTCTCTGCAAGATCCTGGTTTCAAAGTTGACATCATCAACTAACAACGGATTAGCCAAAGCGATCGAATACACGGAAAAAGAATTGTGGTCTTTCTTATTGGACTTCGCAAAAGGATTGATGCCATATATCTCATAGGCAAAATTCTCATAAGTCGCATCATAACCGTCATTGACATAAAGCTTGGTGTCATCTTTGCCGTGGATCTTTAACACAAAATCCGCCTTGCGATCAAAGCTGAGACTTGAATAATTGAAAACCTCCGATCCCACATCCGGAAGTACATCGATAGGCATATAGACATAGTCTTCTTCATTTACCCCCATGACTAAGATATTGAGCCCCTCATAGTCATAAGAGACATAGACTTCATATTCCCCCTCGATGATCTTTTCACCATCCTTCCAGCCGCTAAGATCGCCATTATGATAGAGCTTATCTTCTGGCTCAAAGGCCATCAGGCCCCCATTCTGGGCGTTGTTCAACAGATCGTGCCAGAGATAGCTATTGGAAACATCGACCGCAAAAGCACTGTTCCAGCTGCTGCGGCTGTAGATATCCTGCCAGGCTGAGATGATGGCTCCGGCAAAGTTGTTTTTCCTGATGGTTTCATAAGTCTTCACCAGAAATTCACCTTGTTTCTTCTCACTTAGAGCTTCTTCGCCGATCGTATCGGGGCAGATGGCCGAAGATGAGGCATACATCGCTAATATTGGCATCGAATGATGTCTGTTAAGCATCGCGGTATACTTATCAAAAGCCCGTTCCTCGTTTTCAGTTAAACGTTTGGCTAACATGCCCTTTTCATAGTTTTCATAATCAATGCCGCTTTCCCCTAACTGATAGGCCGCAAACAAGGAAGCACCATCTTTACTAATTATATTTTCCGGATCAATAAAGGCGTATTTATTTAATTGTCTGGCGTAGACCTCTTCATACTCGACAAAGTCGACATCCTGATCAAGTCTCATTCCCATCAATCTGAGATCTCCATACTTGTCAGCTTCATAGACGCTGATCTCATCCATGATATTGGCTAAAGCACTTTCAAAATTGGAACCTTCTTTGCATTCAAAGAAACGGCCCTCATAGCTGTCAGGACAGTTGACACTATGATCGGTATAAGCCACCATGTCCTTATCGAATTCCCCCAACAGAAGATAAGCCAGAACTTTATCCGATACATCGCTTCGATAGAAGCCGTATTCGCCATTGCTGAAATTAAAGACATCCTTGTTGCCATGGATGATATCCACAGCCTTCTTGCCCTGTTCAATGAGTTCTGAAACCAAGGTTGAAGTATAGGCATCGCTATTGGCATGCGCGATGGCATCTTTAACGGATAAGCCCTGTATCAGATAAAGAGTATCCGTCTGATCAAATTCATATAAAGCATTATAGAAATCCGTATCCATGATCGAAGTAGCCAGGATCGTATTGGCCCCCATCTCATGTATCTGCTTGAACCAGCGCAAATAATCTTCCTTCTCCGGCTTAAAATCGGCATAGTGATAACCCGGCACAAAGGAAGAGACTTCGACCGCCTTGATCTCTAACTGCTTATCTTCAATGATGAGATTTGCCCCCTGAGAGAAGGATACTCTGATCGGTTCACTTTCTTTTTTCACATAGAAACCCGCATGAAAAGCGGCATAATAGATGCCCGAACCTATAAGTAAAAGTAAAAGTGCACTTAAAAGAAACTTTTTCATACTATTCGATCATCTGCCCGTTATATTTGGAAGGATGGGCATACTGTTTCAAAGACTCGATATTTTCATCCAGCCAATGGGCATGGTCCAGCATGTAGTCCTTCATCCACTCGATCGCTTCTTCATAATTCTCGGGATTGTATTTCTCAAGATCTATAGTACTTCCTTCCATATAAGACCTTCTCTCCCTGGCTGATACGGCATAGGGATCGAAAGAATAGCCCCAGATCTCATAATTGTGTTTGATCGCCGAACCAAGGTAGTCTATCGTCTCATCGACATAATTTGAAAGATACTCATCGGAAAGTACGCCTTTGCGTAATTCATGATAGCGATCGATCACCAATTGAACGAACTGCTTATCACGCATCATCTGCCCGAACCAGCCTCTTTGGGCCAATACAAAACCGTACTCTTCGATCGGCTGAAAGAAGTTGTCGAAAGCGTTATTGAAATCCCAGACCGGCCCGATATGAAGTTTTCCGCGGCCATCCCGATAGAAATAAGTCGAAGCGGAGAAGGTATCGGAGATGCCAAAGAATTCTTCAATGATGTAGTAATTGACGAAACTATCCAGATCGATCTCATCCTTCCAGGCATGGCTTCCATCCCCGTTTTCATAGGCATAGATCTTTCGCTCCACCTCATCAAGATCGGTCTGTACATAGGCTTTGACATAGTCGTTTTGCAGAAGTCTGCCCGGATAGATGATCTCCATACTCCTTTGGCTTTCCAGTCTATAGGTGTAGAAAGAGAAGTTCTCCACCTGTCTTTCCGGATCGGTATGCGGTTCCACTCTGACCATATAGGAAACGACCATATCCCCGTCTTCATATTCGGAAAGTCTGACTCGCTTTTCATCGACATCGATCATCTCCATCGCCACATAAAGGCCCTGATATTCCCCATCGATATAAAGCTCACAGAATCTGACATCCGGTGTCCAGACCGGTACGACTTGGGCAGCGATATTCATGCACATGTAGTTTCTGATCAAAGTCTTATCCAGAAACGGACCATATAAAGCCCATTCATTGCCCTCACTCATGCCCAAAAGGCCTTCTTTGATGTTTTCATCAAATTCATTGACCATTTTCAGCCGATAGCTCTTTTTGGCGAACCAGCGGGAAGAGTTGCCTCTGATCCTGAATAAAGCCGACCCACTTTGATCTGCTTCATCACTTAAATGATGCCATGAGCCTTCTTTATTGATGACTTTATAAGTAACTTCGATCTGACTTTGACCATCGGCAGCAGTTTCATAGTAGGCCAGATGGCCGTTTTCATCGGCGACCGGTGAGCCGGGTATCTTTTGGCCGCTGGTATTGATTTCAATGATAGGTAAATGCGTTGAAGTATCATCCTTAAAAGGATCTGTTCCCAGATCTTTCTCTGATGAGCTACTTAGATGTTGATGATAACGGTTTACAGTCTGATCATCTTCCAGATCCTGAAAAAGAAAAGCCAGACAAATGATTGCCAGCATAGCCGTTAACATCATCGCTACGCTTTTTCGCATCTTTATCCGCTTATCTCATCCGACTGCGTCACGGTATTGACATATTCGACACCATTCAAGGCATATAAAGCATCCGCGATATCCGTCTCGCTCTTGTAGTTGAGCTGCCAGATGCTTCTGGGCATTTCATAGATGAGCTCTACATGATCTCTGGTGGTATTGCGTACTCTCAACAAGGCTTTCTTGTTGAAATAAGAAAAGACCAGCTTCTCGATATCGGAACTTAAGGCCTTTGAACCCCTGATGATCAAAAGGATGCGGTTTTCATTTCTGACGCGGCCTAAGATTAACAGGACCACAAAGACCACCGCTGAACCGATACCGGCTACCAGATAGTCACCGACGCCACAGCAGATACCGATGATGATGGACCAGAAGATGTAGGTCGTATCCCTTGAATCCTTGATCGCCGTACGGAAACGCACGATAGACAAAGCACCGACCATACCTAAAGACAAGACGATATTGTTGCCGATAACGGTCATGACCGTACCGGTCAAAATGGCCAGCGTCAATAAAGAAACATTGAACTTGCGGCTGTAAGAAGTACCGGTATGGGTATACCAGTACGAAAGATAGACCGCCAGACCTAAGATCGCCGAAGCCACGATATGCATGACGATCTGTTGCAAGGTGAGTACGCCGCTTTGTGAAATGAGTTGCGAAATGAATGTGTCCATAAATATCCCCTTATCTTAGAAATTGAAATGCTTGCTGATGGTGCGACTCAAGGCATATTTACCTACCGAGATCTCACTGGAATCGCACTTTGCCAGCATATCCTTGATATAGCTCAACAGAAAACCGTTGTATTTCACTTCCAGGACCACCAGATAGGGATCCAGAAGCGGAAACTGCTGCAGTTCATGATCAAAAATATCGAAATTGGACTCCGAACCCACGATATGATGATCGAAAGTCACTCTTATCTTATTTTCCTTGGCAATAAAAGCCATCCGCTTATATTCCACGATCGCCTTGGGTCTGTAACAATGCAGATTCATCATCGTATAACACTCAGCCCCAAAATCATCACCCGTAAACAAGAGTGGCGAATAATCACAAGCGATCAGCTTCTTGGCATCTTCTTTATCCAGACGGGCCGACCTTTTCTTTTGATCAGCTCCTTCTTTCTGTTTCATCTCCAACAAGGCAAAAGAAGAATCGGGACCATAGTTTCGCAAACGGATCTTCCTACGCAATTCGATACCGTCTTCCTTTTCTTCAAAATCCCTGTCATCCAGTGAATCATAATACAAGGAACGTATCGGATAACCATCGCCTCGATTATGTGCGTCGGGGATCATGATCTTGGCCAGATCCCGACTATAGATATAAAACTGTTCCTGGGTAATCAGAAACTTTCTCTCCTGACGCAGGACCTCATTCATCTGTATTCACCCATAAACAAACAGAAACATTCATAATGATTTTATTATAACGCCCTAAACACTTTATCACTGAACGTTTTTTTCGAAAAAACGTTACGAAAAACCGTTCCTTTTATTCAGCATCTATCTTCTCGCATCATAATCAGTACTTCCGGGCTTACCATTGCTTTCATGAAGTAACACAAAAACATTTGCCATCTACGGTATCAATAGTTTTTCTAATGCTGTCTAGTGGTCAAATGTTCTCATGGAATCTCCTTCATTATTAAATTATCTCCTTCATTATTGTGTTAAATGATGGAGGTTCTTGATAATAACGCGGAGGAGTTTATTCCCTTCGAAACTATAAATTGAAGCCTTATGGCTGCAAATATATACTGTATCTTCGTTTGGCAATATCACTGTATGCAATTCAATTGTTCATCAGCGAATATGCAATCGTTTTATTAACGATCCTTATCTCATCATCATCTTCTTTGATCGTCGATACTAGATTCATACTTCCATACCACAAGATCTCTGAATCGAACAAAGCATATTTTGATGAAATATGTTCAGCGAAACTGACATCGACTCCGGCAGAAATCAGCTTATTATGTACGATCTCAATCCGGTCACTAACCTCTTTAGAATAACGTGTATGGGGATATGTGATTATTTTTATATGAATATCTTCATTCATCAAAGATTTGAAATACAATATTCTTTCACTTCCGGTGACACTTATATAGGGGCTGCTGATAAGAATCTGTTTTTTGGCATGGAGCATGTCCTCTTTAAAAGCATCGTAATATGTTTCTTTATCAAAGAAAAACCGTTCATCTTTGCCATCATCGCCTTCTTGTACAAGCTCATATCCGATCCTTTTATACGTTTTCAACCGCTTGTTATACATCTTTGCAAAAAATTCGATATGATGATCGACATAATCTATCACCGTCACCGTATCCTTGCCATCATGGATTCTGTTTAAACGGCCGGTATACTGTTCGACATTGCCATCCCAGGAGATAGGAGTAGCCAAAAACAATGTATCCAAACGTGAACAGTTGAAACCTTCTCCAATATATTGACCGGTCGCTAAAATGATCAATGATTCATTTTCAGGGATCGATGATAATTCTTCTTTAGTCGCCTTCTGTTCCGCTTTTGATCTTCCCCCGGTCAAAACCAGGACGTGATCGGCTTTATCTTTTAGCAGATCATACAATATATCCAACTGAACTTTTCTCTTTGATAGGACCAAAGGAGTATGTGAATGTCTAACACATTCTTCAACATCGCAAGCGATAATATTGTTACGCAAATCACTGTTTACCAGCATCTTGTAAGCCTCGTTGGAAGATAGATCTTCTTTGTCGGAAACAAGCGGAGTAAACCTGGGTTCCAACAGATGCCTTATGCCCTGGATCACAGCATTATCTTTAGCCGAAAAACTGTAACGTACCGGTCCAAACTGCATCAGCACCGTTTTATCCTTCTTATCCTCTCTTTTCACCGTTGCCGTCATACCATAAACGTAATGGGCATTTATTTGTGACAATGTCGACTCGATGCTTTCGGCCGCTCCATGGTGACACTCGTCCATGATGACCATGCCGTAGTCTCTGATAAAAGGCTTGATCGTATCGCCGTTTCCTGCCGAAGCGACCATAACCACATCGATGATGCCGGTCAACGAATTATGGGAACCGTTCAATCTGCCGATCAGACTCTTCCTGTATTTTATCCTGCCCTTTTCAGTAATATATTGCGGAAAAGCTTCGTCAATATCCAAAAATCTTTGCAAACAATCTACCCAGCCTTGCATGATCTCGTTGGTATGGACAAGGATCAAGGTGTTTACCTTACGCTGAGCTATCAGATAAGTACCTACGACAGTCTTGCCAAAACCCGTAGCAGCAGACAGGATACCTATATCATGTTCCAACATACATTCTGCCGCTTCTTTCTGCTTCTCAGATAGAAGTCCCGTAAAGGAAACGTTGATAGTTCTACCGTTATTGCGTTTATCTTCGACAATATAAGCGATCCCGGCACTATCAAGTTTCTCACATAAAGTCTGTAAACAGCCTCTGGGAATAGCGATATAATCACCTATATCATCACCACTATATATGATGCGGGGAATTGAAAAAGTTGATAGACCCATGGCCTGCTTCTTGAAATATTCCGGATTACCGTAAGCCGCCAGCCTTCTGATCTTGTTTCTTAAAGATCTGTTCATTCCCGTTTTATCAATATAAACTTTATCAGCCAGAATTATCTGAATTTCTCCTTCAAAGTCACCATTCTCGATCCAGCTGTTATCCCACGGCATCTCATCCGAAGATTTCTTTTTAACTTCACTTTCTTCAGCTTTACCAAGTCTATAGTTTTTCCAGGACGTCAATTTATCATCAATAAAAGATTCGCTTATTTTGCCTGTATTTCTCAAAATCTGCCACTGATCATAGTAAGGAGTCCAATTGTGATCGACAAAAACACTGTTCCCGGCTTTTACAGCCCTTCCCTGCAAAGGCAAAGCCACCAGATTTCCCAACCCTCCATCAGGAAGTTTATCTTGAGCAGGGATCATTCGATCATATGTATCAAAAGATGACTGATCGACGCTTTCTGCACCCTTATCCAATAATGCCACCCCAAACTGTCTGGCTTTTTTGATATTCACCGGTTTATCAAAAAACAGCCAGACATGGCTTCCCTTACCTGAACGTGATCTTTCCACCAGACAAGGAACATTATTATCTTCACAGATTTTCCTTAACGCATTTGCCTCCGTTTTCCACTTATCAGAATCCGATTCCTCATCATGATCATCAAAATCAAAAACCAGGAAGTTGCAAGTCTCATCGGCCAAAACCGGATAAAGGCCGACTACATCCGAACAGTCCTGTTTTAAGCCCTTTAAATGAGCTTCCAGATCATTGCCGGTTAAAGCTTTGTATTTCTGATTAAGACACTCACTGCACCTTACCTTGTTTTGACTTCTTTTCCCACACAGAAAAGGATCCCAGAAATTCTCACATTGCGTATAATAAGCGTGTTTACCGCTTTTGGCATTCGGTTTGCCAGAGCGAAGCGTATAGACGTCATTTCTGCCCTTAAACATGGAATAAAAGAATTGAACGTGTTCCCTGGTGATGGCTTCATCTTTGATCCCTTCTCCTTTTTCAAAGTGTTCATAAGGGATCCCCGCCTCATCCAGCAGTCTCTTCAGATACCTGTTTTCTTCTTCAAGTATTTTGATTTGCTCTTCCAGTTTTCTATCCATGTTCCTTTGTTTTTCTTATTTTGTAAATCATATTTGAGACCAGCTAGTAGCAATCTTCAAGTCTTCCTTTTTCATGTATTATTCATAATTGTGTGACAAAGCGAAATGTCTCTAAATCTTGAATAAACAATAAGTTTTGATTGATTTTGCTATGAGTTTTCCTCAACTTCCAAGACAAAGCCTTCAGCTAAAAAGAGTTTGAGCGGATCAAGCGCAAAGTTATTCCAATCAAATGCGCCAGCACTCGATGCCAAACCAAGTGGCATAGTGACGTATTTGTCGCTGGAAGAGAGATATGTCTGAAGCCTGTTCTTATGTTTTCGATGATAGTGACGTTCATAAGATGATTCCATTTCAACTAAAAACTCATCTATGGAAGAAAGTATCTCTTTATTATTCGTTTCAGATAGGATCTGTAAACAAAGATCTTCCAACGTTCCTTCCCTGTTATTTAAAGGAAAAAGCATGAATCCGACATTTGGCCCTGTATCACTTCTAACCCAGGTTCCGCAACTTTCCGTAGATATAAAACCGCATTTCTTCAATGATACGCTAACTTCTAGGCAGGCCTTGGCATAATCTCTTTCTGCATCACGAATGACAGCTATGTTTGTGACCTTGTCATAGTTTTCCATATTCTTCAGATTCATCAGAAAATTGCTGAGATTATCATTACCCCCGAAATCCAGGACTTGAATCTCTTCGGCAAACCTTTGATCATGTGCCAAAGCATCACTATTCAGATAATTAATCAGAAACCCCTCAGCATCCTTGCCTTCACATAACAACAGAAATCGTTTTACGATCCTCTTTCGCTCTATTGGCATCAACGTACCTCCATGTCAGAACGTAATGCGCTTTTAAGAAGATCATAACTTGACCGGTAGGATTTGAGCTCACCTTTTTCATAGCCAAGCCGGTAAAATGAGAAATCTTCAGGATTATCTTTTACACCTTTGGTCGCTCCGACAATGTTTTCGTAACTGTGAGTTGTCGCAATGACCTGGCAATCATAATCGCGACTGACATCCGATACTATCTTCCACAAATCTTCAAACATTGAATAGTGGAAACCGGTATCGATTTCATCGACAAGTAAAATCCCGTTTTTGGCATCCATTATGCTTAAAACGATGTACAGCAATTTATTGATACCATCGCCGGAAAACTGAACCGGAAGGAGTTTTTTGTTTGTATTGATATAAAGCTGCGGGGTACCGTTAATTGATAAAGTTACGATATCACTGATAGAAGGATCTATCCTTTGCAGAAAGCCGATAATTTTTTCCTTTTCACCATTGATCTCCGCTTTTCCCATACGATCAAGAATTGCCCGGTCAGTTCGAACAAAATTGTTGTTTATAAATGACGTGTAGGTAAGTTGCATGAGTTGCTTGTCGCCATCGTCATCCGCTATCTCTCGAAGTATTCCGTTTTCGCTGGTGGTATAATGTCCACTCTCCGTATAATCAACAGACCCTTCGGCCTTAAAATCAAACCGCAAAGTATAATTCCTCTTGGCAAAAGATTGAAAGCTTCCCGCGACGTTTTTGGGAATCCCCCCATTCACAGCAGGAATATAGCTGTCATCTTTCACATATGACAATGTCAGGGTATCTTCTCCCCGCTTGGCTTGAATTCTGATCGCATTATCCGGATTCATCTGGTAAAACAGAGGTTCCCATAAACTGACACCGTCCGTCGGAATGCTTAAGCCACGGAAGCCATTCATACGATTGAAAGATTCCGGAGAAAGATGATCCATCATAAAGAAAACCGCTTCCAGCACGGAACTTTTTCCAACGTTATTATTTCCTGATAGTAAAACAAGACGACGCATGTCGTTAATACTGAGTTCCTGGATTCCTCTGAAGTTTTCTATTAATAAATTGCTGAGCATATTATTCATTTTTTCGTCCTTCTTTTCTTCACTGTTTGTGTTGATTCCAAAGATGTCAAAATATTTTTTGTTGGGATACATCATTCCCGGCTGCTCCGGGATCATTTTGCCGATAGAGACCCGGTTATCGATACTCTGTTTTTTCTCATTATCCCATTTGCTGGCATTGGACCAATATACATATCCATTTTTCTGAATGTGGAGTTTACCACTTTCCGGAATTTTTACAGGTTCATATTGGCCTACATACATAGCGATCCCCTTTCCGGTGATTAGCACACCTCATCTGCAATATTATTATACTATGTACTTATATTTTATCATAGTATACCGAGTATAATTTTATAAATTTTTAATATTTTTATCAGAATTACTTTCTTTGTATCCTTAACTTTTCCATTTTCGTATAACTGAATTCGATTATGGATGAATATAAATGACCAAGGCCGGTATCGATGTGTAAACATTGATGCCGGCATCTGTGTTTTATATATTATGATGACCGCTTATTTTTCAGAGAATATCTCTTCCATGTTTTTATTGATCTTCTTTACTTCCGATCTGAGATATTTTTCATCTATATCGAAGAGCTTGAGTATCTTCTTCTGTCTGGCTGTCAGGGCATATCTCAATTCGTAGATATTGTTGACTGTCTTACTGCATTCGATTTTCTCCAGTTCCTTTATCATTGCGGGGACGGTGTAGTTTTTTCTGTCTTTA
>JAFRJA010000056.1 GCA_017432545.1 Erysipelotrichaceae bacterium
TGATATGCCTGTCGATCTTTATAGAGCTTATGGGCAATACCATTATGGGATATTCGCTGACGGGAATCCCTATCCCGAAGGAATGTATGACGATAACGGCCTGTTAAACAAGAAATATCAGTCGTTAAATTGAAAAGAGCGGATATAATAAAGTAAACAGAAGCAGCATTAATGGAAAGATACAATTTTACTCCTGATCAGAGAAACATCATGGAAAGCATGAAGGTGCCGTTTGCGGTCTACCAGTTTGTGGATAGCCGCGTAGTGACACTGATCCTTTCTGACGGCTTCATGGAGACCTTTGGCTATACTGACAGGCAAAAGGCTTACTACGACATGGACAATAATATGTATGGTGCTGTTCATGATGATGATAAGGCCAGGATCGCCAATGCGGCCTATAAGTTTGCGACCGAAGGCGGCGAATATGAAGTAATTTATCGAAGCCGGATCAGAAACAGCGAGATCTATAAGATAATCCATGCATATGGTAAACATGTCTATCAGGACGATGCGCGCCTGGCTTATATCTGGTATATCTCCGAGGGTATCTTTAATAATGATGAAAGCGAGGCTAAAGGGCACAAACTCAACAGCATCCTTAATAATGCCTTACATGAAGAAAGCATCTTAAAGGCAGGCTACTATGACTATCTGACCGGTTTACCCAGCATGTCTTATTTCTTTGAACTGGCCAGAGCAGCCAAGGACAATTATCTGGAAAAGGGTGAAAGACCGGTCCTTATTTATATTGATCTGATCGGGATGAAATACTTCAATCACAGTTTCGGTTTTGCGAAAGGTGATGAATATCTTAAAGAGTTCGCAAAAATTCTGGTCGAATTCTTTACCAAAGAAAGATGCAGTCATTTTGGCCAGGATCACTTCTGTGCTTTTACCACCTATAATGAGGTGGAAGAACTCTTACAGAAACTGTTCAAACGCTGTGAATCTTTAAATGATGGAAATTATCTGCCGATGAGAGTAGGCATATATCTTCATGATGAGGATGATGCCTCGGTCGGTTCAGCCTGTGACAGAGCTAAGCTGGCTTGTGATTCTTTGGAAGGCGTATATTCCTCAGCTTATAAATATTATGATAAGTCGATGTCAGAAGCGGCGGAAAGAGCTCAGTATGTCAGGGAAAACATTGATAAGGCGATCGCGGAAGGCTGGATCCATGTCTACTACCAGCCGATCGTTCGGGCGATCAATGGCAGGATCTGTGATGAAGAAGCTTTAGCCAGATGGATCGATCCGGAAAAAGGTATCTTATCACCGGCAGAATTCATTCCTTATCTTGAAGACAGCTCTCTGATCTATAAGCTTGATCTGTGTATTCTGGATCAGGTACTTAAGAAACTGTCCGATCAGCGCAGACTAGGTATGATACTGCTGCCGCACTCTATAAATTTATCGCGTTCTGATTTCAATGCCTGTGATATCGTCGAAGAGGTCAGAAGAAGAGTTGATGATCATGAAATACCACATGAAATGATCACGATCGAAGTGACCGAAAGTATGATCGGTAAGGATTTTGATTTTATGAAGCAGCAGATCGAGCGTTTCCACAGTTTAGGTTTCCCGGTCTGGATGGATGATTTCGGCAGCGGTTATTCTTCGCTTGATGTCTTACAGAGTATAAAGTTTGATCTGATCAAATATGATATGAGCTTCATGCGCAAACTCGATGAAGGTGAAGAAGGGAAGATCGTTCTTACCGAACTCATGCGCATGACGACCGCTTTGAATCTCGATACTGTCTGTGAAGGTGTAGAAACGGCTGAACAGGCCAAGTTCTTACAGGAGATCGGCTGCAGCAAGATGCAGGGTTATTATTTCGGTAAGCCGCAGCCAATCGAGGCACTGAAAGCCAAATTCAATAATAAGGAACAGACTCCTTATGAGGAACCTAAAGAAACAGCTTATTATGATGCGATCGGCAGAGTAAATCTCTATGACCTTTCCGTTATTTCCAATGAAGAAGACGGTTCAATGGAGACCTTCTTCAATACGATTCCGATGGCGATCATGGAGATCAGAGGTGATAAAGTCCGCTTTATCCGCAGCAATCAGTCCTATCGTGATTTCCTGAGACGTTATTTTGATCTGAAAGTAAATGACACTAAAACAGAATTCGTGGTTCCGTCTTCTGGTGACGGTTCAGCTTTCATGGAAATGGTTAAGAAGAACTCTGTTAACGGTAACCGCACCTTCTTTGACGAACAGTTGCCGGATGGTTCACTGGTTCATACTTTTGTGCGCAAGATCGCTGACAATCCGCTCAATGAGACTTCAGCTGTAGCAGTGGCGGTCTTATCGATCAGGCAGCCGGATGAAGGCATGACCTATGCGGCGATCGCCCGTGCTTTGGCTTCTGACTTCTACAACATCTACTATGTTGATCTCAAGAGCGATAAGTTCATTGAATACAGTTCGCCGATCGGCGAAGAGATACTGGCAGTTGAGCGTCATGGGGATAATTTCTTTGAATCAAGTGTTCAGGAATCAGATCGCATCTATGAAGAAGACAAAGACATCTTTTATGCGGCCTTTAATAAAGAAAACATCATCAGAGAACTGGATGAACAGGGCGTATTTACGGCGACTTACAGATTGATGGATACCTGTAAGCCGATGTATGTGAATATGAAGATCACCAGAATGTTGCCAGACAGGGATCATATCATCATCGGTATCAGTATCATCGACTCACAGATGAAGCAGAAAGAGCTTCTTGAAAGCATCAGACGTGAAAGAGAACTGCTGACCAGAACGATGGCTTTATCTGATGATTATCTGAGTCTTTATACGGTTGATCCGATAAGCGGCAATTACTATGAACTGAATACAACCAAAGAATATGACAGTCTTGGTTTTGAAAGAGAAGGAAAAGATTTCTTTGCGAAAGGTATCAGCGATGGCAAGAAGACCGTTCATCCTGATGATCTTCCTAAATACCTTGAAGAGTTCGATAAAGACAAGATCATGAAACAGCTGGAAGAAAAAGGTTCTTTCAATATGTCTTACCGCCTGGTGATCAATGGCGTGCCTAAATCAGTGTCATTAAAGATCGCTCCGTTCAAGGATAATGAGGGGCAGAAACTGATTGCGGGTGTCAGAGCCTGGAGAGAAAGAAAATAAAAAAAGATCAGGAGCGAAAACTCCTGATTATGTGTTTTTAAGGTAATAGTTCGGAAAGGGTCTCAATAAAGTCTTTGGCACTTCTGGCCTGAAGGACCTTGTTCATATTGCCGGGTTCGATCAGGATCATTGAGATCGGTTCAAATAATTCGTTAAATAAATATCGTTCATTGATGTTGAAGCATAACATTAGGACCAGATCTATTTTTCTTTCATCCCAATCGACTTGTTCATCACAGATCATTACGGAGATACCGGTCTTTTTTTCATGCATCTTCATAGCATGCGGTATCGCAAAGTTGTCAAAGGCAAAAAGTAATGACACCTGAAGAAAAATACGAACACATAATCATGCAGGCAATGGACATCATCATGAATTCCGGTGATGTCAGAAATTTAGCAGCCCAGGCTTTTGACAAGATCTGTGAAGGCGACTATGAAGCTGCCAAAGAGCTGCTCAAAGAAGCCGATAAAGTGCAAACGGCTGCCCATGTTACCCAGACTGAAAATGATTCAGGGCGATATCCGTGGCGGTGACGAGAAAATGGAATATTCTGTTCTGTTTGCGCATGCTCAGGATACACTCATGACCATTCAGGTCGAAATCAATATGACCAAGAACTTCCTTAAATATGCTGAAGCCATGGATGCCAGGCTGAAAGGAGAATAAGTATGACAAGAATGAGCAGTCCAAAAGGGCTCCGCAAAGATTTTTTCTGGGGTGGTGCTTTAGCAGCCAACCAGATGGAAGGCGCCTGGAAAGAAGACGGAAAGGGCTGGTGTCTGGCCGACATCAACCGTGCTCAATATGATATAGATCCGAAAGATCGCTACAACACGGAGATCGATACCGCTTATATCGAAAAGGCCATGCATGAAGACGATCTGCTTTATCCGAAAAGAAGAGGTATCGACTTCTATCACAAATATAAAGATGATCTGAAGTTCATGAAGGAAATGGGTTTCAAAGCTTTCAGGACTTCGATCTCCTGGTCGAGGATCTTCCCGAAAGGTGATGAAGAAACACCAAACCGGAAAGGCCTTGAGTTCTATGATGAACTGATCGATGAGATCATCAAAGACGGAATGGAACCGGTCATTACGATGAGCCATTATGATATTCCTTTATATCTGGTTACGGAGTATGGGGGTTTCGCCAATCGCAAAGTTATCGATTTCTTTGTGAACTATGCGACAGTATTACTGAAAAGATATAAGGGAAAAGTAAAATACTGGATCGTCTGCAACCAGGTCAATCTGTTGCCGACTGTTCAGTTTGGCTGTCTGGGTATCTATGATGATCAGGCGCCAAAAGAAAAAATGACCGAGCTGATGTATCAGGCTGTGCACAATCAGTTTGTTGCCTGTGCCAGAGTAAAACAGCTGTCACCTTCTATCGATCCTGAGGCAATATTGGGAACGATGATCGCTGATGGCACGATGTATCCGGCTTCGTGTAAACCGGAAGATGTCGTCGCCGCCATGAACAAGAACCGTTATCAGCAGTATTTCTTTGCGGATGTACAGTTAAGAGGTGAATATCCGGTATACATGTTGCGCTACTTTGAAGAAAATGGAATCCATGTTGAAATAAGCGAAGAAGATGAAAAGCTGCTGAAAGAAAACACAATGCAGTTTCTGGCCATGTCTTTCTATTCCACGAGTATCGTTGATGCGAAAAAAGATGGCGTCAGTCCTTATGCAGCTTCACAAAACCCGAACCTGGAACCTACACCTTGGGAATGGCGTGCTGATCCGTTGGGTTTATACAATGCTTTATGTCAGCTGTATGATCGTTATCAGATCCCGCTTATGATCGCTGAAAACGGCTTCGGTGCTTATGACAAGGTCGAAGCAGATGAAACGATCCACGATGATTATCGCATTGATTATCTGCGCAAACATATTGCCCAGGTCAAAAACGCGATCAGAGACGGTGCTGAAGTATTCTCATATCTCAGCTGGGGTCCGATCGATATCGTATCCTCATCCAGTGCCCAGATGTCCAAACGTTACGGTTATGTCTATGTCGACCTTGATGACCATGGAAAGGGTTCAGGCAAGCGTTTAAGAAAAGACTCTTTCTACTGGTATAAGAAAGTTATCGAATCTAACGGCGAAAAACTATAGATAAATATTTTAAAGCTATATTATAAAAGCAGAAACGGAGAATAACGATGGCAGTAAATAATTACAACGGCGACTACAAGAAAACCGAGACTTATAAGAACGCTGACGGGCAGACCAAAGCGAAGATCGAACGCTTCAGAAAAGAAAACAATATTGATAACGCACAGATGTATCTTTTACTGTTGCGCGAAGATTTTCGCAATCTTCCAAAAGAAGAAAAACAGAAAGGCAATCGTCCGGCCGAACTGCTGGTCATCTCCGGTATCATTTCTTTTTTGGTCCTGACCGCCAGGCAGGCTAAAGAACTTTTACCATACGCAGGTCTGTATATGATCGTTGTGACGGTCGTATATTTCTCCGGTATCCTGAATCCTGTAGCCAGGGAGCTAAGCAACATTAATAAACTCTTAAAGAAATACCCGCATCAGTATGATCTGAAGAAATATCTGAAAGAAGATCAGGAAAAAGAATAATAAACAAAAAGAATGTTAACCTACGCCACAGATGATGTGGCTTTTTATTTAGCGTGGAATGCGGTGATATAATTAGAAAAAACAGAAAAGTTTGTCTTTTTACTATGGCGGAGTAAAATATGAAAACATCTATGCAAAGGAAAATCAATAATCTGATCAAGATAACAGCGGTATTCTTAATGTTGAGTGTTATTTTTGTCTGCAATATCAAGGCTGATGAAGACATCAAAGCCAAGGACTTTACCGACAACAACACCAGCTATGAAACTGTTCTGTATGATAACTCCAACGGACTTCCGACTTCTGAAGCAAACGCCATAGCTCAGACAGATGAAGGTTTTATCTGGATCGGCGGTTACAGCGGCCTGATCCGTTATGACGGCAACCGCTTCAATCTGTATTCTTCGCAGATCGGTATTGCCTCGGTAATGAGCCTGCACGTTGATGGAAAAGGCCGACTTCTGATCGGTACCAATGACAGCGGTCTGGCTGTTCTTGAAGATAATGAATTCACTTTCTATACGCATAAAGACGGATTAAGAAGTACATCGATCCGTTCGATCGCTGAAGATAATAAGGGCAACTCTTTAATGGCGACGATGGTTGGTATCGCCTACCTTGATCCGGATGACAAGCTGCACATGATGGATGATGCCCGCATCAACAATATCGAGATCACCAAGCTGGCTCATGATACCAAAGGAAATATCTATGGCGTAGCTAAAGAGGGCGACATTTTCTCCATCAGTGATCTGAAGATCACCAACTATTTTGATTCCGAAGAGCTTGGCTTAGGTGTCATCCAGTCGATCTTCCCTGATCCGGATAATGAGGGTTATGTCTATCTGGGTACCGAATCAAACAAGATCATCTATGGCCGACTTGATGACAAGTTTGCGGATGCCAAAGAGATCAGCACCGGCGAATTATACAAGATAAATGAGATCCAGAAAGTCAATGACAAGATCTGGATCTGTGCCAATAACGGCGTCGGTTATTTCAATGGTGATGAACTGGTTCAGTTTGAAGATCTGCCATTGAATAACTCGATCGATCACATGATGGTCGACCATGAAGGAAACCTCTGGTTCACCTCTTCAAGACAAGGTGTGGCTAAAATTGTTGAGAACCGTTTTGTGGATATCTCCTCTTTGGCTGATCTTGATCCGTTAGTCGTCAACAGCACCTATCAGATTGATGATAAATTATATATCGCCTGTGAGGACGGTCTGGTAGTGATCGATGATAATTACAAACAGGTTGAAAACAATATCACCAAATTATTGAAGAAAGAAAGGATCAGAAGTGTCCTGCCTGATTCCAAAGGCAATCTGTGGTTTTCTTCTAACGGTGATTATGGACTGGTATGTTACGATCCGAAGACTGATGAGTACAGATGTTATACCCAGGATGATGGATTGGCTTCCAATAAGCCTAGATTAATAAAAGAATTGTCTAATGGCGATATCGCTGTGGCGACCAATGCGGGTCTTAATATCATTCATGATGGTGAAATCACAGAACTTTATAATCAGAATATCGGTCTGTCTAATGTTAAGCTGCTTTCTTTGGAAGAAGGCAGAGACGGCACGCTTTATATGGGCTCGGATGGTGGTGGCATATTTACTTTGAAGAACGGTATCGTCCACAACATCGGTCTCAATGACGGTTTACCATCAGAGATCGTCATGCGTATGAAGATGGATCCGGTAAACAAGGATATCATCTGGCTGATCTGTTCCAATGCGATCGCTTATCTGAATAATGGCGAAGTAACGACGATATCCAAGTTCCCATATTCTAATAACTTTGACATCTATTTCAATAATATGGATGAGATGTGGGTACTTTCAGGCAATGGAATCTATGTAGCCAATAGAGAAGATATGTTGAACAATGAAGAGATTAAGTATTTCTTCTATGATGCCAAGAGCGGCTTGCCATGTATTGCGACCGCCAACTCCTATTCTCATCAGCTTGATGACGGGAAACTTTATATCTCCGGTTCGACCGGTGTAGCCCTTGTCAATATTAACGATGATGCGATCGAAAACATCAGACTGAAGATGGCGGTACCTTATGTATCGGCGGATGATGTCTATTATCCGGTCGTAGATGGTGAAGTGACCATACCGGCTGATACCAGACGTTTAAACATCTACGCCTATACCTTTACTTATTCATTAGCGAATCCATATATCAGCTATTATCTCGATGGTTTTGATTCTGAACCTATCTATATGACCAGAGATAAGCTCGCTGATATCAGCTATACAAACCTGGACGGTGGAGAATATACTTTCCATCTGTCACAGGTCGACCTCAGCAGCGGTAATCTCGTGGACACATTGAGTGTCAAGATCACCAAAGAAAAGGCGATCTATGAAAAGACCTGGTTCAGAGTAGCGATCATCTTAGGTGTCATCGCCTGTATCGCCGGCGTCGTGGCGATGTATTTCTCAGCCAAGACGCAGAAATTGGAACAGAAGGAAAGAGAAAACCGCGAGCTGATCACTGAGATCTGTAACGTCTTTGCGAAGACCATCGACCTTAAGGATAAATACACCAATGGTCACTCGACCAGGGTGGCGAACTATTCATGTATGTTGGCCGAACACATGGGCAAGTCGGAAGAAGAAGTTGAAAAGATCCACAACATTGCCATGCTGCACGATATCGGCAAGATCGGTATCCCTGACAACATCCTGAATAAACCGGGCAAACTGACGGATGAAGAATTCGTCATCATGAAGTCACACGCTCAGCGAGGCTATGATATCCTCAAGGAAATATCGATCGATCCTGATCTGGCTATCGGTGCCGGTTATCACCACGAGAAGATCGATGGCACCGGTTATCCGAACCACCTGAAGGGCGATGAGATTCCGGAATTCGCGCAGATCATTGCGGTCGCCGATACCTATGATGCGATGCATTCAACCAGAGTCTACCGCAAGGGTATGAGCGTACACAAGATCGCTGAAGAGATGAAGAGAGTCGCCGGTACACAGCTCAATGAAAAAGCGGTTCAGGCCTTACTCGAACTGATCGATGAAGGTGTACTGAACGATTCCGATCTATAAAGATTAAGAATGGCAGAAATGTCATTCTTTTTATACAATCCTTGCGGGAAAACCAGGAAGTCTTAAGCTTCTTTGGATGAACCGCTATCAGATGTTAAAATATAAGCAGTTCTTTGAAATGTTAATGTATGTGGTTCTGATTGCCAAACATCAATCAGGTAAAACATTAA
>JAFRJA010000005.1 GCA_017432545.1 Erysipelotrichaceae bacterium
GCGCCTGATATAAACTGCCGGTGTCATACCTAAATGCTTAATGAAGATCTTCCTGGCATAAGATTCTGAATAAGATATCTCCTTCGCGATAGTATCGATTGAAATATCTTCATTGATATGGGATCTAATATAGTCCTGCATAAAACGTACAGCTTGTATCTGATGATCCATCGGCTTTACTCCTTGTAAATCAATAATAACCGGGATACTTGAGACAATTCTCGACTATTTTGACCCTTTTCATGAACGAAAGAAACAAAAAACCAGAATTTATCTACTTTTTCCTTTTCTAATCTGTTATTTATCCAGTATCAGATTCTTACTGATTAAAAAAGTCAGAATAACGACTACTGCACCGGTAAGAACATCCGTTGCATAATGCATACCATCCATCATTCTGGCAATCATGGTACACAGCATAAAAACAATGCATAGCACAAGTGTTATAGCCTTTGAGCCATTGCTTTTGAGATGGTTCGTCAAATACGGTAAGACGAACAAAGCAAATGGCATTGCCGCCTTTGCTGCATGTCCTGAAGGAAATGACGAGTTGAATTCGTGTGATTGGATTTTAAACCAGTATTTAAACTGTGTAATTGGATCATCAAGGAGATAGAAACGCGGTCTGCCGAAAGTCGTTTTGATGATATCGAGCCCAATGACGCCAATAGCGCAAGTTGCCAGTAGAACTCTTACGACTTTTCTGAATTCGTCAGCTTTATCGGAAGCATAGTATTTTCTGGCAATAAAGAAAGATGCAACACCCCACAAGGCGTAAAGAATAATGAATGGAACAAACATGGAACTAATTGCATCTCTGATGGAAAATGCTCCGATAAAGAAAAAGTAACTGAGATTCATAACAATCAGAAATCCCATCAGAATCTTCTTTATCTTGCTGTCATATCGAAGATCCATCAGAAAAGCAATGCATGCAAAGATACCCATGATCGGCATTGGAATTGTGCCGAGGAACTCAAATACCTTGGCATATGCTGTTCCTGGGTTATAGATCCAAAGAGCGATTTTTAGATCATTAAAAGTGAAATATCCCATTAGTATCAGATAAACGATTCCTATAACAATAATCAGTTTCTTGTTTTTCATAATATAATTCATCCTCCTTATTTTTCGATTTGTTTTATGCTTTTATGCAATGTTGCAACTGCAATACCGCCTATGATGTTTCCTGCCGTTATGACAAATAATGAAACAATCGATCTAAAAGACCAGTCCTTAGCCATCCAGAAATAAAACATGTCTGCTACGCAATGCTCTGTTCCTGACAGAACGAAGGCCATCACTCCGAAAAACAATGAAAGATATTTCCCCGTTTCATGAATGTTGTTTTTGAATCCTTCGACCGCAATGTAAATAAACGTGTTACAAAGCAGTCCCAGAAAGAAAAGACTGACATAACTGTCGTTTGTCTTTATCTGGCAAATGCTCATAGCCTTATCAGACAAGGCAGCTGCATTTCTTGTCAGTAAAACACACACTGCAGTCAGTCCTGTTCCGACAAGATTTCCCAACCAGATGACAGGCAGTTTCATTGCATATTCTTTACTGTTCTGCATGGCATAACACACCTTGCCGGTAAAAAGATTGAATCCGAAAGTACAGATACAAAACAATCCGATTGTAAATAGCGCCGCTCCGATAACTCTGTTGTCTACGCTTAAGAAGACGAGTCCTCCAAAACCAATGCTGATTCCTGCCAGTATGGCCGAAACAAACGTCTTTAGATATGACATATCAATTCCTCCTGCAAAACTCTGATGAATACACTTTTCTAATTTCGCCTGCCGAATACAGAGAACCGAAAGCAACGACTGGCAGGCCATATGCAGAAGCAATCTGAATTCCTTCTTTTATTGAATCTGCAGAAACAATTTTTCCAGGATGATCCGGATTCATGGAGCGGATCGTATCTGCCAGTTCATTTCCGTTGAGAGCTCTTGTGTTGTCAGGTGTAATGCAGACGTAGTTGAATCCATATGGTTTGAGTATACCTAGAACCCTATGGTAATCCTTATCTTTCAACATACCAATCAAAAAAGTTACGCTTTGTTTATCGCTTTTATCAGCAAGAAGATAGGCATCCAGATTCTCAGCCATAGCCTGAGCACACTGAGGATTATGGCCTCCGTCCAAAATGAATAGCGGCTCATGGTTCAGTACCTCAAACCTTGCAGGCCACTTAACCTGCGACAAGCCCTGGCTCACCGCTCCTTCCGGGATCGCATGCCCTTTATCTCTTAAAGCCTCAACGACAGATAAAACAGTTGCCGCGTTCCTTATCTGATTGTTTCCCAGAAGCGACAGAACGTATTCTTTTCCTTCGGAAAGAAACTTCTGTCCGTAAAGATCCCGATATAAAGATTCAGCGTCTTTTGCTTCATAAAGCGGAACCTGCTTTTCTTTACAGGTATTTCTGATGATCTCCATGACGGAAGAAACGTTGGGATAGCTGACAACGGAAGAACCAGATTTGATGATCCCACATTTCGTTTCGGCGATCTTTTCGATCGTATCTCCCAGATACTCAGTGTGATCAAGACCGATATTGGCAATAACGGCAGCTTCCGGTGCATCGATCACGTTGGTCGAATCCAGGGAACCTCCCATGCCGACTTCCAGGACGACAAAGTCGCATTCCTGTTCCAGAAAGTACAGCATACCTATGGCTGTGATCAGTTCAAACTGACTCGGATGATCCTCCATCATATCTGCTGCAGAGGCAACTCTTTCCGTGATCCCGGTCAGAGCTTCCTTTGTTATTAATTCACCATTTACCTGTATTCTCTCCCTGAAATCCTCAAGATACGGAGATGGATAAAAACCGGTACGGTAACCCGCTTCTCTCAAGATGCGCTCCGTCATGGCACAGATACTGCCCTTGCCGTTGGTCCCGGCAACGTGGATAAATTTCAGTTTCTTTTGAGGATTGCCGAGTTTGCATAAAAGTTCTCTTGTCCTCTTTAATCCAAGACGGGATTTGGACCATGTGAAATCATTGATATAGGAAAGAGCTTCTTCATAAGTCGTGATCATATCATCTTCTCCCGTTGTGTGTAACGACAGACAGCTTCATCAGAACAGATGGTGTGATCAGTCCATAGACGATGCCTTTCGCCAATGCGATCAGAAAACGAGGAAGCAAGGTTCCGGTAATGAATGGAAGCGAGAAAGCACCGTATAAGAGTTTGCTGTATAAGAACAGCGATACCGTATTCATTACAAATACCAGCAGTTCCGATCCCAGCATGGCGATGCTGATCTCCTTTTTGCTGTTGTTGAAAGATGATCTTCTTGCATACAGGCCAATCAGAAAACCGACGACGACATAAGGAAGTACCCATAGCGGCGTACTGAGTTCCATTCCGTAAAGCAGCAGCTGATAAATGAAAGTTCCTGTCAATCCGACCAGAGCTCCGTTGACAGGTCCGTACATCATTCCGGCAAGAAGCACAGGAAAACTCTCAAAGGTGATCTTGAGATTGACGAAATCCAACGAAAAATAGCCAAGCACCGCACACAGTGCTGCCAGCATGGCGTTGATTGCGATCTGCGCTGTCGAATTCTTCATTTTCCTGTCCCCACTCCCTTATTTCAATGTTTTCTCCGCCGCTTCGATGACATGTTTGCACAATACTGCCGTCGTTACGGAACCGACTCCGCCCGGAACCGGTGTGATTGCCTTTACCAGCGGTTCGACTTCTTCGAATCTTACATCGCCACAGAGATTCCCTTCAGGATCAACGTTGATTCCGACATCGACAATGACCTGATCTTTGGAAACATAGTTCGCATCAACGACCCCTGCATGTCCGGCAGCGACAACCAGGATCTCAGCATTCCGGCATGCCGAAGGAAGATCGACGGTTCTGGTATGGCACATTGTCACCGTTGCATTCCTTTTCTGCAACATCATCGAGACGGGTTTGCCGATGACCATGCTACGGCCAATCACCGTGACCCGCCTGCCTTCCAAAGGGATCTGATAATGATCAAGGAGTTCGATCACTGCCTGTGCGGTACAAGGCGGATAGCCAATATCTCTGCAGGCAAACACTCCCGCCAGAGATGCCATCGTCATGGCGTCAACATCCTTCGCCGGATCCAGCAGAGCACAAGCTTCCGCTTCCATCTGCCTGTCGGATAAAGGGCGGAACATCAAACAGCCATGAATCGTATCATCATTGTTGATCTTCCTGATTGCATCCAGTACTTCTTTCTTTGACGCTGCTGCAGGAAGAGTAAACAGTCTTGCCTTAACTCCAATTCTTTCACAGCGCTTTAAGGCGCTTTTTTCATAGGCAATATCATCACCTCTTTCTCCGATCCTTAAAATCGCCAGGCACGGATCTGTTCCGTTCTCCTTCAATGCTTTACAACGGAATATCAGATCCTCCGTGATCGCCTTTGCCGCAGGTCCACCCTTCAATAATTCAGCCATTTATTTACACCCCTTCCGTTAGTGTTTGCTGTCATGATATGAAAGCCTCTGATAGATGCTTTCATATACCTCGTCACAAACCTTTGAATATGCATCAAGCTTGCTGCCGATATATTCATCGAGCTGCTCTGCATAATCCCGATCCTTCATCAGTCTCGTATTGACTCTGACGTTGACAGCCGCGCCGTATATCGTTCCTCTGGCGAAGGTAATGCCTGTTGCTGCATCCGATATCATCAGTCTACTCCCTTTTTCACCGAATTCCTTCAGCAGTTCGATCGATCGGCAGCCAAGATCGAATACCTTTAACGGCACTGCTGCTGCATCTTTGAGACACTTTTCCAGTATTTCATCTCTGTTCGGTTCATCTGAAGGAAGACCATAGGCTTTTGACAAAGGCTCGAATGCTTTAGCATCATCATCGATGCAGTAAAGAAGCTGAATACGCAGATCCTGCGCCTTTTTCATCAGTTCTTTTATTTCTTCTTCTACATCGGCATATTTCTTTTTGCCCACGGTCAGTTCACCGACCATATCACCTAAAGCGATGGCGATCGCTCCAACCAGAGCGCTTGCTCCTCCCCCTCCGGGAACGGCAGAAGAAGATGCCAAAAGTTCAGTAAACCTTTCACATGATTCCTTATATAAATTCATTTCA
>JAFRJA010000057.1 GCA_017432545.1 Erysipelotrichaceae bacterium
TCAATAAGTTGGCAAAGATATCCATTATATCTTCTTTTCATAATGGATTAAGTAGAAGAAAACCGCAGTCATCATCGTAAACGATGAAACTGCGGTTATAAGTCCAATAAGTCACAGAATTAGGTTAGTGACATTACTTAACAGGGCTTTTTCTATAAACAGATATTTGAAAAAAACAGATAAAACAAAGGCTGATACATTGTTTTCGTAACAGCCTTTAAGACATAAAATATGTTTATTGTTTGATTACTTCATTAAAGACAGGAACATTTCCTTGATGTCTTCGACAGTTACCGGACGTGGGTTACCAGGTGTGCAGGCATCCTTGAGGGCGTCAGCTGATAAGGCATCGACATCTTCCATCGGAACGACATCCTTTAAGGACATTTCGATACCGACATCTTCACCGAGCTTCTTGACAGCCGCAACAGCCGCAGCTCTGGCTTCTTCTAAAGGCAAAGTGTAGGCGCCTTCAACACCGAAGGCTGCTGCGATATCACGATATTTTTCACCGGTAACCGGAGCATTGTAAGCCATGACAGTCGGAAGTAAGGTCGCACAAGCCTTGCCATGCGGCATGTTGTAGTAGGCAGAAAGGGTATGAGCCATGGAGTGGTCAACACCGAGTCCGACATTGGAGAAGCCCATGCCGGCGATGTATTGTGCTAAAGCCATAGCTTCACGTCCTGCCGGTTCATTCTTAACGGCACCACGCAGATTCTTGGCGATCATCTGGATAGCTTTGAGGTGGAACATGTCAGAGAGTTCCCAGGCACCACCGGTGATATAGCCTTCGATCGCATGGGTCAGGGCATCCATACCGGTTGCGGCTGTTAAGCCCGCTGGCATGGAAGCCATCATTTCCGGATCAACGAAAGCTACGACCGGGATATCGTGGACGTCGACACAGACGAATTTACGTTTGTTTTCCGGATCGGTGATGACGTAGTTGATCGTAACTTCAGCAGCTGTACCAGCCGTAGTCGGAACGGCTAAGATCGGTGTACAAGGATTCTTGGTCGGGGCAACACCTTCAAGTGATCTGACATCAGCGAATTCCGGGTTGGTATTGATGATACCGATAGCTTTGGCAGTATCCATTGAAGAACCGCCACCGATCGCGACGATGCAGTCAGCACCGGCTTCCGCAAAAGCCTTGACACCGGACTGAACGTTTTCGATCGTCGGGTTAGGCTGAATATTTGAATATAATACATAAGGAATGTCTGCTTCCTTAAGCAGATCAGTTACTCTGTCGGTAATGCCGAATTTGACCAGATCCGGGTCTGAAGCAACGAATGCTTTTTTAAAGCCACGGGCTTTGATCTCATTGACGATCTCTTTGATCGCACCGGCTCCATGATAAGAAGTTTCATTCAAGATAAAACGATTTGCCATAATTATTTCTCCTTTGCTGTTTATCTTCTAATAACAGTATAATGAGTTGTTAAAAAAATCACAAATAATTTGCCTGATGAGCATATAAATAAAGAAATAAAATAGTTTTGAGTATAATTATGTATTGAAAAAGAAATAAAAACTAAGACAAAGGGGGAAGGTAAATATGTCTTGTACAACGATATTAGCAGGAAAGAAAGCTACATATGATGGTTCAACGATGATCGCGAGAAACGATGACGGACGCTATGATCCAAAGAAGCTGATCGTCGTTACACCTGACAGACAGGCCAGAAAATATAAGAGTAAGATCTCTCATCTCGAGATCGAATTGCCGGCTAATCCCATGAGTTATACTTCAACACCGAATGTTGATCTCAAGGACGGATTCTGGGCAGCTAATGGTATAAATGAGGCTAATGTCGGTATGACAGCTACCGAGACCACGACGACCAATCCGCTGGTCTTAGGGGCCGATCCTTATGTGATCTATCAGGAAAGAAAAGGCAAAAACAAAGAAGTTCCGGGTGGTATCGGTGAAGAAGATCTGGTCTATCTCGTCTTACCATATATAAAAAGCGCCCGAGAAGGTGTACTGCGTTTAGGTTCTTTGTTGGAGAAATACGGTACTTATGAATCAAACGGTATTGCCTTCAATGATGAGAATGAAGTCTGGTGGTTAGAGACGATCGGCGGTCATCATTGGATGGCTAAAAGAGTCAAGGATGATGAATATGTCATCATGCCTAATCAGTTCGGTATCGATAACTTTGATCTGAATGATGCCTATGGCGAAAAGAAGGATCATTTATGTTGCAAAGATCTGAAGAGATTCATCAAGGATAATCATCTTGATCTGAACAAAGGCAAGACTTTCAATCCTAGATATGTCTTTGGTTCTCATTCCGATGGCGATCATGTCTACAACACGCCGCGTGCCTGGTTCATGGGCCGTTACTTCAATCCTAATACCTATAAGTGGGAAGGAGAGAATGCCGACTTTACACCGGAGAGCGATAATATCCCATGGTCAATGGTTCCGGAGAAAAAGATCACGGTCGAGGATATCAAATACATCCTGTCTTCTCATTACCAGGGAACTAAATACAACCCTTATCAGAAGGCTGATTGTCCGGAGAAACACATCTATCGTCCGATCGCGGTAAGCAAGACCAATGTCATGGCGATCTTACAGATCAGAGGCTATATGCCTAAACAGTTAAAGGGCGTGGAATGGATCTGTTTCGGTGCCAATCCGTTCAATACGGTCGTACCGCTTTATACCTATACCGATAGGATGCCTAAGTATGTATCTGATACCACGAAAGAAATCTCGACGGATAACTTCTACTGGAGTTCAAGACTGATCGGGGCTTTGGCTGATCCGCATTTCTACAGCTGTGCTCAGCTGATCGAACGCTACCAGTTAAAGGTCGCTTCTAAGGGTCATAAACTGATCAATGATTATGATCAGAAGATGATCAAGAATAAGAAGTACGATCTGATAAAGGAAGCCAACGAAGAGATATGTGCCATGGCTAAGAAAGAAACACTCGATGTCTTGGACAAGGTGCTGCTTGATGCGAGTATCCATATGAAATGTACCTTTGCGCGTACTGATAATTAAAAATGAATAAAAGAACAGTTATTATATTTATCTTATTGATCCTGTTATGTGGCTGCGCCAAAAAGACCAGCAGTGGTGGTTGCGATCTTTTTGAAGACTGTACGGATATAGTCGAAACAAGCGGGACTGATTTCAAAAGCAGACACGAAGAACTGAACGGTTTAGCAAATAAGTCAGGAAAAGTACATCGCAGTATTGTGATTCCTGATGATCATCCTTTTGTCCAGGTCGAAGCAGAAGAAGTACTGGAGAAGATAAAGAATAAAGAGACTTTCTATGTCTATGTCGGAGATGAAGCATGTCCATGGTGTCGTTCCAATATCGAGATGGCGATCAAGGTGGCTAAGGATGCCGGAATAAACAGGATATACTATATCGAGATCTGGGATGATGAAGGAAACGAGATACTCAGGGATCAGTACAAGCTTGAAGACGGTAAGATCGTCAAGACAATGGAAGGAACCGATACTTATAAAGAATTCTTAAAGTACTGGGAAAGTTTTTTGGAAGATTATACTCTGAAAGATGATGATGGGAATGAAATTGAAGTCGGTGAAAAGAGGATCTATGCGCCGAATTATTTCTATATCGAAAACGGCGAACTGGAAAGGTTTACTGATGGTTCATCTGAGCTTCAGGAAGGTTCAAGAGATGAACTTACTGAAGAGATCCTGAAGGATCAGGAAATGTTGTTCAGATCATTATTTGGAGCGAAGTAATATGAAAAAAATAATCGTAATTGACGGCCAGGGTGGTAATATCGGCAAGCAGCTGGTGAAAAGGATCAGAGAAGAACTGCCGGATGCCTATATCAGAGCGGTCGGTACCAATTCAACAGCTACCGGAAATATGTTGAAAGCGGGAGCCGATGAGGCAGCGACCGGTGAGAATGCGGTGGTCGTTGCGGCTAAGCAAGCCGATATCATAACCGGGCCGATCGGTATCATTGTTCCCGATGCCTTGCTTGGAGAAGTGACGGTTACTATGGCAAAAGCCGTAAGTGATTCAAAGGCAGTTAAGGTCCTGATCCCTATGAACAAGTGTGACATCATGATCGCCGGAGTCCAGGATAAAAGTATCAGTGAGCTTATTGAGGCAGCTGTAAAGCAGATAGTGTTATAATTAAAACATCTTTTACAGGAAGTAAAAGATAAACGCCGAAGCGTAATCTTAACCAAAACGAATCGATATCATGAAGGTATCATGTTTTCCCGCAGGAAAAGGATACCTTTTATTTTTGGAGGAGAAATATGAACAGAACAAGACAACTGGTATTAACTGCGATGTTTATTGCGATCGGCGTCATCCTGCCGCAGGCTTTCCATGCGATCCCGAATGCGGGCAGCATCTTTCTGCCTATGCATATCCCGGTACTGGTAGCGGGTTTTGTAGTCGGACCATTGTTCGGAGCTTTATGCGGAATCCTTACCCCGATCCTTTCCCATCTTATCTTCGGTATGCCTCCGGCACCGATGTTAGGACAGATGATCTGTGAACTGGCAACCTATGGCTTAGTCGCCGGACTCTTATTCAGATATCTGAAAATTGAAAATCAGCTTCTGAAGGTCTATGCAACACTGATCGGAGCTATGCTGGCAGGAAGACTGGTATACGGTGTACTGAACGCTTTGATCTTCAAGGCAGGTTCCTATTCACTTAATGCCTGGCTTTCAGCAGCGTTTGTGACGGCGATCCCCGGCATCATCATCCAACTGATCCTGATACCTTTACTGATATCAAGACTTCAGAAAGCAAAACTAATCTGACAGAAACGGGAGGCATGAAGCCCCCGTAATCATATTAAAGATATTACTATTTGTGTTTCGTCCTGATTTTAGTAAGTACTTTTAAAGTTTGTTGTTTCTGCAATTATAATAAAGTTCAAATAAACAAAAAGAAGAAACAAGAGGATAACGATGATAACGATCAACGAAATAAAAGCTGACAGAGGAGAAAAGATACAGTTCGAACTGAAACCTTGTGAAACTTATTCTATGCCCGCTACTCTGATAAGGGGCAGTAAACCAGGAAAGAACGTTCTGGTCTGTGCCGGTACGCACAGCAGTGAATATCCCGGTATCCCCGCACTGATCAGGGTTGCCGAAAAACTGGATCCCATGAAGATACATGGAGACCTTCTTTTTATCCATTGTGTAAACACCTCTGGTTTCAAGGCACGTAACGATTCGATCGTTCCGGAAGATGAAGGGAACCTCAATAGAGATCTTCCCGGAAATGTTAACGGGACTTTGACCCAACAGATAGCTGCTTACTTCGCTGAAACGATCCTGCCGCAGATGGATTTCTGTATCGATCTGCACAGCGGTTCCCTGCATGAAGATCTGACTCCGTGTATCTTTTTTCCGAAAGAGGAAAAGATTAGCGATGAGGTTCTTTCAGCAGCAAAAAGTACTGACATACCTTATCTTATCGCTTCAGAAAATAACGGCGGGATCATCGGTTATGCCGGTAATATTTTGTATATCCCTGCTCTGTTGCTGGAAAGAGGAGGTAAAGGTGAATGCAGACCTGAATGGGTAAGAGAATATGAAAAAGATATCTATCGTCTGTTTACACACCTGGGTGATTTTGGCAAACAGAATGAAACCGAAAAACATAAGCACACTGTTTTTGAAGAAGCCATCTATCTTGAAGCCGATTGTGAAGGCCTCTGGTATCCGAATGTCCATCCCGATATGACCGTCAAAAGTGGCGATCTTCTTGGCCATATCGAAGACATGTATGGTCATAACTTAAGAGAATACAAAGCTGAAAAAGACGGTATCGTAATGTATCATACGATAAGCCTTGCGATAAACAGGAACGATCCTCTTGTCGCATACGTGATTAAAAAAGAATAACGCAATAACTATTCAACAATAAAATAACAACAGAAAATCATCATGTAACGATGAGTATCGATACTGAAGTCACAGACGCTGGTCAACCTGCATCTGTTGACTATATGGTTAATGAAAACAGATAAAGCTAAACCGTGAATGTAAAAATATGAGCCATTGAATTGGCTCATTTTTTAAGATTGTCTATAACTTTCAACAAGTGACTCGCATTGATCATCAGCTGTTCCCGCGTAACTGTATTGTTTTTCAGACCGCGCATGATCTGTTTATAATCTCTTTTACTTCCCGGCATGAACAGGCTGTTTCCTGCAGCTGCGACTTTGCCAGCGTTTGGTGGAGCGTATTTCGGGCTGGCATTGAGCAATAATCCCCCGGTTATCCAGTCGGTCATCAGTAAACCTTTAAAGTCAAATTCATCTCTGAGGATGTTTTCGGATAAAACTCTGCTTTCAGAAGTATGAGTTCCATTTAGCAGATTATAGGAAGACATGACGGCTGCAGGGTCTGCTTCTTTTATGCATAAACCGAAAGCTTTGAGATAGATCTCTCTTAATGCTCTTTCCGAAACGATCGAGTTGGAAGCGTAACGATTTCTTTCCTGATTGTTGGCCGCAAAGTGTTTGATCGTTACACCGCGTCCTTCGTGCTTCTGCACACCTTTGGTGATAGCGCTTGCCATATGGGCAGTCAATATTGGATCTTCAGAGAAGTATTCAAAGTTACGTCCGCACAGTACATTACGATGAATGTTCATAGCCGGTGCCAGCCACAGGTCAACACCATAAGCTTCCATTTCTTCACCGACGATATAACCGCAAATATACGCAAACTCATCATTGAAACTTTGGGCGATCGCAGTCTCGATCGGTAAAGCTGTTGCGAACTGTTCTTTGATCTCGATGTTTTTAGGCTGTTTGTCCTGATGTTTCAAAAACCACTTGATGATCTTAGGTAAAACTTCAAGAATGGTCTCAGGAATATTCGAGCCAAGAGAATGTATTCCTTTTGAATCTTCATAAAAATAACGTGAGAGTCTGAGTCCTGCCGGCCCATCAGCCATGATCAGTTTTTGTACTTCTTTTATTTCACCATAAGATTCACCGGCCGCTCCGGCAACAGTGGTTGAAGCTGATCCGATGACATTGGCCATAAAACCTTTATAAGCTCCGATATTGAGTAAAGCCAGTTGTGAATCGCTGAGATGTTTAAGACGTTCATCGAAATGTTCATTCTGTTCGTAGGTTATGATCTCAGTTTTTTCTTTGGACAGATCAAGGTCGATCTCTGTGAGATCTTTCTTATCATATTCAAGTGAACGGTGATTCTGATAATCTGAAAAATCAGTTTCGGGGAAAAGATTCTTCACTTTTCTGACGGTGAAATTCTTTTTGAGATTAAGAATCGCGATCGGTAGTGTATCAGAAGCGTTCTTACCAAGCAGTAAAACATACTTTCCTTTTTCCAGAATATAAGAAGCTTTATCTCCGTCATAGGAAGAGAAATCTTTCAGATCGAAAGAAAGCTCCAGAGTCTGTGATCTGTTTGGTTCAAGAATTTTGGTCTTCTTATAGGCGACCAGGCTTTTGACTTCCTTGTCCAGTTTATGAACAGGACATGAAAGATAAAGCTGTATCGTTTCTTTTCCAGGATATTTACCAATGTTCTTGACAGTTATCTTGACGCTGACCTTCGATCCTTCGGTTTTGATATCTTTAAACGATGATCTGAACTCGGTATAAGAAAGGCCATAGCCAAAAGGATATAATGGTTTTTTGTCTATCGAATCAAAGTAGCGGTATCCGACATAGATGCCTTCTCTATAACGGGTATCATCCCAATTACCGAAGTCATCAGTGAAACCGTAATCTTCATAAGCTGACCAGGTCGTCGTGAGTCTTCCTGAAGGGTTTGTTTTCCCTAAGAAGATATCACTTAAGACATGTCCGGTTTCAACACCAAGCTGTGAAAGTACCAGGATATTGGAGACATCTTTGACCGGAGTCAGATCAAGCGGTCCCCCGGCATTTATTACCAGCATGAATTTCTCATAATTCTTATTGAGTTTGAGGATATCTCTGATCTCGGAATCAGTAAGTTTGAAATCGCCTTTGATGTTGTTGCGGTCATTGCCTTCACCGGATATTCGTGAGACGACATAGATCGCTGCCTCAGCCGTATAATCCAATGCGAGATCATATTCCGGCTGTTTCATCACGGCGCCCATGGCTGCGACCAGGACATTTGTCTTTTCTTCTTTGGCTTTGGCCTTGAGGAATTTGGTGAATTCAGCTTTAGCCTGTTCGAGTGCCTTTTCAAAATCTTCGTGCCATGATTTGTGGACAAGCGTAAAACCGGCTTCTTCCAGGCCTTGTTCGATATTGACGAAATATCTTGAGTTTACTTCTCCTGATCCGGTCCCGCCTTTGATCGTATGTCTGACGCCATGACCATAAGCAGCAATAAAACATGGTGAATCCAAAGGAAAAGAACCGTCTTTTTTAAGTAGGACGCAGCATTCCCCCAGATATGGTCTTAACATCTCAATATGTTTTTTCTCCAGTGAGTCATTCATAGTCTCTATTAATTTTAATAAAAAAAGCTCCCGAAGGAGCGAGGACAAGTTATTCGATCGTTACAGTCTGTTTGGTTTCGATCGATTTCTGTTCCTTTGAAGGCATTACGATATTCAGGATACCGTTGTCGAATTTTGCCTTGACATCTTCTGCCTTGATGTTTTCACCAACGTAGAAGCTTCTTGAGCAGGAACCGAAACTTCTTTCCGATCTGATCAGATTGCCTTTGGCATCTTTTTCTTCATTAGTAACATTGTGAGCAGCTTTGATGTTGAGATAGCCATCTACCAGATCCATCTGGACATCTTCCTTTTTGTAACCAGGAAGTTCAATATCCAGGTTGTAGTAGCCGTCTTTTTCATAGACATCAGTCTTCATTACGCTACCGGTGTATGTTGCTTCTCTAGGCCAGAAACCATCGAACATGTCATCAAATACATTTAAATTTCTTGGAAAATACTTCATTTTTATTTACCTCCATCCGGGTCTTATATTTACCCTACACATATATAATACCACAATTTTTAGCACTGTCAAGCATAAAGTGCTAGCAAATTAAATATTTGTGTGCTAAAGGAATTTGGGATAAAAACAGTCATTTTTCGGCTGAAAAGGCCTGATTTAGTATACTAATCTTATAAATATGAAAGAAAAGAAAACGAAACTCAGAGGATATATCCGTAAACATCCAATGTTTACGACGGTATTGTCGGCTCTGTTTGATATAGTCTATGGTTTGTTATATGGGTTTTTGGCTTATAGAGGATCATCATACTGGTTTCTTACTTTATGCGTTTACTATCTGATCATCGGTATTATGAGACTGATTCTGACGACTATGGATCTTAAAGATGAAAAGGTCGAGTCTCGCGCATTAAAGATATATGGTTTCTGTTTCTTATTTCTTTCAATCATCTTTTCTGGTCTGACTTTTCTGACGATCTATGAAAACAGAAACATGAATAAAAATCAGATCGTCATGATCGCAATTGCGACATATACTTTTGCGATATTGATCATGGCGATAGTCAACACGATCAAAGCCCGGAAAAGCAGTTCAGTCAAGATGATCATCCTGAGGAATATTTCGCTTATTGCGGCCGCCGGATCTATGATGTCTTTAACCAGAGGCATGCTTGGGACATTCGCGGATGGACAGAGTGATTTTGCGTTTATTATGAATGCAGTTTCAGGTGCCTTAGTGTTTATACTGACGTTGTATATTTCGGTAAAGATGATAAAGAATAAGAAAGTGATTTTATGATCGGCTATCTGGAAAGTTTTATTGAACAGTATCATAAGTGGACTCTGGATTACACTTATCCTTTCATCACTTCAACACAACTGAATTACTATCTGTCTCAGAAAAAGAAGCGTCTGGAAAATAAGGGCTTAAGGATCGAAGAAGATTATGAACACGTAAAAGGTGAAATAACCGGTGATCTTGAAAAGAAGTCCAATCCCTATTCTGTACATGTCCTGCATCGGGAAGCCAGACATATCCTGAAGTATTTCAAAGGGGATAAGGTCATTGCTTCTTTTAAGGAACCGGTAGTTTTATATGCCTCACTGTTGGATAAGGATGGCTATGAAGACCATATTGTAAAATGTGACAACTGCGGACAGGAAGCGATGGCTTCAGTAATGCGTAATGGTTGTCCTTATTGCGGGACCAGATTTGAAATGGAAGACGTTTATCCCTGTTTCACATCTTTCTATTCAGTACCGGGTCTTGTTGAAAGAGAAAAACTGAAAGAAGATATCAAGAAGTTTCTGCTGATCACGGGCGTCGGTTCTGCGATCATTGTATTTATCTTAAGTTTTATTTCTTATAAAGAATTTGTGCTCTGGGGCAGGATCCTGATATCGTTATTTTCAGCTGCTTTTGGTGGCGGCATGTTTATGGTCTCGATGTATATGCTGATGAGTATAACGTTGCTGATAAGAGCGTTTTGGGAAGCAGGACGTTCACTTCCTCTGTTAGGTGGTATCAATACGGATAAGAAACTGAAAGAGAAAATGAAGAAATATGATCCTGATTTCTCCTATGCCTATTTTGAAGGCAGACTGATCTCCTTGTTCAGAAGTATTGCTTTCTCTGATTCAAGAAAGGATCTGAGTATCTATACCGGTGACAGTGATCTTTCTTTCCTTGATGATGTACTGGATCTTTCCTATCGCGGCGTTTCAAAACTGCAGAACTTTGCGGTAGAAGAGGGGCGGATAAAGATCGATATGAAGATCTTTATGCATAATACCTATGCGGATAATAAACTGAAGAGAAAAGATGAAAACTTTACCGTAACGATCGAAAAAGACGGAAAACCCGACGATCTGAATTTCAATATTACTAAAGTTCATTGTCCTAACTGCGGAAGCAGCTTTGATGCGATGCATAAGAAGAAGTGTCCGTATTGTGGATCTGAATACAAACTCGTACATGATGATTGGGTCATCAGCAATATAACAAGGTAGGGGGGAATATAAAAATGAAACTTGATCGTAAATTCTGGATAGCCATGCTGATATTCGGCCTGATGGGTCAGATCGCCTGGGTCGTGGAAAACATGTATTTCAATGTCTTTATCTACAAGATGTTCAATGCGACGGCGGCCGATATCTCTCTGATGGTCATGGCCAGTGCCGTTATGGCAGCTGTCACAACCCTGATCATGGGAACTTTATCTGATAAACTGGGCAAGCGTAAAGCTTTCATGAGCTGGGGCTATATCCTCTGGGGTATCTCGATCATTACCTTTGCCTATATCAGAAGTGTTACCTTAACGATCGTGATGGATTGCGTGATGACTTTCTTTGGTTCAACGGCTAATGATGCAGCATACAATGCCTGGCTGACGGACAGAGGCGACAGTGAGAACCGCGGCAAGATCGAAGGTATCAATTCGATGATGCCTTTGATATCCATACTTATCGTTTTCGGTGGTTTCATGAGTTTCAATCTTGATGAGATGTCAGCCTGGAAGACGATCTACTATATCATCGGTATCGCAACTTTACTGATCGGTATTTCAGGATTATTCATCATTGAAGATGATCCGAATCTTAAAAAGAGTGAAGATTCCTTTCTTGATACTTTACTGTATTCCTTCAGAATAAGCACCTTTAAGGAAAACAGATATCTGTATATGATACTGTTTGCTTTTGCGGTATTCGGGATCTCGATCCAGATCTTCATGCCATACCTGATCATCTACTATGAAAAGACTTTGGGCTTAACCAATTACGTCCTGATCATGGCACCGGCTATTATCATCGCTGCCGTGATCACCGCCTTATATGGAAGAGTCTATGATAAAAAAGGTTTTGAAGCTTCGATCGATCTGCCTCTGATCCTGTTGTTTGTAGGCTATGGTTTACTGATCGCTTTTACCAATACGGCGATCGTCTTCATTGGTTCACTATTGAGTTATGCGGGCTATCTCTGTGGCATGTCCGTGTTTGGGGCCAAGATCAGGGATCTGATCCCGGAAAACAGATCAGGTCAGTTCCAGGGTATCAGGATCATCAATCAGGTCTTCATACCGGGAGTCATCGGTCCGTTTATCGGTCAGAGCGTTTTGAAGAATGCGGAGCTTATCTATAACTCAGATGGCACGACCAGTTTCATTCCGAATACGAATATCTTTTTAGCGGCTATGGTCGTGATAATAATATTGATGATCGTTCTGAAATTTATTAAAAGGAAGGAAGCCTGATGAACAGAAAATTTGTTGACTTGCACTTACATATCGACGGTTCTTTGAATATTGCCTGGATGTATGAAAGAGCCAGGAAAAGAAAAGTCATTCCGGATAACATGAGTTTTGAAGATTACTATCTGACCTTAATTCCAAGCGGTGAAGATATTAAAGCTGTCTTTGACCGGTTCGATGTGCCATTGGCGATCATGCAACGTGAAGAAGATATCCATGACTGCTGCTATGAGCTGTTGAAAGAGATAAGCAGAGATAATGTGATCTATGCGGAACTGCGCTTTGCACCACAGCTTCATACAAGAGAAGGATTATCGCAGGAAGAAGCCTTGAGGGCAGCCATAAAAGGTGTTGAGGATGCCATGGATGATTATCCGGTGACAGCCAATATCTTAGTTGCCCTTATGCATCAGGGTGATAGTGCAGCTGTCAATTATGATGAAAACATGGAAAGCTTACTGTTGTGTGAAAAGTATCTCGGCCATTGTGTATGCGGTCTTGATCTGGCGGGTTTTGAAAACAATTGTGACCTCGATGAGTATGCGCCGTTATTCAAAATAGCCAAGGAAAAAGAGATACCATTCACGATCCATGCGGGTGAGATGGGTAATGGTGAGAATGTCAGAAAAGCTCTGAACATGGGAGCTGATAGAATAGGTCATGGCATCAATTCTATTCAGGATGAAACGATCGTTGAAGAACTGGTAAGAACTCAGATCCCACTGGAGATCTGCGTCACTTCCAATCTCTATTTCGGTTTCACTTATGCTTCTCATCCGATCCATGAACTGATAAGAAGAGGATGTAAGATCACGATCTGCACTGATGACATGTCATTCTGCCTCAACAACATGGCTTATGAATACAATATGTTGAATAAAGTCGGAATAAGCGATGAGATGCTGGATCAGTTTACTTTAAATTCGATCGAGGCTGCTTTCATCAGTGAAGCTGATAAGGAAGTTTTAAGGAAACAATTAAAAAACGCCTAATCAAATAAAGGCGTTGAGTAATATCTTTCACCGGTATCGGGACAGATCGTTACGACTTTCTTTCCTTTGCCGAATTTCTTCGCAAGTTTAAGGGCAGCTGCGACATTGGTACCGGAACTGATACCACACAGCAGTCCTTCTTTTTTGGCGAGCAGTTTACTTGTGGCGATCGCTTCTTCATCAGTTACGATACAGATCTCGTCATAGATATCCAGATTCATGATCTTAGGTATTACCCCGTCACCAATCCCCATCTGTAAGTGAGAGGAGATCTCTTTGCCTGATAATATGGCGGCATTCTCCGGTTCGGCGACCCAGATCTCAACATCGGGATTTTTTTCTTTGAGAACTTCACCGATACCGCTTATCGTACCACCGGTCCCGAAACCTGATACAAAACCATCGATCTGCTTGAGATCGGCAACTATCTCTTCGCCGGTCTGTCTTTGCGCCATGACATTGGCCGGGTTGTCAAACTGACCCGGGACAAAGACGAAAGGATCTTGTTTGGCGGAATTTTCAACGATCTGCTGACATTTTTTAATACATTCACCGATATTGCCTTCATCATGAACGAGTCTGACCTGAGCACCGTACATCTCGATCAGTTTCCTTCTTTCCACGGAGACTGAATCAGGCATGACGATGATGACGCGATAGCCTTTGACGGCTCCAATCATTGCCAAGGCAATACCCTGATTGCCTGAGGTGCATTCTACGATCAGTGAATTTTCGTTTAAAAGGCCTTTTTTTTCGGCATCTTCGATCATTCCGTAAGCTGTTCTGGTTTTGATCGAAGCGCCGATATTGACGGCTTCATATTTTACGTAGATCTCAGCCGAGTCTTCATCGGCTATTCTGTTTAATCTGATCAGCGGTGTATGTCCGATCGCTTCTAAAGCTGAGTTATATAACATCATTTCAAATATAGCATAATTCGCTGTTAAATTGGTCTGATTTGGTATACTTAAATAGGATGAAAAAGCATTTGGCGAACATCATTACGATGACCAGGATAATATCGTGTATCTGTATGATCTTTACGGAAACGCTGTCTTATCCTTTTTATTGTTTCTATATCTGGTGTGGTTTTTCCGATATTCTCGATGGTTTCGTGGCCAGAAAGCTGAAGATCACTTCTTCTTTCGGTTCAAAACTCGATACGATCTCTGACCTGACCCTATATACGGTCATGATGATCAAGATATTGTCTTATCTGAGAAAAGGATTGAATAACTATATCTGGATATTGATCTATGCCGTAATAACGATCAGGTTCTTACATTACCTGTTTGTCTTTTTCCTGCATAAGCAGCTCTCATCCCGTCACACGATCCCCAACAAGATCACCAGTGCGATGATGTTTGCGCTGCCGTTTTTCTGTAACACCAAGTATCTGCCGCATTATTCCTTATGTGTACTGGCAGTTGCCTATTTTGCCATGGCAGAAGAGATAATCTATACGATTAAAACATTGAATCAAGGAGAGAATCATGCCGTTTAGAAAAGACTTTCTCTGGGGCGGCGCAACCGCTGCCAACCAGATCGAAGGAGCCTGGGATCTTGATGGAAGAGGTCCGGCTTTGACTGATGTGACGACCGGAGCGGATGTGGATCATCCGCGTCTTATTACTTATGTAGACAAGGATGGAAAACCGGGAACACTGACCAGACTTGAAAGATTGCCTGAGGGCGGTCATTATGCCTGCCTGGATGGATATTATTATCCTAACCATGAAGCGATCGATTTCTATCACACCTATAAGGAAGATATCAAACTGTTTGCGGAAATGGGTTTCAAGACCTTCCGTATGTCGATCTCCTGGTCAAGACTTTATCCGACTGGTTTGGAAGAAAAACCAAATGAGAAGGGCGTCGAGTTCTATCGCAATGTCTTCAATGAACTGAAGAAATACAATATCGAACCTTTAGTAACTTTGTGGCATTTTGATACACCGTTATATCTGGAAGAAGAGCTGGGTGACTGGAAGAACAGAGAACTCATCCCATTATTCGTAAAGTTTGCGAAGACCTGTTTTGAAGAATACAAAGGCTTAGTAAAATACTGGCTGACTTTCAATGAAATAAACAACACGATCAATTTCCTGCCGGAAGATATGGATGATTCCTATTATCAGGATGCCTATCAGCACCTTCACAACAAGTTCGTCGCTTCGGCTAAGACCGTAAAGATCGGTCATGAGATCGATCCGGAGAATATGATCGGCTGTATGATCTGCGGTATCACTTATTATCCGCATACCGACGATCCTAAGGACATCCTGTTCAACAGATATAAATGGGAAAAAGGTATCTTCTATTGCGGTGATGTACAATGTTTCGGTTATTATCCGACTTTCGCTCAGAAGTTATGGAACGAGCATAATGTGAAACTTGATATAACGGAAGAAGACCTGAAGGATCTTAAAGAAGGTACCGTCGATATGTATACCTTCTCCTACTATATGTCTCAATCCGTTACGACGCATAAATCCGAAGAAGTTACCAAGGGCAATATGTCTACCGGTACCCGCAATGAATATTTGACTTATTCCGACTGGGGCTGGGCTTTTGACCCTGATGGTTTACAGTACTATCTGGAGATGATCTACAACCGTTATGAAAGGCCGCTGATCATTACCGAAAACGGCATCGGTGCCTACGATAAAGTTGAAGAAGATGGTTCCATTCATGATGACTATCGCATCGATTACTTCCGTAAACATATCGCCGCTATGAGAAAGGCTGTGGATAATGGTGTCGATCTTCTGGGTTATACGACCTGGGGTCCGATCGACTTGGTCGCTGCTTCGACTGGCGAAATGAGAAAACGTTACGGCTTTATCTATGTCGATCGTTATGACGATGGTACCGGAAGCAATGCGCGGTCCCGCAAGGATTCCTTCTACTGGTATAAGAAGGTCATTGCCAGCAATGGCACAGATCTTGATTAAACATAATTATTCAACAGGCACAGATCAGATGGTCTGTGCTTTTTGTTGGGTTTACAATATAAATATGGTGAAGAAGATCATTGTATTGTTAACCTGTATGATAATTCTGGCTGGTTGCATGCCGAAATCCAAACACGAAGATGCGGACTTTTATGAGGACGGCAAGTGTGTCGTCTTTTATCCGCTGAATAATTCAGAAATAGAAGAATATGCGAAGAGTCTGTGCACAGATCCAAACGAAAAGAAACACATCGATTATGAACTTGAAGAAGTCGGTGATTTTCTGAAGGTCATCTATCCTGATAAGTATTTTTATACCGAGAAATATTTTGAAAAGATAAAGCTTGAAGTTAAGGATCATGTGGATATCCTGGCTGATTCTTTGCGTTATCAGATGAAGAAAGATGATCTGGATGTTGCCTATACGTCGCAATTTATTCTTGATACCAAGGAAGACACGCTGGATTATTCTGGTGTAAAGATCAGCTTTACAGAAGATGATCAGCTTAATTTCTATTTCCCGCAGTATGACTATGATCTGATCATGCCTTTAGAATATGCGCAGCAGATCGTCAAGAGAAATTTCGGAGTGGAAGATAAAACGTATGAAAAAAGAAGATATCTGAATGAAAACCGTCCAATGGTCGCCATCACCTATGATGACGGACCGTTCCCACCGGTCGATGATGATATCTATGAGACGATGGACATGTATGATGCCAGATGTACCTTCTATATAGTCGGCGACAGATTATCACCAAGTTATCTGGAAAGTGTTGAAAAAGCCATTAATTACGGCCATGAGATCGGTTCCCATTCTGAGAATCACCAGTATCTTTCCAAATGTACAGCTGAAGAAGCACTGAAATATGTGACGATGGTAAATGACTATGTCTATGAAAAACTCGGTTATGAGATAAAGACATACAGGCCGCCATATGGTGCGCGCAATTATGATATGGAAGAGCTCACTGATATGCCTTGTATCATGTGGAATGTGGATTCCAAGGACTGGAAGTATCGCGATGATGACGATACATATGAAAGAGTCATGAACGGTGTGAGTCCGGATGATGTCATCCTGATGCATGCCTTGTATTATTCGACCGGCCGGGCTACCAGAAGGATCGTTCCGGATCTGATCGATCAGGGCTATCAGCTGGTCACGATCAGTGAACTGCTGGATCATCTGAATTTTGAAGGCAAGTATTTTGAAGGAGAATGATCACTCGCTTCTTAATGCGATGACCGGATCCTGCTTGGCGGCTTTCTTGGAAGGGATGAATCCGGCAACGATCGTCAAAACGACAGAGATGATGACTAAAACGATCGCCGCTCTTAGTTCCAGTACCGCATTGATCTTGGTGGCATCCGTCAGTTTGTGAATGATCTTGTTTATCGGAATGATCAGAAGCCAGGAGGTGCCGACACCGATCACGCCGGATAATAAACCGATGATGAAAGTCTCAGCCGAGAAGATCGAAGAGACGTTGTGCTTGCTGGCACCCATGGCGCGCAAGATACCGATCTCCTTGGTCCTTTCCATGACGGAGATCAAAGTGATGACCGCGATCATGATCGAAGAGACGATCAATGAGATCGAAACAAAGGCGATCAGCACATAAGTTACACCGCTGATGATCGTCTGAACTGAAGACATTAGTATACCGGTTATATCGGTATATTTTATTTTATGGTCTTCATCGATGGCCTTGTCATTATAGTCATCGAGTAAAGATAGGAAATGTTCCTTGGCATCGAAGTCTTTGAAGTAAAGCGAAATGGTCGTCGGATCATCCAGATCCTGATAACCGAGATTGATCAGGTTGTTGGAATAAGAAGCTGAAGAACTCGTCAGCATCGAAGACATCAGACGGGAGAGTTCATCTTCATCCATATTGAAATTGAAAGCTTTCGCAAACGCATCCGTGTCCACAGTCATGAAATCTTCATTGAACAGATCGCCCAAAGAGGAGAATGATTCCATCATCGGTTCCAGCATCTTCGCAGTAGCCATACCGATCTGACCGGCGATCATCGCCACAACGTATTGGTTCATCAGTTTGTTTATGATGGCGGTGGTGTTGCTCAGGGCACTTTCATCAGAAAGAGCGGTTGCGATCAGGATATTCCTGCTTAAACCGATAGTGCCGTAACGGATATTGTTAGGATCGGAATCGTCATACGGGATCGAATTATCTTCACCGTTATAACCAGGTGTCGTTTTAAGCGTATTGAAATAGATGTCAAACATATGACAGACATCTGTTGCCATACCGGCATAGTCTTCATCAGTAAACATCATCTTAAGCATGCTGGCGATCTCGGCCGGCACATCCATGCCTTCCGGTAAGTTGTTGAGAATGTTCAAAAGAGCAGTCTTGTAGCTTTCGCCGTTTATTGAATTCCTGATATTCTGTAATTCTTCATCTTTGATAAGCAGATACTTAGTGATAACAGTCTGATCATCAACGATCGTTTCTTCCGTTCTGATGACATCAGGAATCTTTTCATAATCATTTATATAATTATTCAGCATCGTTGAATTCAGAAGTGTGAATAACGAGATCAATGTTGTCTTATCCGGGCCATTGACGATGGCCTGCGCTGCCGTATTGGCCGAGTTCATGACGATCGTCTGCATCTGATCTTCTGAGAGTGTATCAAAAGCGAAATCATCAGCGCTGATGTTTATCTTGAAGGCATTCTTCAGCATGTCCTCATCAACGGAGATCATATCGTTGAAATCAAGATCTGATTTCTTGTTTTCTTCATCAAAACTGTTACCGGAGAAGACATCGGTATCTTTATCAGATAGCTGCTTGTTGACTAAAGCAGACTCAGAGGCCATATTGATCACGTGTCTGATCAGATCGTGGGAATAGATGACACCGGCCATGGATGAATTATCTCCGGTCGTATAGGCAACACCGGTGATTTTCAGTGTCTCGCCGTTATCAAACACCTTGTTCATAAAGACCCGATCATCAGACATGTCTTCATAGGTGTTGTATTTATCGTTGTATTTATAAAGATCGGAAACATCCACAAGCTTGAGTTTCACATTCATGAGATCTTCATAAGTAAAGGTCATCGGTTCATTCTTGATCTTGGTCTCGCTACCGGACATGACATCGGATATTAAAGTCTTTAATTCGGAATTGTCTCTTAAACCAAGTGAGTAGACCAGAAGATCAGGGATCTTGCCTTTCTCGGAAAGCACGATAATTACTTCGTCATAGCTGTCAGGCCATTCACCTTTGATCAGTTCACAGTTCTCTTTGACTTTTTCGATATCGTACTCGGTAAAGACACCCATCGAAGAAGAGGAAGAGATCGAAGTCAGAAGAGAGGCTGCAGAATCGGAATAGATCGAAGACATCAGAGTGTTGGGATTCAACTGAACTATCGCTCCGGTCACATCTCTGGTATAGATACGTGGTGATATTGAGTAGGTATAGACGATGTTGGTCAGATCATCACCATAGAGCTCACGGTTGTTTTCCAGCCACTCTTTAAATGATTTGAGATCGTTGGAACCGACAGAGTTCATCATCGAAGTGATCATCATCTGTTCCCTGACCAGATCATCATCAGTTTCTTCATTCGTTTCGATACGCGAAGATAAAAGGGCACCGAAGATATTTGAGGTCTCGGATTGGATCGTTAAAGGATAGGAAGACATCGTATCTTCCTGGATCTCATCGATATAATTCTGGAAACCGGTCGATAAGGCCAGGATCAGAGCGATACCGATAATACCGATCGATCCCGCAAAAGCGGTCAGGATGGTCCTTCCTTTTTTGGTCAGCAGATTATTGAAAGAAAGTGATAAGGATGTCAGGTAGGACATGCGGGCTTTTTTGACTTTAGCCGGTTTATCGTTCAAAGGTACTTCAGGAACCTCAAAAGGATTGGTGTCTGAAGTTATATGACCGTCTTTCAGTTTAATGATCCTGTTGGCGTAGGTGTTGGCCAGCTCGGGATTATGGGTGACCATGACGACCAGACGGTCTTTGGCAACTTCCTTGAGCAGTTCCATGACCTGAATCGAAGTCTTGGAGTCAAGAGCTCCGGTCGGCTCATCAGCCAGCAGAATATCGGGATTGTTTACTAAAGCCCTGGCAATCGCCACTCTTTGCATCTGCCCGCCGGAAAGCTGATTAGGTCTTTTATGGGTATGTTCCAGAAGTCCTACTCTTTCAAGAGCGTCTTTGGCGCGCTGCTTTCTTTCTTTGGCACTGATACCACCGATCGTCAAAGCCAGCTCAACATTGCGAAGCACACTCTGATGCGGGATCAGGTTATATGATTGAAAGACAAAACCGACGGTATGATTGCGATAGGTATCCCAGTCTCTGTCCTTGTAGTTTTTGGTCGAGACATTGTTTATGATCAGATCACCTTCATCATATCTGTCCAGTCCGCCGATGATGTTTAAAAGGGTCGTCTTGCCCGATCCTGAGGGACCGAGAATGGCGACGAATTCGTTGTCACGCAGATTTAAGGAAACATCGTCCAAAGCCTGCTGGATCAGTTCACCGGTCCGATAGGTCTTGAAGATGTGTTTCAGTTGCAGCATATCTAGATTTTAACATTTATAGATTAGTCTTACACGTCTTAAGCATAAAGACAAAACAGGCGGTTGGGCTTATAATAGTTTCGATGAGAAACAAATATAAAAGCTGTGGTCTGGACTATGACCTGATCATTGAAAAATTTCCTGACCTCAATCATTATGAAGAGACAGTAAATGCTTATCTTGATGATGAGTTTTTCAAGGATCTCAAAGGGATGCTGGAGAATGAAGATTATGCGATGGCTAAGGATGCTGTCAAAGGTCTCTACATTCTGGCGAGTGAATTATGTCTGTTCCCTTTATATGAAAAACTGCTGGAGATCTATGAAGATCTGGAGTATGAAGAATATAAGAATGTCATGACTCACTACGATGAGATGATGGTCACTTACGAAAAGATCAGAGGTATCTTTAATGCGTGATTGCGTCGTCGTCGGGGCAGGTCATGCGGGAGTAGAAGCAGCGATGTCTTTAGCTCATGCGGGCAAAGACACCGTTTTAGTTACGATCAAATTGGATCATATCGCCAAGATGCCCTGCAATCCTTCGATCGGCGGACCAGCTAAAGGTGTAGTCGTTCGAGAGATCGACGCTTTAGGCGGCGTCATGCCTAAGATCGCGGATAAGACCGCTTTACAGTTCAAGATGCTCAATACGACCAAAGGTCCGGGTGTCTGGAATATGAGAGTACAGTCCGATAAACTGGAATACTCTAAGACGATGAAGGAGCTTTGCCTTTCAACTGATAATCTTGAAGTTATCGAAGATATCGTTGAAGAGGTTATCTGTGAAGATGACAAATTCAAAGCCGTCAGATTACAGAATCACGGTATCATTGAAGCTAAGGCCTGTATCCTTACGACCGGTACCTATATGGCTTCAACTGTCATGATCTCTTCTGATACGAGATCCGAAGGACCGGATGGTGACAAGACGACCAAGAATCTTTCTCTTTCTTTAGCTTCTTTAGGCCTTAAACTGTTCAGACTCAAGACCGGTACACCGCCAAGAGTCTTAACTTCTTCGATCGATTTTTCGAAAACGAAATATGAACCGGGAGCTGATCACTTCTTACATTTCTCAGAAGAAACAAAGCAAGAAGATGTTCGTCCTTTGAATGAACAGATACCGTGTTATCTGACATATACGACAGCGGAAACACTTGAAATAATCAAAGAAAACCTCAATCGTTCTTCGATGTATTCCGGAGTAGTAAAAGGTGTCGGCCCGCGTTATTGTCCGTCCATTGAAGACAAGGTCGTACGTTTTGCGGATAAAGAAAGACATCAGCTGTTCTTAGAACCTGAATCACTTTCTTTGAATACGACTTATGTCCAGGGCTTTTCAACGTCCATGCCTCGAGATGTACAAGAGAAGATGGTCCATTCATTAATCGGTTTAGAGAATGCCGAGATCATTAAATATGCCTATGCGATCGAATATGATGCGATCGATCCTTTACAGGTCAAGGCTTCTTTGGAATTAAAGAAGATAGAGAATCTTTTTATTGGTGGTCAGATCTTAGGAACCTCCGGATATGAGGAAGCAGCCGGATTGGGACTTATGGCTGGTATCAATGTCAGAAGAAAACTTGATGGCTTGGAGCCACTCATTCTGAAGAGAGATGAATCATATATCGGTGTCATGATCGATGATCTGGTCACCAAGGGAACAAATGAGCCATACAGACTGTTAACTTCCAGAGCGGAATACAGATTACTGTTGAGACACGACAATGCGGATCAGCGTCTGATCCGATATGGTTATGAGAATAAACTGATAAGTGAAGAAAGATATAACCGATATCTCAAAAAGATGGAAGATATCGCTTCTTTAAAGGATTATTTGAAGGATGCCAAGGTCGATAAGGACAGTGGCATCAATGAATATCTGAATACTCTTGGTTTCAATAATGAGACCGGTTCCCATAACGCCTATGAGCTGCTTAAAAGGCCGGGCGTGAAGTTAAAAGAGATACTGAAATATCTGAATGAAGAATATGATGATGAGATAGTTGATCAGGTCGAGATCGAGATCAAGTATGAAGGCTATATCGAAAAGGCCCGTAAAGAAGCAGATCGCATGCGCAAGATGGACAATATCCGTTTAGCAGAAGATATCGATTATCTGCATCTCGATAATCTGGCTTTGGAGGCCAGGCAGAAACTTGATAAGATCAGACCGGCTTCTTTGGGACAGGCTTCCAGGATCTCGGGTATCAATCCAAGCGATCTTCAGGTCTTGGCTATCTATCTGAAACAGAGGAACAACTCTTAAATCAAACCATAAAACAATCGTGAATATACGGTTGTTTTCTGATGGTCAACGGATTTTTTGATTAGTTATGATAAAGTATAATTATAAAAGGAGGACTTTTAAATGAAATATGAAATAATTGGCGGACCATTCCCGGCTGCTAACATTACCCTCAATACCGGCGAGTCAGTGAGAACACAATCCGGCGCAATGGCTTGGGCTGATTCCAGTGTTACGATGGAAACCAATGCTGAAGGCGGTTTACTGAAGTCAATCGGCAGAATGTTCTCAGGAACCAGCCTGATGTTTGTTACGCATACCGGTACAGAAGATGGTTCCAAGATCACTTTCTCTTCTTCTTTCCCAGGCACTATCTTACCTTTCCAGGTCGACAGCGAACATGAATATTTCGCTCAGAAATCAGCTTTCTTAGTAGCTGATCCGGGTGTTGAAGTTGATGCGACCGTAAACAAGAATTTCTGGGCCGGTTTACTCGGTGGTGAAGGTTTCATCCTGCAGAAATTCTCCGGTGAAGGTACTTTACTGGCTGAGATCGATGGTTCAGTAGTTGAAGTTGATCTGGCCGCAGGTCAGTCAATCAAGATCGAAACCGGACATGTAGCTTTATTTGAATCAACAGTTTCCTACGATGTTGAATCAGTATCCGGTGCGAAGAATATCTTCTTCGGTGGACAGGGATTATTCTTAACTACTCTGACTGGTCCGGGCAAAGTATGGCTGCAGACTCTGACAGCTCATGATATGGCTCAGAAGCTTTCTCCGTACATTTCTTCATCAAGCGGTGTAAACGTCAGCTCCAGCTCATCATCAAGCGCTTCATCAGGTAGCTAACAGATAGCACAAAGGACTGTTTAGAAGCAGTCCTTTTTTCTGGTTTGATAGAGGTGTTGTAAACACCTTTTTCGTTTGTGAGAGATTTATCTTTCCTGTTAATTGAATAGTCTTCGTTTGACTAAACCGAAAGCCATTAACTAAACTATTAATAGAAAAGCTGATATTTCTTAGCGTTTTTTAGAAATGCCATGAAAGTAATTAAAAACATCAATAACAACGTTGCTCAATGTGTCGACTCCAAAGGAAGAGAAGTCGTTGTTTTCGGCAAAGGCGTTGGTTTCTATAAGAGCGGTGAAGATATACCTTTAGATAAGATCAACCGTACTTTCTACAATATCAAAGATTCTGATTACGGGATCATCCGCAGTATTCCGACCAAGGTCATCAATACGGCGATCGCCATCGTGGACTCTGTCTCCGATAAGCTTTCCTTGGTCTTTCCTTCTTCATCGGCAATTGCTTTGGCGGACCATCTGCAGTTTGCGATCGAAAGAAAGGACAAGAATATCTATCTGCCTCAACCTCTTATCCAGGATATCATGCAGCTGTATCCTGATGAGATGAATGCCGCCATGGATGCCTTGGAGATCATCCGTCGCATGACCGGAGTAAGACTCCCCCGCCAGGAGGCCGGGACGATCGCGATGCATTTTATCAATGACCGTATCAAGGAAAATGAAAAAAACATCAACACCGTTGATTATATAGAAGAGATCACGGAAATAATTGAAAAGGAATTTTCTAAAAAAATCGACAGGAACAGTTTCAACTACTCCCGTTTCGTGACCCATCTTGATTATCTGATCAGAAGGCTGATGAACAGTGAACAGATCGAGTCCCAGAATAAGGAGATCTATGATCAGGTCAGGGAAAAATACAAAGAATCGGTAGAATGCGCAAATAAGATAAAAGATTATCTGTATGATAAATTTCATATTGAGATAAACAATGAAGAGCTGCTGTATCTTTCGATCCATATAAACAGGCTGATAAGCAGAATCGACGAACTTTAAAGCGGTTTTCTTTGGAAATATAGCAGACCGTTTCGTTAAAAAAGAGGAAACAAAACCTGAACCGAAACCGGATTATCATGAACCGCTTCCGGATGTCTATGTCGACGCATCGGATTCATTCCCTTTATCTTATGATTCCTTCAGCGGCTTTAACATGCCTTACGATCAGGATTATATCAAGTCAACTACCGCTGTTCCAAATGGAAACAATTATGTAATAGATGGTGAAAATATATCCTTCAATCTTCCGGATGACTATTTTATGCTGGAATTCGCAAGCGAATTCGAAACAGGTTCACGCGGAACAATGGCTTATTCCCGTAACGGTGTACAGCTTAAGGGAAGGATATCAGGAAGTAATGATTATTCAATATCCGGCAGCATTGATTCCATATCTAACGGTATTACCGGAATTTATGAACTGAATTCTCATTATACTGATAGCGGTAAAACCCATACGACATATCGTATCGAAGAGACCGGCATGCAAAAGATCGATCCATCTTCTTTCTGGTTTGAAATCTCCTTAAGTAATGGAAAAGTCACCAAGGTCAGGATCGATCTGATGGGTACTTATACTGTACATATCCTGGAAAAATCTGATGATAAAACCATTATTGACAGCACCAACGATTTTGACAGAGGCCTGACGATCAGATTGGTGGATTAATAAACGAAGACCTTTTTGACGATCGTTGATGAAAAACCTGACTGAAAGAAAGAAATGAAACCTGCCGCTGTTGGCAGGTTTCTTCTGATCCAGAGCTCATCACATTTCATTAATTAACAGAACAGCTGGATATAATGAAAAATAATTATCAGATTGAGTAAGATCTTATTGACAGTGTTTTAATTTCTGTATTAGTATGTAAATAGAAGTTAAGGTTTGTAACTCGAACTCCGAGGCTTATCCTTAAAACAGAAATCCGTTTTTTGTTTTAATGATGTCGCGGAGTTTTTGTTTTAAGGACAATAATCAATTATGCAGGGGAGAAATCAATGTTATCATTAGGCGTTTCGTTATATCCGGAACAGGAAACAAAGCAGGAGATAGAAGAATATCTTTCCTTGGCGAAGAAGTACGGTTTCAGTAAGATCTTTACTTCAATGTTTTCGGTTGAGGGATCAGTTGAAGAAGTTCTGACTTATTTCAAGGATCTTTGTGATATAGCTCATCGCTATGATATGGAGGTTTACGGCGATTGTAATGCCCGCTTCTTCATGCAGGTAGGGGCGAGTGCTGATGATCTGTCTTTCTTCAAGAAGATGGGTCTTGATGTATTGCGACTTGATCTGATGTTCAATGATGAGCGCGATGTGAAGATCGTCAATAATAAGGAAGGCCTGGGTGTGCAGCTTAACGCGTCTTTAGTCGATTCGGTAAAAAAGATCATTGAATTAGGCGGAGACAAGGAAAGAATCATCGGATCGTATAACTTCTATCCTTTAAGGAATACGGGTGCTGATGATGAGGATATTATCGCAACGAATAAATTCTTCAAGGAAGAAGGCATGAAGACCCAGATCTTCATCACTTCCACGAGAAATGGTACTCATGGCCCCTGGCCGATATCGGATGGACTGCCGACGATCGAAAAAGACAGAGATCTGCCGATCGGTTTACAGGTCAGACACAATCTGGCTCTAGGTTCTGATGAGCTCATTATCGGTAATGCCTTCGCCAGTGAAGATGAACTAAAGGAAGTTTCCGATACGATGAAACAGATCTATGTCTATGGGGAAGACAGGCCATTCTATTTCCCGGGCATCAGAGATCAGATCCCGATCGGCGATATCGAAAGAGTTCCTTTAAGGATAAAACTGGCTGAGGGGGTATCGGATATAGAAAAAGAACTGCTGTTTAAATTTACTAAACATAACGTTTCTGAATATATCCATACGATCATCAGGTCAAGATGGGGAAGATTTGATTTCCGTCCTATACCGATAGAAGCAAGAAAATGTGATAAGGAATACTTTGAAAACGGTGATGTGCTGATCATCAATGATAAGGTAGGGCGTTATAGAGGTGAGGTCCATATCGCCAGAAAGAAGATCAGAAACGATGGAACGATGAACTATGCGGGAAGGATCAGAGAAGAAGAAATGTTCTTACTGGATCTCTTGAAGTACAACATGAATTTCGGTTTCATCGAATAATCAAGGTTTTAATATCCTGTTTAAGGGGATATCAAAATAAACATAATTATTTAAAAAGAAAGGAAAAACATTATGGCAAAAACAGAAAAAGATTTTGAGCAACTTGCCTCCTCGATCGTCGAACTGGTCGGCGGAAAAGACAATATCGCTCATGCCGCTCACTGTCTTACCAGATTACGTATCACTCCGAAAGATACAAGTTTGGTAAAACTGGATGAGATCAAGAAACTTGGTGTCATCGGTGCCCAGATGATCGGTGATCAGGTCCAGGTCATCATCGGCAATGACATCACGGAAGTTTATGATGCCTTTGTCAAAGCATCCGGAGTTGAAAGAGTAGCTGCGATCGATGAGAATCTCGATCCGGAACTCACCAAGAAGAAGAGTGTCAAGGAAGTTCTCGGTTCGATCTTCCCGGCTATCGTATCCTGTGTGTTCCCGATCTTACCGGCCTTACTGGCTTGCGGTATGCTGCAGTCGATCGTAATGATCCTGACCAACTTCAAGATCGTTCCGGCTGATTCACCAACTATCGCAACACTAACATGGATCTACAACGTAGCCTTCTATTTCCTGCCGATCTTTGTCGGCTATGCAGCTGCCAAGAGATTCGGCGTCAAGACGGCAATGGGCCTTCTGATGGGCGCGATCCTTGTTTATCCGACTTTCGTTGAACTGGTCAAAGCCGGTGCCGGCTATACCGTTCCTAATCCGGGTGGCCCACCAACGGTCGTTCCTGGTACAGGCAATGCCGGATACCTGTTTGGTATTCCTATTTATCCTGGTGATTACACCAGCACGATCATTCCGGTCATCGTCTGTGTATTCGTTCAGAGCTATGTAGAAAAATTCCTGAACAAGATCGTTCCGAAAAGCATCCGTTTCGTTCTCGTACCGACACTTGAGATCCTGATCATGGCTCCATTGGCCCTGTTAGTCTTAGCTCCGATCAGCCATAGACTCTCAACTGCCTTTGCTGGATTACTGATCACACTGTTCCATATTCCTGGTTTCGGTCCGATCCTTATCTGTCTGTTCTCAGCTTTATATCCATTCATCGTCATTACGGGTATGCATTTCAACCTGATGGCAGTGGCCATGGCTATGGGCCAGCAGCTGGGCAAGAACCCATTAACTTCCGTTGCGGGCTTCCTGTTCCAGTACACTCAGGCTGCCGCCTGTCTGGCTGTCGGTATCAAGGCTAAGGATCCAGAACGCAAATCACTGGCCTTCTCATGTGCCTTCTCTGATGCCGTTCCGGGTATTTCCGAACCTGGTATGTATGGTATTACCTTCAAATACAAGACACCTTTATATGCCGCAATGATCGGTTCGGCCGTTGGCGGACTTATCGCTGCCTTGCTGAATGTCGGTGCATACGCCGGTGGTCCACCAAACCTGTTTACCTGGGCAATGTTCATCAACCCGGCTCCTGTACCTGATCCAATGGCTGATCTCAAGTATATGATCATCTGTACAGTACTTGGTTCGATCATTTCCTTTGTTGCTACACTCTTCCTTTACAAGGATGAGGCAGCTGATGCGATCGATAAGGGAGTTTAATAAATGTCAAAATTCCCAGAGAATTTCTTATGGGGAGGAGCTACATCTGCCGCTCAGATCGAGGGCGGCAGGTGCTTAGATGGTAAAGGCTTGTGCCATCTGGATTATGTCTATTTCCGCGGTCCAAAGACACCGTGTAACTTCATGCTGAAGAAGGACTACGAAAAAGCCAAAGCCGAAGAAGCTATACTGAATTTCCCTAACCGGAGAGGTATCGACTTCTTCCATCATTACAAGGAAGATATCGCTCTGCTGGCGGAAATGGGTTTCAGATCATTCCGCATGTCGGTGTCCTGGACAAGACTGTTTCCGACCGGTCTGGAGGAAACACCTGATCCTGAAGGCGTGCAGTTCTATCACAACGTCTTTAAAGAACTGCATAAATATGGGATCGAGCCGCTGGTAACGATGATCCATTATGAGCTGCCGATCATCTTTGTGGAGAAGTATGACGGCTGGGTATCGCCGGAAGTCATACCTCACTGCTACAGATATCTGAAGTTTCTCATCGATGAATATAAGGATGAGGTGAAATACTGGCTGACTTTCAATGAGATCAACATGGTCACCGCTGTGCCATGGCTCGGCGGCGGTATCATCCTTGACCGTCATGGTGAATTCGAGATGCCGAAAGATTTCCGTCCATTTGGTCCGTTACCACCGGAAATGGCCGATCGCTGGGAGAATGCTTCCCATCAGGCTCTGCATCATCAGTTCATTGCTTCGGCAATGATCGTGAAGTATGCCCATGAAACGGCACCGCAGTGTCTGATCGGTAACATGTTCAACCTGCATCATCTCTATCCTGAAACACCTTCACCGGAAGATGCCTTGAGGGCTCATCAGGAAACCGAGTTCAACATGTTCTTCTGCGACGTCATGGCCGGAGGCTCATATCCTAAGTGGATATTGTCCTACTACAGAAAGAACAATATCAACATCAAATGGTACGATGGCTATGAAGAGATCCTTACCAATGGTAAGGTGGACTTCATCTCCCTGAGTTACTATCTGTCTTCGATCGTGACTGCAGATCCAAAACGTCAGGAAAGGATCGGTTCCTTTATCAGGACTCTTCATAATCCTTATCTTGAGACCAGTGATTTCGGCTGGCAGATCGATCCGACCGCCTTGCGTATCTCGCTCAACGAACTCAGAGACAGATTCCATCTGCCTATCTACATCGTTGAAAACGGAATCGGGGCCTTTGAAGAGCCGGATTCAGAAGGCAAGATCCATGATGATTATCGTATCGCCTACCTTCGTTCCCACATCAACTGTATCGCCGATGCGATTCAAGATGGGGTCGATGTCATAGGCTATACACCATGGGGCTGTATCGATCTGGTATCATGTTCACTGGTATCGATGTCCAAACGTTATGGATTCGTCTATGTAGATGCGGATGATTTCGGAAACGGCACATATGATCGTTCCCGTAAAGATTCATTCTATTGGTATAAGAAGGTCATTGCCTCAAACGGCGAAGACCTTGACTGATATTGCCTAACGCAAAACAGAGCAGGAAATCCTGCTCTGTTTTGTATAACTGCCTAATTTATATTATTATCCTTCTTTATGATCAGGAATTTCTATTCCGTTTCTTTCAAAGATGATCTTCTGATAGACAGGTGTAATAAAGTAGATCAGAACAAAGGAAGCGATAAAACTTATCACCTGTGATCTGAGCATCATAGGTCCGAACGGGATCTTTGCTCCGTGAGCACTTGCCTGCCTGTAGGCAATGAACACCATGATGAAGGTCATGATCGGTGAATAGAAGATATTGGAGATTAAAGTTTCCAGCAGCCTTTGCTTAAGACTTCCCTGAGGAAAACTGCATTTCTTAACGGCAGCTTCCGTGATCTTTCTGACCGGAATGATCCGGGTGACGATCTGGGAGATCACAAAACTGATCAGAAAACTGCTGAAGAAACGTCCCGGGGTAAACTGACCGGCACTCAACAAACCTATGATCGTCAGAACCAGGCTGACTGTAGCTCCCATCAGCAGGCTCATCTCATTTCCGACCTTTTTCAATTTCTGTTCCATATTCATCGATACTATTTTAAATCAATCAGGTCTTTTTTAACAGCTCAGCAGTCTGATAACATCACAAAAGAAGATAAGACCCATTCAAAGCATCCTGTGTCACCTCGAAAAGTAAGCAGATATTATACGGTATTGCCACAAACTGCAGAAAGGTGACGATCTGTTTTTCCGTTAACATGTATCCTTACTTAATAAAAATTATGGTTTAAAATATATCTATAAATAATTATTGGAGATTGCTGAAATGAAAAAACTTATTAGTATCCTTGTTTCACTTCTGATCGCCTTATCGCTGTTTGGCTGTCAGAAACAGCAGAAACAGACAGAAGACATCTATATCGTCTTTACTTCAGATGTCCACTGCGGTTATGAAACCAACATCAACTGGGCTTCACTGAAGTCTTATGTGAATTCCCTGAAGAGTGAACATAATGATGTCATGCTGGTGGACTGCGGTGATTATCTGCAAGGCGGTACGATCGGTACCCTTTCCAAAGGCCAGTATGTCGTAGATCTGATGAATAAGATGGATTATGACATCATCACGATCGGCAACCATGAATTTGACTACACTGTCGACAGATTGTCTGAACTGATGGATCAGATGGAAGCTGAGATCGTGCTTTCCAATGTCATCTATACCGGAAGCAGAGAGAATATCTTTAAGGATACTCCTGAATATATCATCAAGGAGATCAATGGTGTCAAAGTCGGTTTCATCGGTCTGCTGACCCCGACGACGCCATTAACTTCGACTCCTTCGCATTTTAAGGAAAATGATGAATTCGTCTACGATTTCTATTACGGAGATGACGGACATAAGCTGTTCAACAAAACTCAGGAAGTTGTTGATGAAGTAAGAAAACAAGGCGCGAAATATGTTGTGGCACTTTCACACCTCGGTTCCAATGAGACCAAATCAGGTGTCTACACTTCGATCAACTTGATCGCTAACACTGAAGGTATCGATGTCGTACTGGATGGCCATTCCCATTCCGTATATACGGAAGAAAGATTCCCGAACAGAAACGGTGAAGATGTCGTGCTCTCCTCGGTGGGAACCAAACTGCAGGAGATCGGAACTCTGATCATCGATACGGAAGGAAACATCTCGACCATGCTTATATCCGAGTATGCCGATCAGGATCAGGAGACACTGAATCAGCTTGAGGAAGTTAAGAAAAAGCTTGACGTCATCCTTCAGGAGAAAGTCGGAGAAACAGATTTTGACTTAGCCAATGCCGATGAAGAAGGAATCAGAATGTGCAGAAGCAGAGAAGTAAATGCTGGCGATTTGATGGCTGATGCCTTCCGTTATGAGACAGGTACACAGATCGCTTTCTGTAACGGCGGCGGTGTCAGAACGACGATCAAAGCCGGCGATATCACCTATGGAGATATTCTTGATCTGGCGCCTTTCCAGAACACGGTTGCCTCGATCTATGCGACCGGTCAGCAGATCCTCGATTTTATGGAATACAGCGTCATGAAGACAGAAAGGATCTACAAACTCGACGGCAATGCGGTAGGAGAATTTGGCGCCTTCCCGCAGTGCTCAGGAATCAAATACACTATCGATACTTCAAAAGATGCCGGAGTAGAACTGGATGAAAACGGAGTGTTCAAACAGTTTACTTCCGATGAACGGCGTATCAAAGATGTTTATGTCCTGGAAGGTGATGAATATGTGCCGCTCGACAAAGATAAGACATACACAGTAGGCGGTATAAGCTATCTGTTCTTTGAACCGGGAGACGGCAACAACATCTTCAACAACTGTGAGCCGATCATCGAAGAAGGTATCACTGATGTTGAAGCGATCAAAAACTATATTGAAAAATTCGGTGTCGAGCAGTATCGGACGACCGGTGATCGCATTAGAGTCGAATAATGCTTAAATTAAAGGGAGATTTGCAAATGAAGAAGATCACAAAATTACTGACAGTAACTTATTATTGTTTTTACTTGTCGCCTGCGGCGGCGGAAACAGCAGTGGTACTGTTGAAGAAACAGTAAACGATGACCAGCAGGAGGAAACAACCGAAACTGTTGAAGAGCCGGTTAGCGAAAAAGATAAAAGCGATGAACAGCTGATGGCTTAAACAAAACAACAGCTTGTCGGAGAGTGGTATTGTCCAAATTATGATTTTGAGCACCTGACATTCAATGAAGACGGTACCGGTCACTGTGCCGGTCTTGATAAGGAACATGATTTTACATGCTCATTCGTCGTCGACCGTCTTGAGTCTGAGAATAACGGAAGGGATATTGAGTACATCATGACTGTCAATTATGATTCCGGTGAAACTGAAGATATCAGATTCATCATATACTATGAAGGAATCGTCGGGAATCCGGAAGATCTGAAGATGCTTTTCCAGACAGTGGATTTTGGCGGATATTCCGGGGTAATGAATTTCTTTGATCCGTGGGTCAAAAAAGTTAGTTAGTGAGATCATTTACTTAAAAATATTTATTCCTATATAAAGAAGCGATTATGGACATATCCTCATAGTCGCTTCTTTTCAGTATCGGGAAAAAATCCTGTTTATAAACACATAAGTTTATACGAAGATTATCTGAACAGGTCATATGGTAAAATTTAATTGTTAAGCTGATATAAGATAATTGCGTTGAATTAAAAATTCAAACAGAAAAATATTAATCATCATATAGGAAAGGATAATGTTACAGATGGAAGAAAAAGTTCTGAAGGAAGAAGAAAACGAAAAAGTCGTTGGCGGTGCATATCGTGAAGATGCCAGAATGGCGAAAGTATATGCCCTTGATGGCGGTGATGTAAAGTTTTATCATGATCCGATCGAAGGTAATCCGCCTTATATGTTTGCGCCAAGCGGCAGTGAGATGAAAGTCGATCCGAATATGGAACAGGAGGGAAAGTATCTCTTCAAAAAGACTGAGGCCTGCTACTGGGCCTGCTACAACAACAGATGGTCAGTTCTGAAAGCACATGAAATAAGGATCGAGTGGTGATTTTAAATAATATCATCTTCGCAGATGCGCAGATTGATAAACAGACACCGAAAGGGGCTGAAAAAAGCTGATTGTTTTATAGACAACGAAGAACGGCTCCTTTTCTTTTATCTATCATATAAATAAAAATCTGGTTATAGATGTTCTGTTTTATAGGATAAAATGACTAAAATAGATTAGGAAGAAAAAAACAGGAGGAAACAATGTATAAAGTAGTAAGCAGAAGACCTCTTAACGACAGTGTTACCCAGCTGGAGATCGAAGCACCGTTAGTTGCACGCAAGGCCAGACCGGGTCAGTTCATCATTCTTAGAGTTGATGAAGAAGGCGAAAGGATCCCTTTGACGATTGCGGGAAGCGATCCGGAAAAAGGGAAAGTGAAGATCATTTTTCAGATCGTCGGAGCAACGACTGAAGCATTGAATCATAAGATGGAAGGTGATCATCTTGAAGATTTTGCCGGTCCTTTAGGTGAACCGACCAGAACGGAAGGGATCAGGAAAGTCTGTATCATCGGTGGCGGTGTAGGCTGTGCGATAGCCATGCCGGTAGCTCAGGAATTTCATCGTCTGGGTGCTGAAGTTACCAGCATCATCGGATTCAGGAATAAGGACATCGTCATCCTGGAAGAGGAGTTTGATAAGTGTTCAGATCATCTCTATGTGATGACTGATGACGGATCATATGGACGACCCGGCAATGTCACGGTGCCGTTAAAAGAACTGCTTGAAGCAGGAGAACAGTTTGATGAGATAATCACGATCGGTCCGCTGATCATGATGAAGTTTGTTACGCTTACGGCTGAACCGTTTAAGGTACCGGTGACTGTATCCATGAATCCGATCATGATCGATGGCACCGGTATGTGCGGGTGCTGCAGACTGACACTTATTCAGGATGGAAAACGCGTGACTAAGTTTGCCTGTGTTGATGGTCCGGACTTCAACGGTTATGAAGTGGATTTTGATGAAGCAATGTCAAGAAACAGAATGTATTCTGATTTTGAAAGACACGCTTATGAGAAGACATGTAATCTCTTCAAAAAGGAGGAAGCATAATGGCCGGTATAGTTCAGAAAAGAAATCCCATGCCCAGCCAGGCTCCAGAGATCAGAGCTCATAACTTTGAAGAAGTTGCCTTGGGCTATGATGAAGAAACAGCAATAAATGAGGCCAGCCGCTGTCTTGGCTGCAAGAATCAGCCTTGCGTGTCAGGGTGTCCGGTAAATATCCATATTCCGGAATTCATCGCCAAAGTAAAAGAAGGCAAATTCGAAGAAGCCTATCAGATCATAAATGAAACTTCATCATTGCCTGCTGTCTGTGGCCGAGTCTGCCCGCAGGAATCACAGTGTGAATCCAAGTGTACGATGGGTATCAGGTTTGAACCGGTCGGCATCGGCAGACTGGAAAGATTTGTTGCAGACTATCATAATCAGAATTCTGATGGAACAGTCAATAAACCGGAGTCAAACGGTCATAAGGTGGCGATCATCGGTTCCGGCCCTTCGGGACTTACCTGTGCCGGTGATCTGGCAAAGAAGGGTTATAAGGTAAGTATCTTTGAAGCCTTACATACAGCCGGTGGTGTACTGGTTTATGGTATTCCGGAATTCCGTCTGCCTAAAAAGATCGTAGCCAAGGAAGTCGATACTTTAAAAGCTTTAGGTGTTGATGTGAAAACAAACGTCATCATCGGTAAGACTCTGACGGTCGATGAACTTTTTGAAATGGGTTATGAAGCGATTTTTATCGGCTCCGGTGCAGGTTTACCAAGATTCATGAATATCCCTGGTGAAGCTCTTAAAGGTGTCTACAGTGCCAATGAGTTTTTAACCAGATCCAATCTTATGAAAGCCTACAAGGATGATCCGATCACCCCGATCATGAAGGACGGCAAGGTCGCAGTTGTCGGTGGTGGCAATGTCGCGATGGATGCGGCCAGGACCGCTTTAAGATTAGGAGCTGAAAAGGTATATATCGTTTACAGACGTTCCATGGAAGAGTTGCCGGCGCGAAAAGAAGAAGTCGAACACGCTCAAGAAGAAGGGATCGATTTCAGATTGTTGAACAACCCTGTTGAGATCCTCGGTTACAACAATCCCGATGATCCAAGAGATCCCAAGAACGGTTTTGTTACAGGGATCAAGTGTATAAAGATGGAATTGGGTGAACCGGACGCTTCAGGAAGAAGAAGTCCGGTCGAAGTGCCTGGTTCGGAATTTGTTCTGGATGTCGATACGGTCATCATGGCGATCGGTACCTCACCAAATCCATTGATCAAAAATACGACCGCAGGTCTTGAGGTAAATAATCGCGGTGGCATAATAATAAATGAAGACGGACTCACTTCTAGAGTTGCAGTATACGCGGGTGGAGATGCCGTGACGGGAGCCGCGACAGTCATTTCCGCGATGGGTGCCGGCAAACTCGCGGCCAAGTCGATCGATGACTATTTAAGCAATAGACAATGAAACTATATCTTTTACCAAATTCATATACCGAAGAACAGTTAAGAGATTCTGAAGCTATCAGAACGGTTTTAAGTGGCTTGGGACACACTTTTACCGATAAGGCAGATGAGAGTGAACTGATCGTATCTTTAGGCGGTGATGGGGCTTTATTGAAAGCGGCAAATGCAGCTCTTGAATACGATCTGCCTCTGATCGGTATCAACTCCGGACGTTTGGGACATCTTTGTGCCTTAAGGATCGAAAAGATCGAAAACTTCAATGAAGTCTTAAAAAAGACAAAGATCTCCAATCGAACGGTTCTGGAATGTTCGATAGAAGGCAAGACTTATCTGGCCCTTAACGACATCATCATTTCCAAGACCAACTTTGGCCAGACGGTGGATCTTGATGTCTCGATCAGAAAGGTCCGTGATTTCAAGATGAGAGGTGACGGTCTGATCATTTCCACACCGACCGGTTCGACTGCTTATAATATCTCTGCAGGCGGTCCGATCATCGACAGGACTTCACCGGTCTTAGCGATCACGCCGATCTGTGCGCACAATTCCGATGTCTATCCGCTTATCATCAATGATGATAAACAGGTGCTCATCAAGATCAATCATGATAAAGCTGAAGTCTATAACGACGGTGTCTGCTGTGGCATCATCGATGATGAACTGATCGTGAAACGTTCAGACAGAAAGCTTAAGCTGATAGTATAAGCCATATCAAAAGGATATGGTTTTTATATAATAGAGAAGATGAAGACCTTAAGAGTAGTCGCAGCAATAATTGAAAAAGATGATCATATCCTGATCGCCAAAAGATCATATGGTGAATACGCTGATCATTGGGAGTTTCCCGGTGGCAAGTATGAGCAAGGTGAAAGCGGCGGTGAAGCGATCAAAAGAGAGATAAGAGAAGAACTTGATGTCGATATAAGGGTAAGAGATTATCTTTGCACGATACAGCATCAGTATGATTCTTTCTATCTGGTCATGGATTGTTTTATCTGTGAATTATTGAATGAGGATATGGTCTTGCATGATCATTCCAAGATCAGATGGATCAAAGAAGATGAAGAAGGCATCAACTGGCAACCTGCCGATCGCAAAGCCATACAAGCTTATCGAGAAAGAAAGAGAAAACATATGTGGAGAGAGATCAACCGCAAGAAGCAGATCTTAAGTGAAGATGAGTGTCATGAAATTTTAAAGAATGAGTTAAGAGGAGTTCTGTCAGTTAATGGTGATGATGGCTATCCTTATGGTTTGCCGATCAATCATTACTATAATGAAGAAGATAACTGCCTGTATTTCCACAGTGGCAAATTCGGTTATAAAGTAGATTGTTTCAAAAGAGATGACAAAGCATCTTTCTGTGTGATGGATAAGGGTCAGTTAAAAGAAAATGACTGGGCTTTGAATATCAGAAGTGTGATCGTGTTCGGGCGTATTGAGATCGTGGACGATGAAAACAAGATCATCGATATCTGTAAGAAACTCAGTCATAAGTTTACGGATGATGAAGATTATATCGAAGATGAGATAAAAAGATCTTTAAAGGGCACACTGATGTTTAAACTGAAGATCGAACACATGAGTGGTAAGATCGTGAATGAGAAATAGTATAATTATCAGGGCGAGATATTATTATGAACTAAGACAAGAAGAATCTGAATGAAGAAGCGCTTAATGAAGTATCGGGTGGAGTTGATCTGGCGAGTCTTAAACAGCAACTGCTGGACAAAATTCCATCAGAAGTTAAACAGAAACTGGCTACAGCCAAATCTGATATCGAAGCTTGCCGGATCCTGGCGGAAAACAACATCAATGTGGAAGAGATCGAAAAAAAGATCGTGGATGCCGGCTTGAATCTTAAGAGGATCGGTCTGCAACTTTCCGATGATCTGATGGACAAGATCAATGGCGGATATGTCGATAAGGATTTCTCCAGCGATGTAAAATGCGAATGCGGTAATGCCAATCGCGATGATTTTTCCAAACAGATCTTTGCCTCTTTACTGGCATCTAATGCGAAAGCATTTTATCGTTGCAAGAAGTGTAATAAATACGTCATCATTCTTAATGATGGCAGAATTACTTACGCCGATGGCATAGACTGGTTTTAAGATCAGTAAACAAGTTATAAGAATCCACAAGGCCCGGGACATTTCCGGGTTTTTGTTATGGCGGGTTAAATGATAAAATGTGACTGTACACATGAATATTATTCACTTTATTGAAAAGATCTTTTTTATTGAAATCGAATTTCTGGAGAAGATATCGCTGCCGTATTTTCTGATCATATATGTGATCGATGCCAGCTGCATCTGCAGGATCTGCAAGATGTTCAATGAACCTGTGTGGCAAGCTTTAATCCCTTTCTATAACTGGCGGGTAATCTTCAAGTACTGCTGGAATGATAAGGCCTTCAAGGAGCACCTGATTCTGGAACTGCTTAATATCGTGATCCCGGTGATCTATGAAGAGCTCATTACTCACGAGTTTATCGAACTGATAATACTGATAGTAGATCTGATATTGGCGATCATCGGTTTCAGACATTCGATCGAGATCATGAGTTATCTGCTGGAATCGTTTGGCTATGAAAAGAAAAGGTATAAGATCCTGATGTTTATCTTTGATATACCGCTGATCATGTGTGCCTATGGCAAGAATAAATATCTGTATAATGCTTCTTTGAAGAAAAAATAGATGGGGGAGATCGTTATGTTTAAGAAGATACTGATCACCTTGATGGTGATAATGATGCTTTATGGTTGTGCATCGCAAAAGAAAGAGGAACAGAATCTCAACGTTGAGACTTTGAGCTTCAATGGTCTGAGGATGCCTTCAGGTGGCTTGAGTGAGATTAAGCTGCAGGAGACAAATGATCTGTCTGAAGAAGAGGTCGCGGAAGTAAACCGAGCGATGCGAGCTTATTCGCCTTCCAGCAAGACTCCATTAATTAATAACGCAAAAGAGTTCTATTACTATTCACAACTTGATAAGGATGAGAAGGATATCTATGATGCTTTGATGATGTTGGTGGAGGATCCGGTCGATCCTAATAATGTCATCATGTATTCTACGGAAATGGATCTGAATTCCGATGAGTTTGTGAATAAATTAAGAATTGCCTATTATTCCGTGCTCTATGATCATCCGGAACTGTTCTGGTTGTATAACGATATCAATGCGTCGGTGATGTTTGGTACTTCAAGCCAGCCTTCTTCACCGGGCTATAATGATGTCTATCTGTATTTTGATAAGCCATATACGAATTTTGAAGCTGATGTAAAGGAGTTTAATCAGGCAGTCGAAGAATTTCTGAGTGATATCGATCTGAATCAGTCAGAGACGGATATTGCCAAGGCGATCCATGACAAACTGATTAATATGGTCACTTATGATCAGAAGGTATTGGATGAAGATATCTATGCGGATCTGGCTCATACGGCTTACGGTGCTTTAGTAAAAAACAGCCGAGGTGATAAGAATACGGCCGTCTGTGATGGTTATTCTTTAGCCTATGAATATCTTCTGCAGCAGGCTGGTTTAGAAGCGGCGGTCATCGTCGGCAATGCCGGAGGAAGTGAAGCCGATGCGGGTGGCCATGCCTGGAACATCATCAAGGTCGATGATACCTGGTATGAAGTCGATTCCTGCTGGGATGATTTCGGAACGCTTGAAGAACAGCTTGAAGACTATAAGAGTGAAAACATCTATCCATACTACATGGAAGCTTTGAATGATGAAGCTTATCGTGAAGCTGTTGAACACTATCTCTACAGAGTAAGTACGGATAAGATCAGTGATTTTGAAGCAGGCAATGATTATGTCTATTACTCCAAGGATGGCAAATATATGTATTCTTTAGTATCTGATGGTATCCACATCAGAGCTTCGGAAGTTGCTGACTGGATCCCGGTAAATGAACTGATCAGACTGGCGCCGATCGCCAAATAGATAGCCTATGTATAGGAAACTGCTCTGCTTACTTATCGCTTTATTTCTGATAAGTGGCTGTACCGGTAATAAAGAAGAAACAGCCAAACCGCGTCTGGAACTTCTTGGTGTGGCTGAGACCAATACGGCCAAGGCCATGGATCAGAAGGCCAAACAGGTAGACAGTAAGGATGCAGAGATAAACAAACTGACCAGCATTTCTTCAGGAAAAAAAGATTTTACGCTGATGATCTATATGGTCGGTTCCAATCTGGAATCAAGAGGCGGGGCAGCAACTTCTGATCTAAGAGAGATCGAAGCAGTCGATCTTGATTACAATAAAAACAATATCATCGTCTATACCGGCGGTTCACGTCGCTGGAACAGCGATATACCGAATACGAATAATTCCATTCTGGATATGTCCAAAGATAAGGAAGAAAGAATCGTCGCTCAGACGGCTGTTTCAGCCGACATGGGAGCGACGCCGACCCTTTCTTCTTTTATAAATTTCTGTACCGATAATTATCCGGCTGAACATTACGGCTTGGTCTGCTGGGATCACGGTGGTGGCCCGGTCTGGGGCTATGGAGCTGATGAACTCTATGACAATGATTCCCTGCTGTTACAGGAAATGAATGAAGCGATGAGCCAGACTATCTTCAAGAATGGCAAGAAACTGGATTTCATCGGTTTTGATGCCTGTCTGATGTGTTCTCTGGAACTGGCAGAACTCTGGAAAGATCACGCTTCCTATATGGTCGCTTCGCAGGAACTGGAGGCAGGTGATGGCTGGGATTACAGTTTCCTTAAGACCCTTAACAGTTCCAGTGCTGGTGAAGATATCGTTAAAGCGATCGTTGATTCCTATGGCAGATACTACGAAGAAAACCAGAGTGAGTTCTATCATCCGGAAGCTACTCTTTCTGCGATCGATCTGAGTAAGATCGACGATCTTTCCAAGAGCCTCGATAGTTTCTTAGAAGCTTTGTCCGATGACTATGACGAAGAATCAAGAGCCGAGTTATATAAGATCCTGGCGGAAGTCAAGATGTTTGGCCTGGCAGCCGGAACAGGCGAAGACGGTTACGATCTGCTCGATGTCGTGGATCTATTGGAAAACTATAAGGATGAATACCCGGAACTTTCAGATAAGATAATAAACGGTGTAAAAGAAGCGGTGATCTTAGAAAGCAGTAATGTCGAAAATACCTCGGGTATCTCAATTTATTTCCCGGGTGCTAATAAACAGTTATATGAAGCTTCAAAGGAGCTTGATATCTATCAGAGCGAGGCGATGAACCGCTTCAATGATACCTATGTCAGAGCTATCAGGCCTGATAAGAATGTGGACTGGAACTTTGGTGAGATCAGTTATGGTGAAGATTCTCTGGATCTGAAACTGAGTGATGATCAGATAAGTGAACTGGCCAGCGCGACCTATACAGTCTTAAGACGCAATTCCTTTGGCCGCTATGGCTATACCTTATGTAATATCTCGATCAGACCTGATGAAGATAATATCTTGCATATCCCATCTGATCCGAAAGTGATCGGGGCCGTATCCGATCTGTCTGAGAGTTTTATTCCATGGACCTTCATGGAACTGGATAACACCTCTGATGGCAAGAATCTGCGTACCGTCCTGTCTTATCTTTCGGCAGGTGCAGACTTTACCGATTTTGATCGCAACGCCGATGAGAAGATCCAGATCTCGATCAGGACCTATGATGATTCCGATAAGGTCGTCATCAAGGATGTCGTCGCTGAACAGAGTGGGGCCGGTCTATCCGGTAAAGGTTCGATCGATGTCTCCCACTACAAGACGATCATCGATGGGGCTTTCGGCGCCTATACGCCTTCTCGAGATGAAGAAGGTCATATGAATCCATTCTATGACTGGGATATAGCCGGTATCGAATACTATCCGCTGGATCTAGAAAACAACTTCCATTTCGTATCTAAAAAACTGTCTGAATATGACGGTGAATATGTCGTTCAGGTCATCTGTAAAGATATCGATGGCAACATCCACGCTTCGGATATCTATGAAATGCTCAGACAAGCTGATCAGAAAATAACCATCAAGACAAATAATGGTTCGATGTATTTCCGTTTCATGGAAGATCATTTTGAAATGGTCGGTTATGAAGGCGAAGATGAGATATTGAATATTCCGGAACAGATCTCTTCCTATCCGGTAACGGTGATTTCAAATTCACAAACTTCCGCTAATGAGACAGTAAAAGAATTAAATCTATCAGCAAATATCACTGAAATAAAAGATGAAGCTTTCCGCGGTTGGAAGGCTTTAGAGAAAGTCAGTCTTGATGAAAATTTAAGTATCATCGGTGCTTCCGCTTTTAAACGCTGTCAGAATCTGAAGGAAATAAATTTGCCTTCATCCTTAACATCACTCGGCAGAGGCGCTTTCTCCTATTGTGATCTTGAAGAAGTTGAACTGCCGGAAGGCTTAAGCTATATCGGAGCTATTCCTTTTACCGGCAATGAGAATCTGAAAGCCATCAATGTCGAAGCAGGAAATAAGAATTATGTCAGTATTGATGGAGTATTATTTTCGGCTGATAAGAAGATCCTGATCAATTATCCGGCCAAGGCCATTGATACATACAATATTCCGGAAGGAACTGTGGAGATCAATTACGGAGCATTTGCGGAATGTCCTCTTAAACACGTGAAGTTCCCTTCTTCTTTAAAGAAGATAGGCAATAACGCTTTCTTTGAGTGTCCGTATCTGGAAGAACTGGAATTCAATGAAGAACTGGAAGAGATCGGGGAAAGAGCTTTCGGCGAACTGTTGCTGTTCAGTTTCGGTCTTAATGAAAGACCTGTGCTGAAGGAAGTTCATATCGGACCAAACGTTAACTATATCGGTCAGAAAGTCTTCAATGGTTTATTGATCGAAAGTTTCAGTGTCGATGAAAACAATGAGACCTATGCTTCAGCCGGTGGCTTTATCACCAATAAGGCTAAAGATACGATCAAGGAAGCACCTAGAGCGATGAAAGAACTTGTAGAGATACCTCAATCAGTTACGACCCTTAATCCTGGTATCTTTGCGGATTGTGAATATGTTGAAGAATTCTTTATTCCGGATTCAACTTTCCGTTTTGCCAAGGATGTCTTCCCGATCGCGGGTTATGAATATGACGAAGAAGGTAACTCGATCGAAGTATATGACGTTATCATACATTGCAGTGAAGGAAGTGCCGCAGAAGAATATGCGATGATGTTCAATATCCCTTATGATCATATCGAAGATGTGGAACTCAGAGTCAAAGAAAGATTCACGCAGGATACAGAAAAAGGTCAGTTTGAATTCGATGTCTATAAGGATCATGTGGCTTTAGTCGGTTATAAGGGTGATGATGAAGTACTGGAGATCCCTGATGAATTCAATGATCTGAAAGTGACGGAGATCTATAAGCGCAAAGCCAGTGATTATTCCGATACCGTCTATGATGGCACCAAGATCAAAAAGATCGTTTTACCAGATCATCTGGAAAAGATGGATGTGAGTATCTTTAATGGTTTCTATTATCTTGAAGATATAGCTTTCAATAACGAGGCTGATAACTTTGTGATCAAGGATCAGATGATCATGGATAAAGATCAGAAGAAACTGCTATATTATTTCGCAAGTGATTCAGAAACAGTTGAACTTCCTCAAGGACTGGAAGTTATCTGCACAGATGCATTCAGAAGAATTTTCAATATAAAGAAAGTCGTATTACCGGCTTCGCTTGTAACGATCCAAAGCAGTTCCATGAACGGTCTATATGATCTGGAAGAAGTCGTCTTTAATGAAGGACTCAAAACGATCGAAAGAAATGCTTTCGGTATGAATGAACTAAAGAATATCAAACTTCCTTCAACATTGGAAACGATCGGTTCCTATGCGTTCAGGATCGCAGCTGATCAGGAAGAATTACGGATCAGTGAAAACCTGAAGAGTATAGCGGACAATGCCTTCTATGGAAGTGATGGTCAGTTCTATTGCGCTGACAGGTATATACATATTGGTAAAGATACAAAGGTTAGTGCTTCTTCGTTCTCAGGACTGTTGTTTGAAGGCTATGAAGTTGATAAGGATAACAGTGAATACGAAGCCGATGGATTATTCCTGTTTGATAAGGAACACAAGAAGATCATAGCTTGCGCAACTCTGACACCGGAAGCAGTCAGAGTTCCTGAAGGAACTGAAGAACTTGGTCCGGGAAGCTTTGAATACAGTACAAAATTAAAAGATATCTATGTACCGGATTCAATGTTGAGGATCTATTCGACGACCTTTAAAGCTGATTACAGTTCAGATGAAAGATATCATATGACAGTTCACTGTAAGAAGGGTTCGGAGGTTAGCAGATATCTGAAGGCCAATAATATTCCTTGTGTGGAAGAGTGATAAAACAGTAAAGGTCAGCGAGAGCTGACCTTTAAAGACAAAAAATAAAATAGTTTAACCCATTATCCTTCGCTCGTTTCTTCTTCAGCTTCTGATCCACGCGGACCGAAACGTGATTCATAGATCGAAGTAAGTTCATCGATGCAGGTCTGACAGGCTTCAACGATATTCTGATTGGTTTCTTCATCGTTGACGGTGTTTTTTTGGTCTCCGCCTTAAGATTCTTGTAGTGACCGATCAGATCCTGCAGTTCAGATTTGGATATCGTCTCCGGATCACCGGTACCATGATCCATACTTAATTCTTTTCTTCCTGTCCGATATTGATTATTTTGTTATTTACATTATTGATAGTATTATAAACAAAAAAATATGGATGTTTCTTTTTTGACCGCTTTAGTTTTTGGCTTGTTGAAGTTTTTTGAAAATGTCACCAGCAGACGATCAAATACCTATTTAGGAAAGGTGATTGTTATTGATTAATCTCAAAGTTTAAGATTCGATATAAATACGATATCGCAAGCGTTTATCATCGTATTTATATCGAATTAAAAGTAGCTTTCAATTTTCCGGAACAAGACTATGGTTTCTTGACTGGTGACAAAGTCAAAAAACGAAGCGGTGACAAAATCAAAAGATGACAACAGCTTTAGTTTTTGGCTTTACATCTGAGATTTCTCCATTATAATAGGAAATACATCTTTAAAAGAGGTCTTGATGAAAAAGCTTTATAAGGGAATTAATTATACAGCGATCGGTCTGCTGTTCATGGTACTCAGTATAAACATCGATTTTGGTGTTTTCAGGATAAATATCATTCCGGATTGGGTCGGTTTCATCTTAATGTTTTTTGCGTTATGTGAATTTGAAGATGACAGACATAAACATCTTCTGCTTAAGATAGTCAGTATCATAGGAGCTTTGTTTGCGATCGCGGAATGGATCATTGAGATCCTGAATAATCCGATTGACATCACAATGTTCAGTTTTGTTTTCTCACTGCTGAAACTGCTGATGATATTTGCTGTATTAGGCATCGTGATCAGGATCGCCAAGGCGGTAAAATCGCCATATGCGCAAAAGCTCAATGTCACCAGGACCGTGATGCTGCTGGGTCTCGTGCTTACGCTGATCGCGGCGATACTGACTTATTATCTCGATGAGATGTTTGCCTTAGCTGCTACGGTGGCCGGAGCAGTAGTACTGATCTGTGCCGTGATCACGATCATCATGATGAACGGCTTCAAGAAGGAACTTAAAAACCTAGAAGCGCAATCAGAATGATCCTGCGCTACGGAAGACAATGAAGGTTAACTGTCTGCTGAGATTGACTTGCAAAAACCATTGTTGACTAAAAGAGAGTTATAAAAATGAAAGAAAATTCTTTGTATGAAGAACTGTTAAATGATGTTTCCGGCGGTAGAGTACCGGCTGAAGACGATTTTAATGATCTTTTGGCTGCCATGGAGCAAACCGATGGGAAAAGATGCAGATGCTGTAATAAGGTTTTTCTAAAAACGAGGTCCTTTACGGCCACAAATCAGAGATTCTCAAAATCTGCAATGACTTTGTATTATATGGGAGAGATAAGCTGCCTTGTTATGGCTGCATGACATGACGTTTAATCAGTCCCGATTTTATCGGATCATAAATTTGTTCAGAAGAGGCTGTAAAGCCATACGTCCGGATCATTTCGGGGTTCCACCTGGTCAGGAGAACTGTTCCACCTGCCAACTCAATTGAACCCCGCTTTTTTAATTACAATGTAAATAGTAACGAATGGAAACTTATTATGAGAAGCTGAAGATCGTGGTTTTGAAACTTTGCAGACAGACTCTCACTGATCTACATTGAAATGATTTTCTATAGTTTCTATAATAAAGTTAAGAAAGCGATTCAGACTATAATGGAAATACTATCTCTTGATCACATTTTAACGGGAGTAAGAGTTGAAAACTGGCAACAGGCTGTAAAAGTCGCCGGGCAGATCCTTGTGGAAAAAGGCAGCATTACCTCTCAGTATATCGATAATATGATTCAGGCTGTCTATGATATGGGGCCATATATGGTCCTGATGCCGCATTTTGCTTTAGCTCATGCGGCTCCATGTGAAGCTGTTTTACGTGATGACATGTCATTGATCATTTTGGATGAGCCGGTTGTTTTCGGAAGTCCTAATGATCCTGTCAAGGTAGTTCTATGTCTGGCATGTAAAGATAAAGAAAGTCACATCAGTGCTCTGTCCAAAGTTGCTGAAGCACTGATGGATGAAGCGGTTTTTGACGCCATAATGAAAGCTTCGACAGCAGCAGAAGCATATGAAGCTTTGAATAATTTTGGAATTTAGGCTTTAGACAGTCATAGACTGTTAAGCATAAGCAGCGAATGAAAAAGGGGGTACTTTATGGAAGAATTAACGATCCAGGCAGTATGCGGCTTTGGCTGCGGATCATCTCTGCTTCTGAGAATGAAGATCGATAAGGTCTTGAAGGAAGAGGGAATTACTGCCAGAACATTCTGCGGCGATGTCGCAACAGCTGCCGCAACACCATGCGACGTGATTTTCTGTTCGGAAGAAATCGCGGACCGTCTGGTTGACAGAGCCAAGGTCCCGGTAATCACCGTCGTCAATTTCAATAACCCGGCTGAAGTAAAGGAAAAAGTCATGGGTTATATTCAGTCACTGGAAGAAACAAAATAATTTTTAAGGGGGAGAATAATTTATGAATCCAGTATTAGACTTTATTATCAACCAGATCTTTGGGCAAGGTGCTATCTTTATTTCCCTTATCGCTCTTGTAGGTCTGGTCCTGCAGAAGAAGAGTGTATCTGAAGTTATCAGGGGAACATTCATGACCGCAATCGGCTACTTTGTTCTGACACAAGGCAGTTCGATGATACAAGGAGCTGTTACCGATGTTGGTACAGCATTCAGCGCCATCATGAATTCTCCGGCGCCTGGTGAATCCGTAGATATCGGTGGACAGTATGGTACCCAAATCGGTCTGGTTATGCTGATCGGTTTCTTTATTAACCTGCTGGTCGCACGCTTTACCAGGTTTAAAACAGTGTTCCTTACCGGGCACATGCTGTATTGGTTCCCGTTCGTCTTCGTAGCTGCCGGTGTTGATGCCGGAATGAAGGGTGTAGGCCTTGTTATTTTCGCTGGTATCTTTACCGCCATCTATATGGTTGTAGCTCCGAATCTGATGTATCCGTTAGTTAAAAAGGTTACAGGTGATGACAGCTTCTCACTGGCTCACCCGACGACCCCTCTGTCATTGATCGCAGCCGGTGTTGCCAAACTCGTTGGTGACCCATCGCAGAGTACTGAGGATATCAAGTTCCCTAAAGCTTTGAACTTTTGCCGTGAAGTTTCCATTATCTGCTCTATAGTCATTTTCCTGACTTATGTAGTAATGGCAATCCTGTTAGGTCCAAACGCAGATGCAGTGCTCTTTAACGGTACTGCTCCATTCGTATATTTCTTCAATAAGACTATGACATTCGGTGCCGGTGTTACCGTATTGCTGTTAGGTGTCCGTATGCTTATTGCTGAAATCGTTCCTGCTTTCACTGGCTTCTCAGAGAAACTGGTTCCGGGAGCTATTCCTGCGCTTGACTGCCCAACTCTGTTCCCTTATGGTCCTAATGCTAACGTATTAGGTTTCCTGTGCTCACTGGTCGGCAGCATCGTTGCCATTCTCATCTTCAATCCAATGGGAATCTTCCCGGGAGTTGTTGTTCCATTGGCCTTCACCTGCTTCTTCGAGGCTGGTACTGCCGCAATCATTGCCAATGCATATGGCGGTGTAAGAGGCTGTGTTATCGCTTCGTTCATTAATGGTATTGTAATGGTGCTTTTAGTAGGCTTCGGTGGCTACTTCTTCTCCAATACAATTCAGAACTGGATGCTGGTCTTTGGCGGAAACGACTTCGATCTGTGGGGCATCATTGCCGGTTTAGTCGCCAAAATTTTTGCTTAACATAACAACCCTTGCTGCTTAATGCATAAAAAGGCAACTTAAACATACTTACTGGAAAACCACACTCAGGTTTACAGCCAAGCATGTTCAGGCTTAAACAAAAAAAGAACCCGATTGTTTGGACACATTGATTATGAATGTCAGGAGTATCCTTGATATTCAGAATTCGTGCCAAGCAGGAGGGTTCTTTTTTTAATTATTTAGAATTTCAATGGGTCCGATATCGTTTTCTTATGATCTATGTTTTTTAACAGACGATCTCACCATCGACCATGATCGGCTTGCCATCAGCAGTGATGCTTGGATTATGGGTGACGATGTCGAAGTGACCGGCTGCTTCCTGTCGGCCGCCCAAGCCGATGTTTCGGCCCATGCCGATATGGAAAGTGTGGAAAGCTGATTCATCTTCGATGTAGGAGATGCCGCGGATCTTGGAGATGCGGTTAAGTCCGATGCCGAGTTCACCCGGTTTGAACATATTATCCGAATTGAATGATTTTATATAGGAGATCAGCTTGTCAGCGTCTTTTCCTTCACTTTCCGCTGAGACGAGTCTTCCTTTTTCAAAGATTATTTTTACGGTGTTCTCAACTTTGCCCAGATAGCCGAATGATCCATCGAGGTATAACACACCGCTTGTTTCGTCTTCATTAGGGGCGACAAAGGCTTCAAAGGAAGAAGAACCGATCAGGCCTTTTCTGGCCGCGCGGCCATTGAAATAGCCCGGGGTTCGGTTGGCGATGTCAAAATACATGTCGGTTCCTTTTTCAGTGGTCACATGGATGTATCTTGTGCCTTTTAGCGCATTCAATATCCGACGGGCATCTTTATATGTAGTCCTGGGATCCATTTCGATAAAATCATTTTCCAGTAATGAACTGCCATCAGCACATGATAAAGGCAGGGAAAGAAAACGTGCTCCCTTGGCAACGGCAGTTTTGATGGCGTTAGTCGTGATGAAGGAGAAGTTGGTAGCTCCGATGATGACATTTTCCTTGGCGAAGATGTCGGCCATACTTTCAATGACTTCACCTCTTTGGACGAGCTGTGAATTAAGGATCGTCGTTTTGAGGATTGCATCGGCACCATAGGCCCAGCGTTCAACGGCTTCCGCTTCTCTTAAGTGTGATTCGTCCGTTATGAAATGGACCAGTTCATCTTCATGGACATCCAGCCAGTCATGCAGGATTATGGAAACACCTTTATCGATATTTATCATAGATTAATCTTCTTTCTGTAAAAATGATACAATATTCTAGTCAACATGAAAACGAAAAAGACCTTGGAGAAATATGACTATTCAAAACCGATCAAACTCCTGCAGTTCAAGAGCCCGCGTTTTGATATCATCTTCTATTCGGCACTGGCCAGTGTCCTGATGTGCATCGTCGTCTATCTGCTGTTTTATCATGACGGCAAATTCAAGATCGATTTTGTCTTGTGGAGAGTATGTGTAAGTATTCCGTTAGTTATGCTTATATACTGGATCAGGGAACTGCTGGAAGAGTTAAGGATCTATCCGCAGAAACTCATGACCAAGCATATCTGGAGCATGAAGGAGCTCATGGAACTTACCGGCAAGGATGAGGAAAAGACAGAGAAGATCATGAATCATGTCCTGGAATCCTGTTTCGTTGTTGATAAGAGCTGTATAAAAAAATAAAGGTGTTTCTGAAAATATTTTCATTTTATTGAAATATTTGCAAGACATCTTTTTAAATTCTATAATTGTGTAATATAAGGGGGAAAATATACTATGCTTATTAAATTAATAGGTGTACTTATTGTTGTTGTCGGACTTATTCTTAAGTTTGATACTATCGCAACAGTAGTACTCGCCGGTATCGTCACCGGATTAGTCGGCGGCATGAACATCATGGATATCCTGACTACGTTAGGTAATTCCTTTGTTTCTCAGCGTACGGCGACTTTATTCGTTCTGACTTTACCTGCTATCGGTATCTGTGAGAGATTTGGTCTTAAGGAAAAGGCTATCGACTTCATCCGTTCTATCAAGTCTGCTACAGCCGGTAGAGTCATTATCGTTTATGAAGCAATCAGAACACTTGCTTCAGCTTTCTCTATCAGATTAGGTGGTCACCCGCAGTTTGTACGTCCAGTCGTTGTTCCAATGGCTGAAGGTGCTGCTGTTGCCAAGTATGGCGAGATCAATGATCAGATGTCTGACATCATCAGAGGTGGTTCTGCTGCTGCTGAAAACTATGGTAACTTCTTCGCTCAGAACTGTTTCATGGGTTCATCAGGCACACTGCTGATCGTTTCGACACTGGTTGGTTTAGGCTTTGAAGAAGTCAACGCTCTGAACGTTGCGAAATGGTCTATTCCGGTTGCTGTCATTTCCATGGTCCTCGGTTTTGCCAGAAACATCTGGTTAGACAAACAGCTTGATAAAGAAGCTGCCAAAGGAGGTAACAGATAATGACTGCTGCTCAGATTTTAGGTGAAGTTTTCTACTGTGTTATCGGTTTAGTATTCATTCTTGTCGGTGTAAAAGCTTTAAAGGATGAAGGCTGCACAAAGAAATATACTACTGCTGCTTTCTGGTTCTTACTTGCGTTCACCTTCATTTGCGGACCATGGGTTCCAAAATGGCTGGTTGGTGCAGCTATCGTTATCATGGCTGTTCTGACAGGTATACGCAGTGTTGTTCAGTCCAAAAATGATGTACCGGATCCAAGAGATGTCAGAGCTGCTGCAGACAGATTCGGTTACAAGATCTTCATTCCGGCTCTGTGTATCGCGGTTGTCGCTGTTGTCGGCGCAACTTTAGGTTCAAAGGTTCCGGCTTTATCATGGTTAACTGCCAACAACGCTATCGGTCTTTCCGGTGTTGTTGCCTTGATCGCTGCTTTACTGTTAACTAAGTGTGATCCTAAGTATGCTGCTGTCGATGCTGCGAGACTGATGGATAACGTCAATACAACAGGTATCTTACCGCAGCTGCTGTCTGCCTTAGGTGCTCTGTTTACTGCTGCCGGTGTCGGTGATGCGATCTCTTACTACGTATCAATGGTCGTTCCAGAGAACAGCGTCCTGATCGCCTGCTTCGTTTACTGCTTAGGCATGGCTTTATTCACAATGATTATGGGTAACGGTTTCGCCGCTTTCTCAGTCATCATGGTCGGTGTTGGTGTTCCGTTCCTTATTTCCAAAGGTGCAGATCCAACTATCGTCGGTGCTTTAGGTCTTACTGCTGCTTACTGTGGTACTCTGTGTACACCAATGGCTGCCAACTTCAATATCGTTCCGGCTGCCTTACTGGAGACTAAGTCTAAATACTCAGTCATCGTTTCACAGATCCCATTCGCAGTTTGCATGCTGCTGATTCACGTAATCTTACTTTACGTCTTAGCGTTCTAATAAGGAGAAAAAATGAAAGTATTACTTACTGGCTTTGAGCCTTTTGGTGGCGAAAGTGTCAATCCGGCCCAGGAAGCGGTCAAATTGGTCAAGGAGCAGATCAAAGGTGCTGAGATCGTTAAATGCTACGTTCCGGTAGTATTTGGTAAAGCAATCGAAACAGTGCATGAGGCAATGAAAAAGGAAAATCCTGATGTTGTCTTCTGTATTGGTCAGGCAGGAGGTAGATACGAAATAACTCCTGAAAGAGTTGCGATCAACTGCGACGATGGACGTATTCCTGACAACGAAGGAAATCAGCCTGTTGATCAGCCGGTCTTCGCAGATGGTGAGAATGCTTACTTCTCAAGTCTGCCGATCAAAAAGATGGTCGAATATATGAAGGCTGCCAATGTTCCGGCTGCTGTATCCAATACAGCCGGTACCTATGTCTGCAATCATCTTATGTACGGTGTTCTTTACTATATTGCTAAAGAATTCCCTGGCACAATCGGTGGTTTCATGCATGTACCATACCTTCATGAACAGGTCATGAACAAGAAAGAGACAGCTTCTCTTTCCAAAGATGACGTTGTCAAAGGCATTGAAGCTTCCATCGAAGCGATCGTCGATTCACTCAGCTGAATCATAGATCAGTAACTTGCAAAAGACAGATCTTAGTGGTCTGTCTTTTTTGATATAAATAATTTCAATGCGTTCTGTGTGGCTTTTCACTATCCGGTTGAAGATGCAGTTAAGTCAAATACCGGTTCAATGCTGAGAGCCTTTTTTTACAACGAGGTTTATTAAATGAATAACTATTAATGCTGTTCAAAAAATGGCGTTGTGTTACTGATAATAATATATAGTTAAGATATGAACAAGGAAAGTTTAAACATCTTATCGGATGCCATTTCGGATGTCGGTTCCTGGCAATGGTGGTACACGGCAAAAGACATGTTCCAGCTGGAGTTCTGCGATGTACAGCTCTATGACAGCACTAAAGCTGAGAAGGAACCACACAGCAGTACCATAGCACTTCGTTTCTATGGAAATTCTTTTGCAGTGTTTCTGGACAATCTGGAAGAAAATGATCGAAACTGGCCTCAAAGGTTCTATAAGGATGAGATACAGGTCATTGAGATAGATACCTATGATCTTGTTTTCGATGATATCGATTATGCCAAAGAGATATATGAAAACTACAGAAACAGGATCCCAATGAAAAGTTTTGAAGATCCAATCGTTTTCTCTTCTGCCAGGCATATCCTTGCAGCAAAGTGTGGAGACTATGGGTTTGTTGTCGGAGGAGATGATCTATCTGTTGTGAGCAAAATTGGAGAATACACGGAAGAAGAGATCATAAATGCAGCAAAACGCTGGTGGGCATACTGGCGGGATTACTGGCATCTGAGAAAAACAAAAGACGCCTATGAAAAGGATTATGCCTGTGAAGTTACCATACCGGCAGACAAAGATAATCCAACAGGTAACTTTCCTGAAGAAGATTGATCTTCAACAGAAACAGGTGATCAGTGATAATAATAAGAAAAAAATCAAGTTTTTGTTTAAAGGCGTGATAGGAGGATACAATGGACAAAAGATATGAACCGCTGTTTACACCATGGAAGATAGGAAATGTCGAGATTAAAAACCGGATCGTAATGCTGCCGATGGAAGGCACAAACATGATCCAGTGGGAAGCCAAGACTGGTTTCGTCAAAGGCATTGATTCGTTATACCGGGACAGAAAAGATAACAACATCGGCCTGTTCATACCTGGTCTGATCCCGTTAGTGAGTATTGTCAAAGAAAAGTGGATCTATGATCATCCTGAGGTGTTTGAACCGGTCAAACCGATCGTTGAGGAAATACACAAGAGCGGCGCAAAGATCTTTTTCCAGTTAAGTGCCGGAGCAGGACGATCGATGATCCTTCCGCAGCTGCTTAAACCGTTTGTGAAAAAAGGCCTTCTGAAAGATCTTTCTTCCAAGCTGGTAATGTCCAAGTGGTGGTGGTCTGCACCGGATGATGATGAACCCAACGTCTGGGATCCGGATGTAAAGATGGACCTTTTCACTAGTGAAATGATCAGCCGTTTTGTCTATGCCTTCGGTCAGACAGCCAAGTTGTGCAAGCAAGCAGGAATTGACGGTGTTGAAGTTCACGCAGTCCATGAGGGTTATCTGCTTGATCAGTTTGCGATGTCCTATACAAATCACAGGGATGACTGTTACGGAGGAAGTCTCCAAAACAGACTGCGCTTTGCCTGTGAGGTCGTAAAAGAGATTAAAAAAGTATGCGGTGAAGATTATCCTGTATCATTGCGTTATTCTGTCTGTTCGATGACCAGAGGCTTCAATGAAGGTGCTGTACCGGGAGAAGTATTTGAAGAAGTCGGCCGATCGATGAAAGAATCCGAAAAGGCAATAAAGATCCTTGAGGAAGCAGGGTATGATATGTTCAACTGTGACAACGGGACATACGATGCCTGGTACTGGGCTCATCCGCCTGTCTATGCGCCATTGAACATTAATCTTTCATATGTCGAGCACATAAAACAGTTTACTTCAAAACCGGTCGTCTGTGCCGGACGCATGCAGCCAAAAGAAGCTGCTGATTCCATTGCAGAAGGAAAGATCGATGCCATGGGTATAGGACGTCAGCTTCTGTGTGATCCGGAATATGTGACCAAGATCAAAGAAGAACGGATGGAAGATATACGTCCTTGTATCGCCTGTCATGGCGCCTGTCTGCCGTTCAATGGCGCCAATGGCAAGGGAACCGATATCGATCCTTTACATGTGGAAATGGGAAGATGTGTCTTGAATCCCTGGACGAACAATGAGGCCAGATATTCTCTGAAACCATCAAGACATCCAAAGAAGATCGCCGTGATCGGTGGAGGCATCGGTGGTATGGAAACAGCCATTCAGGCCTCGTTGCGTGGTCATGAAGTAGATCTCTATGAAAAAAGCGATCGATTGGGCGGAGCGTTCAATGCGGCTGCTGCCATGTCTTTTAAAGAAAAGGACAAAGATCTTTTAAGATGGTATCAGAACACTTTATATAAGACCGATACCAGAGTCCATCTGAACAGCGAAATTGACGATATAGACAGACTTGATGCGGATGTAGTCGTAGTGGCGATCGGTGCTATATCCAGAACGCTTCCAATAAAAGGAGCAGAAAAAGCGATGACTGCCATCGATTTTTTAAACGGCAGCCAGGAATGTAAAGAGAACGCAATAATCATCGGTGGTGGACTGACCGGATGTGAGATCGCCTATGAACTGGCTTTAAAAGGGAAAAAGCCGGTGATCGTCGAAGCAACGGAAAACATCATCGGGGCCCGTGGTATCTGTATGGCCAATTCATCAATGCTGAAGGAACTGATACGCTTCCATAAGATTCCTGTATACACCTCTTCAACAGTTGAAGAGATCAATGAAGATACGGTAACGCTAAAAACTCCTGAAGGGAGTAAAGTCCTGCCTGCAGATATTGTGATTCTTTCGGTCGGCTATTTGCCGGATAAGCGGTTTGCCGATAAGGACGACAAGAAGAAAAAGAATAAGAAAATTTATTTTGTCGGTGATTGTGATCAGGTTGGCAGTCTCAAGACCGTCATAAAACAGGCGTATGAGACCGTACAGAAGATCTCGTACTGATCTCCCTATAAAACCTCTAAGAATCAATATCTTAATGCGGACATCAATGGCGCATTAAATATTCTAAAGAAAAGTAGTGTTGTGGACGTAAACGTCCTATACGGTAGAGACGCAGTGGACACACTGTTAAGAATAAGGATAGCTTAACTATACTGATACAGTTAAGTGAACAAAGCTTAAATATCAAACTTCTTAATAAGTCCATAAATCTTCAGCTTATGGGAGGTTCACATATGACCACTCCACACAGCGTTTGTGGTATTATATTTATGTAAGCGGGCTGGTCACAAAGACCCGGGTCCGACCGAACTGGCGAAGGATACTCTTCGCTTTTGTTTTCATATGAGATGTTTAAGTGTATTTGTAGATGAGAGTGGAGATTTCGGAATAAGTGAAAACTCATCGCTTTATTATGTCATTACGATGGTCTTTCATGATCAGAGTTTTGATATTCAGGATCAGATATCCAGACTGGAAAAGGAATTGTCTAATCTTGGATAGAAAGATCATGTTGTTCACAGTGAACCGCTGATCATGAGAAGAGGTGAGTATGGATATCTGTCACCACTGGAAAGAAAGGCAATATTCCAGAAGATCTATCACTTTGCGATAAGATGCAATATCAGATACAAGCAGTTCTACTTTGAAAAAAGAGAAGTCAAAGATGCTTTTGAGTTAAGAGCCAGGATTGCAAAGAGCATCTCTTTATTCATCAGACAGAAATATGATGTGATAAGCAGATTTGAAAAAGTCATTCTTTACTATGACAACGGCCAGAAAGAGATCAACAATATTCTGAATACGGTATTCGCTACAGAATTGTCTGCACATGAAACAAGACTGGCATATCAGAAGGATTATCGTCTTTCTCAGGTTGCTGACATGATCTGTACATTGAAACTTCTGGAAGACAGAGCCAGTAACAATTCTTTAAGCCGCTCAGAGGAACTTGTCTTCGGATCCAGAAGAGTCTTGATAAAAGATTTTATTAAGCCAATCAAAAAACCGGAATGGAAGTAAAAAAGTTTTATTACACTATATGATTAATCTCAGTTAGTAAAGAGGCGGTTGAACTAGCAAACAGCATATGATGGAAGACTCCATCTTTTTTTGATTGTTATCTTTTTTTCAACGCTTCAAACGCCTGTTCAAAGTCCGCGATCATATCTCTTACATCTTCACAACCGCAGGATATCCTGATCAGATTGTCATAGGCTTTCTTTGGGAACATCAGCGTCACGACATCACCTAAAGAAGTAGCGATCGGTGGGATCTTTGTTGCATCACAGAAGCGGCACATCTCTTCGTATCCACCCTTTAAATGTACACACAGCATGCCACCGTAGTTTCCATTGAGAAAGAGTTTGTTTGCGAGCTCGTGCTGTTTATGACTTTCAAGTCCCGGATAAGTGACGAAATCAACTTCCGGTCTTGCTTCAAACCATCTGGCTAAAGCCAAGGCATTTTCAGATTGCTGCTTTACGCGAAGAGGCATCGTTCGCATGCTGCGCAAAGTAAGCCAGGCATTGAATGGAGAGATATGTGAACCGAAGTTGTCGTAGTAATAACGCACGCGATCCATGTCTTCCTTACTTCCGGCCACGATACCGCACAAGGCATCACCATGGCCGACATAATACTTTGTACCGGAATGGACGACGATATCAGCTCCCCAGTCCAGAGGTCTCATGACGCAAGGTGATAAGAAAGTATTATCAACGATGAATTTGCAACCATGATCATGAGCGATCTTGGCAATAGCAGGGATGTCCGCAAGTTTCAGCTGCGGGTTGGAGAGTGCTTCCAGATAGACTACTTTGGTATTGGGGCGGAATTCTTTTTCGATGTTGGAGAGTTCGAGAACTTCGACTCTTGATGTTTCAATACCCTTGGAAGGCAGGATATCTGCAAACATACTGGAAGTGCACATGAAGGTATCATCAGAACAGATGACGTGATCTCCGGCATTAAGATTAGAGAATAAGGCATTGGCGATCGCGGCCATACCGCAGGCGCAGATTACTGCATCTTCAGCATTCTCCATAGCCATGACCTTCTTTTCCAGATCATTAGTCGTCGGATTGGTGGTTCTGGAATAGATATAGATATCCGGTTCCCATTCCGCACCTCTGGCTAACATCTCATCATACTGCTCAGCCGTTTCATAGGCGTAGGTAGAAGTCTCATAGATCGGTGTATTTAAAGCTCTGGTCCGGGGATCAGGTCCTTCGCCGGCTCTTACAGCTCTGGTCAATGTTTCCATCTTACTGAAATCGGTATCGTATCTGCTCATGGTAAATCCTCCCTGTTAAACCTTTACGAATTTAACATATGTTCTTTATCTAAACAAGTATTGAAAGAATTTTCTATATACAAAGAAAAAAACGAAAATGATACCGTTAACATTTCATTAAGAGCGTTTGATAGACGCTGTTTCTGTTAGAATTATTAGAAATAGGGGGAAGAAATGATGAAAGCTGTATTAATACCCGGAGATGGAATAGGAAAAGAGATCGCGGAGAGTGTCAAGGAAATTACTAAAGCCTTGAATTGTGATATCGACTGGCTCGAATACAAAGCCGGTGCTGAATACTATGAGAAAGAAAATAAACTCATGGAAGACGGGCTTCTGGAAATGATCGCTGAGACCGGTCTGGCTTTGAAAGGCCCGACGGCCACTCCGTCAGGTAAAGGTTTCCGCAGTATCAATGTACAGCTTCGTCAGCACTTTGATACCTTTGCTAATCTGAGACCGTTAAGATCTTTGGAGGGGATCAAGAGCCGCTATGATGATGTGGATCTCGTGGTGGTGAGAGAAAACACCGAGGATCTTTATACCGGTATCGAACACATGGAGGATGAAGATACTGCTCATGCGACAAAAATCATTACCCGCAAAGCCAGCGAAAGGATCATCCGTTTTGCGTTTGATTATGCCAGGATCAATAAACGTAAGAAAGTCACCTGTGTACATAAGGCCAATATCATGAAACTGACTGACGGCATGTTTCTTGATATCTGCAATCAGATCAAAGATGAATATCCGGATATCATGGCGGACAGCGTGATCATCGATGCCTTGTGTATGAAACTGGTCGTCGATCCGAAACAGTTTGATGTACTGGTAGCTCCGAATCTCTATGGCGATATCATCTCCGACCTTTGTGCCGGACTGGTTGGTGGATTGGGCTTTGCGCCAAGCGTCAATATAGGTGAGAAGGTAAGGATATATGAAGCGGTCCATGGCTCTGCGCCGGATATTGCCGGTCAGAATAAGGCCAATCCGACCGCGATCCTGATGGCTTTGGGCATGCTTCTGAAGGACAACGGTTATGAGAAAGAAGCTGAGATCTTAAATAAAGCTATCGAAGAAGAGATCAGAGAAGGAAAACATACAACATCAGATATCGGTGGAACAGCTACTTGTACAGAGTATACTGAAGCGCTGATAGGAAGGATCAAAGATGAAACTGATCGATAGTCCTGTCATATATGAAAACGGAATAATAAGAGACGCGGAAGTTTCTGATAAGCAAGTAGGTCAGAAGAAGACTCTGACTTATAAGATCATGAAGGCTCACAATGCAGTTGAAGACATGGAGAAACTTCATCTGCGTTTTGATTCGCTCACTTCTCATGACATAACCTATGTCAGTATCATCCAGAGTGCCAGAGCTTCCGGGATGAAGGAATTCAATATCCCTTATGTACTGACTAATTGTCACAATTCCTTATGTGCCGTAGGCGGTACGATCAATGAAGATGATCATCAGTTTGCCTTGTCGGCAGCTCATAAATATGGTGGTATCTATGTACCGGCTTTTTATGCGGTCATCCACAGTTATAGCAGAGAGATGATGAGTGGTTGCGGCAGGATGATCCTTGGTTCTGATTCCCATACCCGTTATGGAGCTTTAGGTACGATGGGTATAGGCGAAGGCGGCGGTGAACTGGTCAAGCAGCTTTTAAACAGGACTTATGACATCGCTTATCCGAAAGTCGTTTTAGTCAATCTTCATGGTAAGGTAAAAAACGGTGTCGGTCCTCATGATGTTGCGCTTGCGATCATCGCAAAGACTTACGCCAATGGTTTTGTGAAAAACAGCGTGATGGAGTTTGCGGGTGTAGGTATCAGGGATCTTTCTCAGGATTTCCGTAACGGAATCGATGTGATGACTACGGAGACGACCTGTCTTTCCAGTATCTGGGAGACTGATGATAAAACGAAGGAATATTTTGAGATCCATAAACGCCCTGAAGCTTATAAGGAACTTAAAATTGAAGATGGGGCATACTATGATGCCTGTATAGATGTCGATCTGAGTGAGATCGAATGTATGATCGCTTTACCTATGCATCCAAGCTTTGCCTTGCCGATAAATGAACTGAAAAAAGATCCTGTTCGCTATCTCAAGGAAGCTCAGGATAGGGCTAATGCCCAGCTCAAACATAATAAGCTCGATCTTCTTTCCAAGGTCGATGACAAAGGACAGATCCATGTTGATCAAGGCGTCATTGGCGGCTGTTCAGGCGGAATCTATGAGAACGTCTGTGCTGCGGCGAAGATCCTCGAAGGCAAGGATTGCAGTAATGGCAAATTCAGACTCTCGATCTATCCGGATTCAATGCCTGTCAGTAAGGAACTGATAAAGAAAGGTGTTACGGCTTCCCTGATCGAAAGCGGTGCCGTCTATCGTGAAGCTTTCTGCGGTCCGTGTTTCGGGGCCGGTGAGGTTCCAGCCAACAACGAGCTTTCGATCAGACACACGACCCGTAATTTTCCAAACCGTGAAGGCTCAAGACCTGCAGATGGTCAGATCGCTTCGGTAGCTCTGATGGATGCCCGCTCGATCGCAGCTACCGCAGCCAATCATGGAGTATTGACAGCAGCCAGTGATCTGGATATACAGTTCACTGTTGAACCGGCAGCTTTCGATGAAAAGATCTATGAAAGAAAAGTCTATGACGGTTATGGAAAAGCTGATGAGAGTTATGAACTGATCTACGGCCCTAACATCAAAGACTGGCCTGAAATGAGAAAACTTTCAAATGATATCCTGATAAAAGTAGTTTCACATATCGATGACGAAGTCACAACGACAGATGAACTGATACCTTCAGGTGAGACTTCAAGCTACCGTTCCAATCCTTTGAAGCTGGCTGAATACACATTGTCGAGAAGAGATCCTGATTATGTATCGGAAGCCAAAAGAGTTCAGAATATGAAAAATGATGATGAAGAACTCAGAAAAGTACTTGTTCAGTTTAAGGAAGTGGGTATCGATATCGATCTCAACAACACAAATATCGGTTCCACCATCTATGCGAATAAACCGGGTGATGGTTCAGCCCGTGAACAGGCAGCTTCATGTCAAAGAGTATTGGGAGCACAGGCCAACATCACTAAAGAATATGCGACGAAGCGTTACCGTTCCAACTGTATCAACTGGGGAATTCTTCCTTTTGTCTGTGCAAATGGGGAGGCTTTTGTGAAAGGAAGCTGGGTGTATATTAAAGGAATTAAAGAAGCATTATTAAATGATGATAAAGTGATCGCTTATATCGCTTGTGATGGCCTGATCAGGAAGGAAGAGTTATCTTTAGGTGCTTTGACATCTCAAGAGAAACAGATCCTGTTGTCAGGTAACCTGATCAATTACTACAAGGGGGAAAGAGAATGATTTATCCAAATGTAGCTAAACTGTCAGATAACGAGATAAAACTTCTGTGTGAAGAATATCGCACCAATAACTACATCGATCCGGAAGTATCGGAGAAACTTGGCGTCAAGCGCGGACTGCGTAATGCGGATGGTACCGGTGTACTGGCGGGTCTGACCAATATCTGTGATGTCGTAGGCTATGACAAACAGGGTGATCAGATCATTCCGGCTGATGGCAAGCTGATCTATCGCGGTTATGATCTTGATGACATCATCGATACGGCGATCAGAGAAGACCGCTTCATGTTTGAAGAGGTGGCCTGGCTTTTACTGTTTGGTGTTTTCCCGAATGCCGATCAGTTAAAGAAATTCAAGACGATGATCGAAGAAAGAAGAGAACTGCCGGAAGGTTTTGCAGAGACGATGATCATGAACGCACCTTCTCCCAACATCATGAACAAGATGGCCCGTTCGGTACTGGCAATGTATTCCTATGATGAGAAGGCTGATGATACTTCTTTAGAGAATGTCATGAAACAGTCCATCAACCTGATCGCCCAGATGCCGACGATGATGATCTATGCCTATCAGACTTTCCGTCACGCCTATGAACATAAGTCACTGTACTTCCACTATCCTAAAGAAGGATTAAGCACAGCCGAACATATCCTGGATATTTATCGTCAGGATCAGGTCTACACACATGAAGAAGCCAGACTTCTGGATCTGTGCCTGCTGGTACATGCGGACCATGGCGGAGGTAACAACTCCACGTTCGCTAACAGAGTACTGTCTTCGACAGGAACTGATACCTATTCCGCGATCGCCGGAGCGATCTGTTCACTGAAGGGTCCAAAACACGGCGGCGCCAATCTCAAGGTCATGGAACAGCTTGATGAGATCCTGGCGAATGTGAATGATATCTATGATGATAATGAAATGAAGGATTATCTTGTGAAGATCATGAGAAAACAGGCTGGAGATGGCAGCGGACTGATCTACGGTATAGGCCATGCGGTCTATACAAAGTCTGATCCAAGATGTCTGATCCTGCAGAAGTATTCAAAGGATATCGCTTATGACAAAGGTTTCAGAAAAGAATATGATGCCCTGATGTCCATAAGCAGACTCGCTCCTGAAGTGTTTGCGCAGGAAAAAGGTCAGACCAAAAATGTCTGTGCCAACGTTGACCTGTTCTCCGGACTGGTTTATCGGATCCTGGGTATCGATGAAGTATTGTTTACCCCGATCTTTGCGATCGCCAGAGTCCCGGGCTGGTGTGCACATCGGATGGAGGAAATCGAATTCTCCAACCGGCTCATGCGTCCGGCTTACAAATATATCGGAAATTAAAAATCCTCAATTGAGGATTTTTGTATACATTACTTGAGTTTGGCTGCCGCTTCGGCTGTGAGCTTCGCCAGTTCATGAATGGAGATCTTTTTGAGACCTCTGACATAGGTATCAAGATCATCACCGATCGGAGCTTTCCAGTAATCTCTGATCGAATCTGCTTTTACAATGGTGCCAATAATGGTCATGATCTGAGCGGCATTACAGTCAGCGTCCTGACCACAGCCGCCACAATAAGTCATCGTTTTGTCGAAATCGCCGTTTCCAAAGTACAAAGCGATGATCTCAGCACAAGCGTTAGGATAGCTGTGGATCCAGTTGTAGCGCTGATACTTTTCTTCACATACCATCCAGGCACTGTAGTAATCGTCATGATCAAGACACTGTTTGTAGGCAAATCGAATGACCTGACCGTATTCGCTGTCGGATGGTATCAGTTCAATGCAGTCTTTGATGATCTTGCGGATATCTGCTTCGATATAGGCATAGGAGACCATCATCGCATTGAATACTTCACCCAATATGCCGTTGTGTTCATGAGAGATCGAGGCATCCATGAAAGCTGCTTTGGCGGCTTTTTTCAGGTCACCGGGATAAAGCTGTCCGCAGATAGCTCCCCGCATCTGGGCGCCGATCCATTCATTGAATGGGTTGTGAAACTTGCCTGATTCCGGTGGCATGATGCCGGCTTTGAGATTTCTTAACGCAAAGTCTTCGGCTGACCAGCCCATCGGGATCCTGGACATCCATTCATAGGCGATATCATCAGCGGTCACATCCTTGCCAAATTGTTTGTAGGCAAGTAAGAGACATAGCTCATAAGTGATATCGTCGTTGTAGGTATTGGGTTTACGGATATAGCGGTCGACTTCACCGTATTTCTTTTTAATGTTGGCACCGGTATAACCTTCGATGCATGTACCGTAAGCTCCGCCAATTATCTGTGACAGCCATCCGGCATAGGTCCTTTCCAGATATTCATCATCGATCGGTACATCGACCGGTTTTGGATAATCAACAGCTTTCTCCAGATCTTCAAAGGTCTCATAGAATTTCTGTTTCCAGTAAGGGCTTTCTTCATCTTTTTCGGCATTATATACAGCGTTGAAGACTTTATAGGTCATCTTATGAAGTTTTACGATATCATCATCGTCAAACGCCTTAAAACCTTCCGCGAGCAGTTTTTCGCTGTCTTTGACGATATAGCCGCGGTTTTCCATAGCCTGTACGCTGGCATTGCAGATGGATTCGGGAGCTCGGCTTCCCGGGACCTTGGAGTGCCAATACATCCTGCTCATGGCGTCCTGAGCCAGTTCGGGACCGGCCGCTTCCTCTTCCCAGATCGTCTCATTATCATCTTCCGTATAGCACGGTTCAACCTTCAGGATATTATCTCTTTCCCATTTCCAAGCTTTCATTATATTTTGACCTCTTTCTTTAACTATATTTTACATTAAGAGTATTATCCTTATGTTAAAATTAAATTATAAATATAGCACAAAATCATCTAATAATATAAGGAGGAAAAGATGAAAAAGCTGTTTACAATTCTTATGGCGTTATTGTTGGTTGTTTCGCTTTCTGCCTGCTCAGGTGGTACTGGCGGTGGCGGCAACGAAGGTGGTGGCGGCGGTGACGAGCCTAAGGGCGATGATCGTATCCGTCTGGTCTACATCATCAATGGTACACTGGGTGACAAGTCATTCTTCGATTCCGGTAAGGAAGGTCTGGACTGGATCGACCGTGATTTCGGCGATAAGGTCTACACTGAATATCGTGAAATGACTTATGACAACTCAACCTGGGAATCAAAGTGTGCTGATATCGTATCTGAAGGATGGGATATCGTTATTGCCGGTACCTATGATATGAAAGACTACATCGGTGCTTTAGCTCTTGAATATCCTGATACCAAGTTCTGGTTCTTTGATGAAGAATGGAACTTCGATGATCCGGATGGCTGGCAGTACTACAACACACCAAACCTCTATGCGATGCTGTTTGCGCAGAACGAAGGTTCATTTGTAGCCGGTGCTATGGCTGCGATGATGTCTAAAGACGGCAAAGTAGCTTTCATGGGTGGTATGGACAATACTGTTCTTGATGACTTCTATGTAGGTTTCGCCAATGGTGCTAAATACATCAATCCGAATGCTTCGATCAACTGCTCATGGATGAACTCATTCTCTGATGTTACAGCCGGCAAGGATACTGCTACCGGTTTATATGAAGCAGGATATGATGTTGTCTTCGCATGTGGCGGTCAGGCTGGTTTAGGTGGCTTCGATGCCGTTATCGAACAGCCTGAAGGCAAGTGGATCGTCGGTGTTGATGGTGACCAGGGTTCATACTTCGCATCTCTCAATACTGCTGAAGGCACTGCCAAGGCAGCGAGAACTATCACTTCCATGCAGAAGAACGTCAACAACGGTTTCTATCAGGCAATGGAAAGACACCTCAACAACACTCTGCCTTATGGCAAGAACGAGAAGTTAGGTCTTGATGGTAATTACGTAAGTGTTTCTATAAATGATACGACCAAGTCTCTGTTCACTGCTGATCAGCTCGCTCAGGTCGAACAGATCACTGCGGATATCATCAGCGGTACGATCGATCCGGGTACAGCGTTTGGCCAGGCTGAAGGCTGGTTCTACGATACATTCGTACCTTCTATGCAGTAAGTAACTGCAATAATTCTAAAGATATAATCAATACGCAATAAATCAATAGGATTATTAGCCTCTGATATCATGCGGTATCAGAGGCTAATTTTTAAAGGAGATGGCAATGGATAACTATCTTGTAATGAAAGATATCACAAAAGTTTACGATAACGGTATCATGGCCAATGATCACGTAAACTTTTCTGCACGACAGGGTGAAATTCATGCGATCTGCGGAGAAAACGGAGCGGGCAAATCCACTTTGATGAAGATGCTGTTTGGTATTGAGCAGCCTGACCATGGTCAGATCATCATCAAGGGTGAGCCTGTTTTTTTGACTTCTCCTACCAAGGCCATTGAAGCCGGTATCGGTATGGTGCATCAGCACTTCATGCTGGTACCATCTTTTACCGTCGCCGAAAATGTCGTTTTGGGTATCGAACCGACAAAGGGTCTCGAGTTCGATGAGGACAAGGCGATAGAGATGACGGAAGAAGTATGCAAGAAGTATGGCTTTGACATCAATCCTCGTGCCCGCGTCATGGACATTACGGTCGGTGTCAAACAGAAGGTGGAGATCGTCAAGGCTCTGGTCAAGGGGTGTGAGATACTGATCCTGGATGAGCCGACAGCCGTCCTTACTCCGCAGGAAACTGCTGAACTGTTTGTGCAGCTGAAACTGTTGAGGGAAACGGGACATACGATCATTTTCATTTCCCATAAACTGAATGAAGTCAAAGAATTATGCGACCGTGTAACCGTCATCCGCAAGGGTCACACAGTCGGTGTCTATAATGTTGCGGATGTCACCGAAGCTGATATCTCAAGAGCCATGGTCGGTGTTGATGTGGTACTGGAAGTACCTAAGGCTCCGGCTATGCCGACGGAGAATGTCTTAGTCGTCAAGGATCTCGGTGTCTATAATGAAGCCGGTAAGAAAGTGGTCAAGAATGTTTCCTTCTCCGTCAGGGAAGGTGAGATCGTCGGTATTGCCGGTGTTGAAGGCAACGGCCAAAGAGAAATGATCGACTCGATCGCCGGTCTCCATGTCTATTCTGAAGGTTCGATCAGACTGCTTGGTGAAGAAGTCGGTGAAAAGAATATCAAACAGCTGCGTGAACTTGGCATGGTCCATATTCCGGAAGACCGTATGACTTTGGGTATCGCCGGCTCTATGGCCATCAGAGACAACATGATCGCCGATAAACTTGATAACGAAAGATATACCGGCAAGGTCTTGAACAAACCGAAGGTCATCAAAGAAGATACAGACAGATGGATCAAGGAGTTTACGGTATTGTGTAGGAATGGCGATCAGATCGTTTCCAATCTCTCAGGCGGTAACATTCAGAAAGTTGTTGTCGCCAGAGAATTCACTTCCTATAATCGTCTCGTGATCTGTGACCAGCCTACCAGAGGTATCGATGTCGGTGCTTCACAGTTCATCAGAGAAAGACTGGTCAAGATGAGGGATGAAGGCAAAGCTGTCTTACTGATCTCGGCTGACCTTGGTGAGATCCTCAACCTGTCAGATATCTTGCTTGTAATGTATGGCGGCGAGATCGTCGCCTGCTTCAAGGATGTGAAGGCGGTAACAGAAGAAGAACTCGGCTACTATATGCTGGGTATCAAGAAGATGTCTGAAGAAGAGATCGGAGGTGCATTACATGCTTAAGGAAAAACTGGCAGCTTTGAATTTTGCCAATATGAATGCGCAGCAGAAGCACTCTCTTTTGCGTATGGCGGTATCGATCGCCATCGGTCTGTCATTAGCCACGGTACTGATCCTGTTGACCAGTGATAAACCTTTCGATTCTCTGCGTTATTACTTTACGGCACCTTTACAGAACGCCAACTATTTCAGCTACTGGGTCCAGAAGACGATCCCGCTGATCTTTACTGGTACAGCTGTCTGTATCATGTTTTCAGCCAATCAGTTCAATCTTGGTCTGGAAGGTTCGTTCCTGTTCGGCGGTCTGGCAGCGGCCGTGATCAATATCTATGTCACACCGAAGAATCCCGCTTTAGGCATCCCATTGAGCCTTCTGGCCGGTGCTCTGGTCGGTTCTTTGATCACTTTTATTCCGGCGATCTTAGAAAGACTGTTCAATGCTTCGGTCATGGTCACTTCGCTGATGATGAACTATATCTGTCTGTGGTTCTCCACATACCTGCTGTTCACCCATCTCAAGGACCCGAGAAGCTCAAAGAACTCCTACAACTGGGCAGAAAAAGATCCTATCATGGTGCTCAAGTTCGGCAAGGGAAATAAACAGTTCACGCTGTATTTCTCGTTGATCCTGGCGATCCTGGTCGTTGTCTTAGCCTGGTACTTCCTGTATCGTACCAAGACCGGTTATAAACTGCGTACGGTCGGTGTCAACCAGTTCTTTGCGCGCTATGTCGGTATCAATGCCGTTTCGATCGCAATCTTAGTTCAGATGATCGGCGGTGGCATCGGCGGTATGGGCGGTGCTTGCGAGATCATGTCCAATTATATAAACTACTCCTGGGTCGATCTGACCGGTTTTGGCTGGGATGGCGTAACGATCGCGATCTTTGCGAAAAACAATCCGAAGTACGTACCTCTGGCAGCGATCTTCATTGCCTACTTACGTACCGGTGCAATGGTCATGTCCTACAAGACCAATATCCAGAATGACCTCACTTCCGTCATTGAAGGCGTTGTCATCCTGTTCTTACTGGCCGAAAAATTCCTGTCTCATACTTATCGTAAGATGATCGTCAAAGAGACGGAAGAAAACAGAAGACTGGAAGCTGAATTACAGGGAAAGGAGGCAAACTAACACATGTTTGAATCATTTGTACAGATTTTGACAAATCCTAATTTCTACGCAAATGTTGTGGCTGTTACTCCTCCGATCCTGTTTGCAGCCTTAGGTTGTGCGATCGCAGAAAAATCCGCATCGACCAATATGGGTATGGAAGGCATCATGCTGATAAGCTCGTTATGCGGTGTACTGGCTTCCTACTATATCGGCCACAATAACCCGTGGCTTGAACTGCTGGTAGCTATCATCGTCGGCGGTCTATTGGGTTATATGGTGGCTTTCTTTGCCCTGAAACTCAAGGTCGATATCATCCTGGTCGGTATTGCGATGAACCTGCTGGGGTCCGGCGGTACGGCGTTCTTCATGTATGTCTTCACCGGTGACCGCAGCTCAACCAACTCCTTACAGACCGGTACCTTACCACAGATCAATATCCCGTTCATTCAGGATATTCCATTATTAGGCAGGATACTGTCCGGTCAGAACGTACTAACCTATATCTCATATCTGATGATCTTTGTTCTGTCTTTCCTGATCTTCAAGACCAAGCTCGGTTTAAGGATCAGAGCCGTCGGTGAAAACGCCAATGCGGCAGAATCCGTCGGTATCTCATCCGTCAGGATCAAGACGATCGCTCTGGTCATATCGGGTATGTTAGGTGGCATGGGTGGTGCCTTCATGTCTTCGGCATATGTCTCATACTTCGCCAAAGATATTACCGCCGGTCGTGGCTTCATCGGTCTGGCCGCCTGTTCAATGGGTGGTGCCAATCCGATCCCGACTGCTCTGACTTCGATCCTGTTTGGCTTCTTCTATGCTTTATCAAACTTCGCGAGAAATACGGGTATCTCCGATAACCTGATCAAGATGTGGCCTTATATAGCTACGATCGTCGGTGTCGTCATCTACTCGATCAAGAAGACCAACGATGAGAAGAAGAGACTGGCTGGTGAGGCGGATGAAATTTCCAAGAAGGAACATCGAAGTTCCGAACTGCATTAATATTCAAAAGGTAGTCTTTATGATTACCTTTTTTTACGGAGACTATTATGAACAGAATACCTTTGATACTGGATGGTGACCCCGGCCATGATGATGCGATTGCCTGGGTCCTGGCGGCAGCTGATCCTGTATTTGATATTAGAGCTATCACGACCGTAGCCGGTAACCAGACGCTTGATAAAGTAACTTTGAATGCACGCAAGATCGCTTCTTTACTTAACCTGGATGTGCCGATTGCCCGAGGCAGAGAAGTACCGCTTTTATCGGAACTCATCATAGCCCCGGGTTATCATGGCATGAGCGGACTTGACGGTCCGTCTTTACCTGAACCGAAGCGTGAAGAAGAGGAGATGAATGCTGTCTCTTTAATGGCCAACGTGCTTGAAGAAAGTGAAGAAAAGGTCACGATCGTGGCGACCGGTCCGCAGACCAATGTCGCTTCTTTACTGTTGAGCCATCCGGAGCTTAAAGAAAAGATATCTTTGATCTCGACCATGGGCGGTGGTTTAAGAAACGGCAACTGGACCAGTGCCGCAGAGTTCAATATCCTGGTCGATCCGGAAGCGGCCTATATCGAATACCACAGTGGTGTTCCTCTTCAGATGTGTGGTTTAGATGTGACGGAAAAAGCGATGATCTATCCTGAAGAATGGGAAAAGATCAGAGAGATAGATAACCCGGTAGCCAAGACCGTTGCGGCGTGGCTCGACTTCTTCTTCATCCATTTGAAACAGCTGGGCTGGCAAGGTGCTACCTTACATGATCCCTGTTCGATCTTGAGCCTGTCTCATCCGGAGATCTTTGCGATTCAAGACTGTTATGTCGATGTGGAATTAAAAGGTGAATATTGCAGAGGCATGACATATGTTGATGGTCATCATGTTTTAGGTAAGAAAAATAACTGTAAGGCTGTAATGGATGTCGACAGAGAAAAGTTTGTGGAACTGCTGATAGAAGCCCGTGAAAGCTTTGGAGGTAATCATGAATAAGATACCGGTATGGATTGATACCGATTGTGGTGTCGATGACGCCTTCGCTATTTTGTGTGCTTTGAAAATGGAAGAGCTCAAGATCGTTGCTTTATCAAGCGGTGTTGGAACGACAAAACATGAGAATACCTTCAGGAATACCAGAAACGTTCTGAAGTTAGCCCAAAGAGAAGATCTGAAAGTCTATCCTGGAGCTGATGAAGCCTGGATCGAAGAATACCGGCCGGCCACAGCCTTCCATGGCGAGAATGGTCTTGGGGATGTGATCATCGAAGAGTCAAATGTACCAAAAGAGAGAATGCATGCCTGGGATGCGATGTATCACAAGGCTAAAGAGATGAAAGGCGAACTCACGATCGTCACGATCGGGCAGCTCACCAATGTGGCAAACGCCATAATCAAGTATCCCGATTTCGGAAAATATGTTAAACAGTTATCGATCATGGGTGGTGCAGTAGTCGGTGGCAATATGACACCGGTAGCTGAGGCAAACATCAGAAGAGATCCTCACGCGGCAGAATGTGTTTTCAAGTCAGATATTCCTATTAAAATGTTTGGTCTGGATGTGACGGAGAGAGTCTATCTGAGAGCTGATGAACTTAATTCCTTGAAACAGAACAAGATCACTGATTTCATCAAAGAAGCCATCACGATCGCCATGAAGACCAATCGAGAGAACGGTTATGGGGATAACTACTGTATCCATGATCTGTGTCCTTTACTGGAACTTGTTTACCCGGAATTATTTGAATCAAAAAGAGCCGGCGTATATGTTGAGACTCGAAGCGAAGGTACGATGGGTAAAACGATAAGTGATCTCTATGTATTGGCCGATCATCTGTTTGAGAAGAAGAATGCCGAAGTGTTTATTGAGGCAGACAGAGAAAAACTGAGCAGGATCATTATCGATCTGCTGGAAAGATATTAAGGAGAAAAATATGCGCAAGATAATAATTGATACCGATACCGGTTCTGATGATGCCGTAGCGATCATGATGTGTTTAAGAGAGCCGTCTGTAGAAATAGTAGCTCTGACGACTGTCAGCGGCAATGTCCCGCTGGAACAGGCTACACTCAACTGCCTGATGTCAGCGGAGATAGCCGTCGGCAAAGATAAAGTACCTCCGGTCTATATGGGAGCCGATCGTCCCTTGATGAGAGACAGAGTCCATGCGCGCAACGTTCATGGCAATGACGGGATGTCGGATTGTGATCTGATCCATCCAAGCGTTAGACCTGTGGAAGGTGTCCATGCGTGCGATGCGATCATTGATCTGGTCAAAAAGTATCCTGATGAGATCGAGATCGCCGTTATCGGACCGGTTACCAATCTGGCTTTGGCTATGATGAAGGATCCGGAAACGATGAAACATCTTAAATGTATCTGGACGATGGGTACGACCGGTTTTGGCAGAGGCAACACCACTCCGGTCAGTGAATTCAATGTCTATGCCGATCCGGAAGCATATAAGTTCATGATGGATTTCGGTGTTCATGTCTATGTGGGTGGTTATGATCTGTGTACCAGTGAAGCTGCCTGGTTTGATGAAGATACGGAAAGACTGCTGGCTTCAGGCACGGAAGCAGCTTCCTATGCGGTCAAATGCAACGAAGCTTTAGCACGTTTTTGTGAAGCGATAGGTGGTGAAAGAAGGATCGATCTGCCTGATGCCGTATCGCTTTCGCCAATGTTGTGGAACGATGTGATCAAGGAATCAAGTGAATGTGTCTCCCATGTCTGTACTGAACACAACGAGACCTATGGCCAGGTCATCTTCTATGATGGCAGGATGCTGGCGGGGATGGGACCGGGTTTTGAGAACGGCTATTATGGCAAGAGCAAGCCAAACTGTACGGTCATCTATAAAGTGGATAACGAATTATACAAGAAAAGACTGGAAGAACTATTGACCAGGGAATGATATGATAATTCAGATCTGACATTAAAGACTCAACGTTAAGTTGGGTCTTTTTAGAAGTATATTTAATAATGATAAAAAGATAATCATATACAATTTAGATAAATGAAAAAAAGGAGTATCGAAAAAGCTTTCCGGCAGTCACTGGCTATTTTTCCCGGTTATATGGTTCTGGGTATAGGCTTTGGGGTACTGATGATCTCCAAGGGTTTTTCAATTGTCCATGCCTTGTTGATGAGTGTTTTTATCTACGCCGGAAGTATGCAATATGCCGGAGTGGATCTGCTTTCTGAAGCGGCGAGTATATTGAGTGTGATCATGATGACGATCATGGTCAATATCAGACATCTTTTCTATGGTATTGCGATGATCGGAAGATATAAGGACCTGAAACGTCATAAACTCTATGATATTTTTGCTTTGACGGATGAGACTTTTTCGATCGCCTGCAGTGCTGATACCGAAGACCTTGATCCCGATACTTATTATTTCTATCTTTCCTTATTCGATCATATCTACTGGATAAGCGGATCTCTGATCGGGGCTTTCCTGGGTGATATATTGCCTTTTGATTTTACCGGTATCGAGTTTTCAATGACGGCATTATTCATCGTCATCGTTTTGAATCAATGGGAGAGTTCTCATGATCATCTGATCGTGATCCTGAGTTTTGTGATATCGATCCTTTGTCTGTTTGGCTTTGGACCTAAGGATTTCCTGCTTCCAAGCATGATCGGGATCGTAGCGATGCTGATGGCAGTCAGAAAGAAAGAAGGTGGAAAGGATGTATAGTTATCTGCTGATCTTTGTGATGGCAGCTGTAACGATAATGATCCGTTTCCTGCCTTTTGTGGTTTTCAGGAAGAAGGTTCCGGATTTCATCATGTATCTGGGAAGGAGCTTACCATATTGTGCCATGGCGATGCTGGTGGTGTACTGTCTTAGAAACTGCAATGTTTCTTCCTTATCCGGCTTTCTGCCGGAACTGATGGCAGTTGTAACGGTCATCTTTAGCTATAAATGGAAACACAATACTGCTTTATCGATCGTCATATCTACGCTTATATATATGTTGCTGGTACAACTGGTATTTGTTTAAGGCATAAAAAGAGCTGTTTTTGGGCAAAAGCCGTTTGGAAATTCACCATTTCTGCGTTGTAAATATTTCATCTTGTCTTTAAAAAGGGTACAATAAATATTAGGGTATAGGGGTAGGTATTGTAATGGAAAAGAATGATATCAGAGAAGATTTGATCCGGAAGATCGAAGAATTATCAAAGGAGGAAGATTCCGCTTTTGCGTTTGCCAAGGCTAAAGAGCTGGTTAAAAGATGGCCACGCGTAAGAGAAGAGGAAGAATCTTTCGCCGATCAGGAGCTTCTGGAGAAGCGCGAACAGCTCATGGATGAGCTGGCAAAGAAGGCAGGCAATGTCTTCATCAACACAGAAGAAAAGAAAAACGAGATCATCGCCAAGGCCAAGGAAGTTATAAATAAGAATAACTTCAAGAAGGGCACGGAAGAGATGAAACAGCTGCTTGAAGAATGGAAGCTGGCTGGTCGTTTGAATAAAGATAAGGATGATGAACTCTGGAATCAGTTCTCTGAAGTAAGAAAAGAATTCTTTGATAAGAAGAATGAATATTTTGAGAATCTGAAAGCTTCCTTTGCGGAAAACAAGAAATTCAAAGAAGAACTGATCGAAAAGGCTAAAGAAGTTGCCAATATCGAAAACATCAAGGAAGCCGGCAATAAAGTCAATGAACTGATGGAAGAATGGAAGAAAGTCGGTTCAGCCGGACGCAGAGATGATGATGATCTCTGGAGTAAGTTCCTGGCCGAAAGAAAAGCTTTCTACGCCAGAAGAGATGCGTTCTTTGATGAGATGAAAGAAACATACGCCAAGAGAGTTGAAGAAAAGAAGGCGATCATCGCCGATGCCAGAAAATATCTGGCCAGAAGCGAATTCACCGATGAGGAAGTTGCGGAAGTTAAAGAACTCAGGAATAAGTGGAATCAGGTTGGTAATGCCGGCAGAGAGAACGAAAATACGCTCTGGAATGAATTCAATACGATCCTGAAGAAATACTTTGACAACATGAACGATTATAAAGACTAGAATCAAACGGGAGCTGAAAAGCTCCTTTTGAATTCGTTTAGTTATCTCATATAATGAATAACAGAAATATGAATAAAGAAACATTTTTCGCACATTATCCGATCAGAAAGAAAGATTCCAACAAGTTTGATAACGGAAGAGTTTTACTTATTTCCGGATCTTATGGGATAGCCGGAGCAGCGATACTGAACATCATCGGTGTCCGCAGTGTCGGTGTCTCATATATCCATTCGCTTGTTTCAGATGACATCTATCCGATCGTTTCAGGCAATGAGATCACGACCGTCTATCATCCGGACAGACTTTTGGATGAGGATTATCTTAATGAACTTAAGCTGGAAGGAAAAGTTGATTCCGTAGGTTTTGGTTCGGGTCTTGATAACCATCCTTTTGCGTATAAGTATCTTTTGGATGTACTGAATAATTATGATGTACCGATCGTCGTTGATGCCTATGGTTTGAGACTGTTAGCGGAAAATGAAGAACTTTATTCATTAAATAAAAATCTTATCCTGACACCGCATATGGGTGAGTTCAGCAAGCTTGTGCATATGAGTATTGAAGAGATAAACAAAGACAAAGAAAACATCGCGATCAGTTTTGCGAAAGCCAATAAGGTGATACTTGTCTTGAAAGGCCCTGAGACTTTGATCTTTTCTAAAGATGGCAAAGTAAGCGGAAACGATTCCGGTAATGAAGCACTGGCCAGAGCCGGCAGCGGTGATGTTCTGACGGGCATGATAAGCGGGCTTTGTGCCTTGTATGATGATCCGTATGAAGCATGTGTAGATGGAGTATGGCTCCATGGACATCTGTGTGATATGGCGATCAGGGAACATTCCAAAGAAGTTTTTGATCTGAGGAAATATCCTGAATATGCGGATCGTTTTTTCTTTGAAAGATAAAAAGGTACCGGTGAATTGAAACGATTTTACAGATCAGATGAGAAAAAAATCTGATCTTTTTAATACTTAAATTCATGTGCCAGAAAGATATTATAAAAAAGTTTGAAGGTTAAACGCTTACATTTCCAAAAGGCCTTTAAAACAAATATTTATATGTTAAACTAAAGGCGTAAAAGTGTCGTATAATCCCTCAGATATGGTGAGGGAGTCTCTACCTTGATACCGTAAATATCAAGACTATGATAGAATCTCCTTTCTTGGTCATTCTATCAAACGATAGGATTACAGGAAGGAGTTAAGATAATTTAACTCCAGCAGTCTTTCGAGAAAAGAATATTTTTTATAATTTATTTCTTTGTTCGGAAGCCTTTTGTCATTTCAGGAAAGGGGATAGGAAATGAAAAAATTATTTAGTGTTTTGCTTGTGTTACTCATGGTCTTTACACTGGTAGGCTGTTCCAGGAAGGAAGAGACTCCAAGTGAAGAAGACAACAGCTACAAGGGACCGAAGATCGGTCTGATTCTTGTCGGTGATGAAAACGAAGGTTATACCTATGCACATATGCTGGGTATCAGAGAAGCAGCCAAGAAACTGGGCATTCCGGATGAAGCTTTTATCTGGAAGTATAATGTACCGGAAGATCAGACAACTTATGATATGGCCATTGATCTGGTGGAGAACGGCGCAACTCTTATTTTCTCCAACTCTTATGCGCATCAGACTTTCATGCAGCAGGCAGCCAGCGAATTCCCGGAAGTTACTTTCGTAGCTGATACCGGTGACAGCGGCGCGGTTTCAGGCTTATCAAATCTGAAGAATGCCTTCCCACACACTTATGAATCAAGATTTGTTTCCGGTATCGTTGCCGGTCTCAAGATAAAGGAACTTGAAGAAAACGGCAAACTGGTCAAAGAGAACTTTACCGCAACCGGAAATGTCAAAGTCGGCTATGTCGGTGCCTTCCCATATGCGGAAGTCGTATCCGGTTATACTGCTTTCTTCCTCGGTCTGCGTTCCGTTTATCCGGCAGCTGAAATGTTTGTTGAATACACCAATTCCTGGTTTGATCTGACGGCAGAAGCAACTGTCGCTGATGATCTGATGTCACAGGGCTGTGTCATCGTTTCCCAGCACGCCGATTCGACCGGTGCACCTTCGCAGTTACAGAAGAATATGGAAGACAACAAGTATGGCTTCACTGCTTATTCTGTAGGTTACAATGTATCGATGCTGGATGTTGCTCCGGATGTAGCTCTTACTTCTGCTTCCAACAACTGGGAAAGATATTATGAATATGCCTTCAAGTGCTGGCAAGATGGAACCGAGATCATGGTCGACTGGTCAGAAGGCTATGAGAACGATGCCGTAAATATCACTGAACTGGGCAAGGCCTGTGCTGAAGGTACCAAGGAAGCTGTTGAAAAGACGGAGGCTGAGATCAAGGCCGGTACACTTAAAGTCTTTGATGCTTCAACATTTACGATCAACGGTGAGACACCGACCAGTATCCTGGGTGATGTCGATGCGGACTTCACGCCGGAAAAAGAATGTCTTATCGATGGCTACTTCCATGAATCAGAATTCAGAAGTGCTCCGTATTTCGCTGAGAGGATCGATGGTATCACTGAACTCAGCTAATAAATAAAAACAAATTCAATCAGAAACATTACAGGCTTGTTTTATACAGGTCTGTAATGTTTTCTCATTCAGGGGGAACTACAATGAGCCAAATCGCGGTATCCATGCGCAACATAACCAAGGCTTTCGGTAAGAAGGTCGTGGCGAATAAAAACGTTGATCTCGACATCTATCATGGCGAGATCCTTTCCTTATTGGGAGAAAACGGATCAGGTAAGACAACGCTTATGAATATGCTTTCGGGTGTCTATTATCCGGATGAAGGTGAGATCCATGTCGAAGGAAGACATGTCACGATCACTTCACCTAAGAATGCCTATGATCTGGGGATCGGCATGATCCACCAGCACTTCAAGCTCATTGATGTTTTTACTGGCTTGGAGAATATCCTGATCGGTATGGATCCTAAAGTCAATTCAAAGGATTGTCAAAGAGATGTCGAGGCTATCTGTAAGAAATATGGTTTTGATCTGGATCTGGATAAAAAAGTCTATGAAATGTCCGTTTCGGAAAAGGAAACTCTGGAGATCGTTAAAACAGTCTATCGTGGTGCCAATATATTGATCCTGGATGAACCGACAGCGGTTTTGACGCCCCAGGAAATAAGAAAACTGTTTGCTGTCTTACGCAATATGCGAAATGACGGTAAGGCTATCGTCATCATTACTCATAAACTGAATGAGGTCATGGAAATATCTGACCGTGTCAGTGTATTGCGTAAGGGAGAAAATGCCGGTACGGTTGCGGTCAAGGATACCGATGAACAGAAACTGACGGAAATGATGGTCGGTGAAAAGATCGAACTGGATATTGAAAGAGACTTTGTGGAAGATAAACAAAAACGTCTGGAAGTTAAGAATCTGACGGTCAGAAATATCGATGGGAAGAAAGTTGTCGATAATGTGAGCTTTGATCTGTATTCCGGAGAAATATTAGGTATCGCCGGTATCTCCGGTTCCGGTCAGAAGGAACTTTTAGAAGCGATCATGGGCTTGCAGAAATGTGAAGAAGGTTCTTCGGTAATATATAATTCGACTGCCCATGGTGTTCATGAACTGGTAGGCTTAAGTACCAAGGAGATCATTTCCTATGGCCTGCACCTCGCTTTTGTACCGGAAGACAGATTAGGTATGGGTCTTGTCGGCAATATGGGTATGACCGATAATGTCATGCTTAAAAGATATAAAAAAGGAAACGGTCCGTTCTTACACCGCAAGAAGCCGGAAGAGACAGCACAGAAGATCAAGGACGAACTTGAAGTTGCGACTCCCGATCTGGATTATCCGGTCAGAAGATTATCCGGTGGCAATGTGCAGAAGATCCTGGTCGGTCGTGAGATAAACAATAAACCGACGGTTCTGATGACAGCTTATGCGGTCAGAGGACTTGATATAAATACTTCCTATGCGATCTATAATCTTCTGAATGAACAGAAGAAGAAGGGGGTAGCCGTAATCTATGTAGGTGAAGATCTCGATGTGCTGCTGGCTTTATCTGATAGAATCATGGTCTTGTGTTCTGGCAAGCTGAATGGCATGCTGGATGGCAGAACGGCTACTAAAGAAGAAGTCGGTTATCTGATGACAAATCTGAAGGAGGAAGAAAGATGAAAACGATAAACAGATCTGAACCTCTTATCAGAGTTACCAGAAGGGATGAACCTTCTCTGATCCAGAAGATCATCACGATCATCATCGCTGTTTTGTGTGCTCTGCTGGTTTCCGCTTTATTCATCAATTTTGTAACCAAGCTTGATCCACTCAGCGTTTACGCTTCGATGTTCAAAGGAGCTTTCGGTACTTCCCGAAGGACCTGGATCACGATCAGAGACACCTGTCTGCTTTTACTTATTTCATTATCTTTATCTCCTGCCTTCAGGATGCATTTCTGGAACTGCGGTGCCGAAGGACAGGTTTTGATCGGCGGTTTAACGACAGCGGCTTTGATGATATATCTGGGCGACAAGATCCCGACGCCGCTACTGTTATTGATCATGTTGCTGGTATCAGTGATCGCCGGTGGCTTATGGGGCTTTCTGCCTGCTTTCTTCAAGGCAAAATATGATACAAATGAAACGCTGTTCACTTTGATGATGAACTATGTTGCGATCCAGATCGTCGAATTCTTTGTCGACTTCTGGGATAAAAAACAGTCTCACTCCGTCGGTATCATCAATATGCAGACCAGGGGTGGCTGGTTCCCGGAGATCTTCGGCCAGCAGTATTTCCTGAATATCCTGATCGTTCTGGTGGTAACGGTCTTTGTCTATATCTATATGCGTTATTCCAAACACGGCTATGAAGGTGCGGTAGTCGGTGAATCCGTGGCAACCGCCAAGTATGCCGGCATCAATGTGCCACGCGTCATCAGAGACAATGTGCTTCTGTCCGGAGCGATCGCCGGTATTGCCGGTTTTGTCGAAGTGGCAGGTATTTCCCACACGATCTCAAGACAGACATCAGGTGGCAGGGGCTTTACCGCTATCATCGTCTGCTGGCTGGCCAAATTTTCACCTTGGGCAATGATTCTTATTTCAGCTTTTATCGTTTTTCTTGATAAAGGCTCAGCTCAGATCGCTTCCGATTTCGGTCTCAATGAATATGCGTCCAATATCATTACCGGTATCATCCTGTTCTTTATTCTTAGTAGCGAGTTCTTCAATAACTATAAGATCACATTTGGTCATAAAAGAAAGGAAGGTGAGTAGGATGTCTGTAGCTCAACTGATCTCGTGGCTGGTGGCAGCCATCACTTTCGGAACAGTCATCATGTATGGCTGTGTTGGCGAAACAATAAATCAGAAAGCCGGTGATCTCAACCTTGGTGTGCCGGGTGTCATGATGATCGGCGGTATCGCCGCACTCGCCAGTGCCTTTATCTATGAAAACAGCGTGGCTGATCCAAGTCCGATCTTAGGCATGATCATTTCATTATCGTCGACGCTTATTGCCTCGGGATTAGCCGGTGCATTATATGCGTTCATGATTGTAACTTTGAAAGTCAATCAGAATGTTACCGGTCTGACGTTGACGATCTTCGGTACCGGTATCGCCAATTTCTTCGGTGGCAATATGATGAAACTCTCCGGCGGCGTCGGAACGATCTCGGTCGCCAATACGGCGAATGTCTTCCGTGCTAAAATACCGGGATTATTCGGCAATTTCGGAACGTTCGGTTCGATCTTCTTTTCCCATGGCTGGATGGTCTATCTGGCTTTGGTCATTGCTTTTGCGGCTGATTATTTTCTCAACCACACCAGAGCGGGTCTTAACTTGAGAGCGGTCGGTGAAAAACCGGCGACTGCTGATGCGGCTGGTATTAACGTCACTTTATATAAGTATCTGGCTGCCATCATCGGCTGTATGATCTGCGGCATGGGCGGACTTTTCTATGTCATGGATTATATCCAGGGTACCTGGGCTAATGATTCCGCTATTGAAGCCTTAGGCTGGCTGGCAGTTGCGCTGGTCATCTTTACCAGCTGGAAACCGAGAAATGCTACCTGGGGTGCTTATCTGTTTGGTCTGTGCTACTGGGCCTATATCTATATCCCGGTCAACGTATCCAAGTATCTGGCCGATAAACTCAATCTGCAGAAAGTCACGTACATGCAGAATCTGTACAAGATGCTTCCGTATATCGTAACGATCATCGTTCTCTGCGTTGTTTCCCGAAAGAAAAAGCGGGAGAATCAGGCTCCAGCTTCTTTGGGTTTAAGCTATTTCCGTGAGGATCGCTAAGGCAGTTAAGCTGCCTTTTAAATACCGATGAAAGGTTCAGTTATAAAGTTGAGATTCAGGTCTTCAACTTCTTTGAGACCGTCTTCGATCGATTTGAAATCGAGCAGTTCAGTCGGATCATGAGCGTCGATACCGACAGCTACTTTAAGCGGATATTCAGCAATGATCTCCCAGAACTTGCGATGTGGATAATAATACCTGTCACCATCGGGAAAGTGATGACGACCCTTCATGACTCCATGGATATTGAATTCCACCGGTGTATTGGTTTCAACGCATTTTCTGGCGATGGTATGCGCAACTTCAGCACAAAGCGGAGTGAATTCTTCCTGCTTGCACATGAAGACATCCGGATGACACAGATAGGTGAATAAACCGGTATCTAAAGCCGTACATACAAATCTGGCGTATTCGACGATCTCTTCTTCAGTATTATTTCTGAAAAATGATGGTGAACCGGAAGGGCTCGCAAAGTGCTGACCAAGCAGAAGATAATCCACTTTATCCAGAAGTTCTATCTTTTCCGAATGATTCTCCGGAAAATATTCCGTCTCAAGTCCGAGATGGATATCGATCTGATCCTTATACTTTTCTTTTAAGAAAGTGATACTTTCAACATAATCATCCAAACGTTCCCAGTCCATGTGAATACCTGGTAAAGGATAATCATGATAAGGCGCATGATCGGAAAAACCGAGGACCTTGTATCCGGCTTTGATCGCCGCTAAGACGTATTCTTCATCTGTGCCAAAGGCGTGGCCACAGCGTGAGGTGTGAGTGTGATAATTATATATAAACATAAGAGTATTATAACTTATTTATCGATGATATCACTAACAACATCCACGATATCTTTAGCGCCTGCAACACCATCTTTGACCTCCTTGGCTCCGGCTTCGGAAGAAACAGCGTTTTTGATCGAATCTATATCATCGACCAGTCCCGCAACAGAACCCACGGTATCTAAACCAAGGATCGAGGCGATATCGGAAATAACAGTTGCTGTAGAGCTGATACTGAGTTCTCCTTCTTCGATCGTAGATTTGATATCTCGGCCTGAAGTATAGACATTTATTACAGTAGAGATACCCGGAATGCCTAAGGCATCGGCGATGGCTCCGATATTCTCTAAGGATTCATCAGACTTGAGATCAGGTTTCAGGATCGGAAGGATCATCTTGACCAGGATCACACAGGCATCAGAACCGAAGCTTATATAATTGATGATCTTCTTGTCTTTGACAAGTTCATCAAGCTTATCTTTGTGTTCATCGATCATTTCTTCTGAAACGATGAGACCAAGCCCTGTATCCTTTAATGTATCTTCTCTAATTTCTTCAAGTTCTGACAGCGCTTCTTCACTTAAGACATCAACGATCAGGATATCAGGCTTATTCTCTTCAGCTTTCTCTTTGATCTGTTCATATTCACAGGTATCGACTTCAAGGAAATCCTTTGTTTTAAGGATCTCGATAAGTTCTTTATCAGTACTGGCGACAAGAACTGTTTTGTCTTCAAAGGACGGTTTGAACTTATCAGGGTCTTCAGCAGGTTTTTCAGTCCGGCGCTTGATATAGCGCGAGCTTCTCAAGAAGGCCAGAGCTCCACCGATCACCGCTAAGACAGCAGCACCGATAATGAATAAGATCGTCGGATCTTTTTTAGGAATGATCTGTTCGATCTTTTCTCCGCAGTTTTCACAGGCTTTGGATTCCAGTCCTTCAGTGAAATAACCGCTCTTCTTTTCAATGGTCCATTCTTCCGAATATTTATGGCCAAGCTTCTCTATCTTTTCCTCTACTGTTTCTCCACAGACAGAACAGGTCGCTTTCTTTATGCCGTCTTCCGTGCAGGTAGCTTTTTTGGAAATTGTGAAAGAACCAAGCTTATGGCCTTTGGCTTTGATGACTTCATTGAATTCTTCCTTACAGTTCTTACAGATGCCTTTTTTGTAGCCATCTTCAGTGCAGGTCGCTTCTTTTTCTTCGTATTCTATATCATGACCTTTTGCCTTGATAGTCTCGGAGTATGTTTTGCCGCACTTGCTGCATTTATATTCGATGAGGCCATCTTCGGTGCAGGTAACTTCTTTTTTAACGGTCTTTTTATAAGAATGTCCGGTAGCCGGTATCGTTTCGATATATGAATCCCCACAACGCTCACACAGATATTCTTTCTCTCCTGCTTTTGTACATGTCGCTTCTTCATCCTTGATCAGCTTGTATTCATGTCCATAGGCTGGTAAGCTTATCCGATAGTTTTCTACTGCGCCGCAATGCGGACACATGGCGGTACCTATGCCATCATCTTCGCAAGTCGCATCCTGACTGACCCATTCGATCACCATCTGCCGACCGCAGTTTGGGCAATAGACATCGACCGGGTCGTTCATTTTATAGGCGTGAACGTGCAGATAAAAAACACTCAGTATGACGACACTGATCAACAGAGTTAATATTCCTGTTCCGTATGATCTTCTTTTCATATTATTTGTGCTCCAGCTTAATTTCAGTATAACAAAAAGAAAATGTCCCAACCATATATTCAGGAGTGGGACATTTATCAGATTATCTGGAATTGAGATCGAAGATCAGGTCGAGTGAGTCTTTACACTTTTCGATCGCCTGTTTGTTGCCGACGACACAGACGTTATCGGCTTCATTGATCTTCTCAAATAACGGTATCATCTGTCTGATCTTTTCAATATCAGCACTTAGGATCTGAGACAGGATCAGTTTCTTGTCATCCGGATTGATTTCCATCATGTATTCGCTGTTGGCCATCGAGATCCCTGCTTTGGTCGAAAGAAGCGGATCGTAATCACCGGTCGTGCCGACGATGTAGTTTTCAATACTTTCGGTCTTGGCGGTGAAGTCTTTGAGATAATCGAGCGTTTCTTTATAGACCTTTAAGGCATTAGCCGGATCCGGGTCACGGTATGAATAGAAGGCTGCACTCTTGCTGTAGCCCATGCGGAAACCGCAGCCGTAAGCACCGCCTTTGACTCGGATATTGTTCCAGAGATAATCAAAGGTCAGAATATTGGCGATGACATACATTATGCCGATATCATTGACATCAGGGATATACAGACCTTTTGAAGCGAAGGAGACATTGGCTGGTACACAGATGCCTTCACGCTTGAGATCAAGCGGCCTGATCTCACTGTCTTTATTAACGGTTCCATTAGGCGCATCATCAAGTAAGGCTTTGACGATATTTTCTTTATCTTCGCCGGCTACCGAGATCGTGTAGCGGTCTTTGATGAAGATGCGTTTATAGATCCTCATGAGATCTTCAATATAATCCTGAGCTTTTTCCTCGTAGTGATCATCAAGGTCTTTTAAGAAGCGGTAGGCTTCATAGCCTGAGCCGTACTCAGCGATCACGGCAGCTTCAGATGAACGAGCCAAGGCTCTTTGTAAGGCCAGAGAATGTCCGGCATTGATGAAGGTCTGTTCCAGTATGAACAGATTCTGTTTCAGGATATCATGGATCATCTGTTTATCAGAGAAATCGGTAGTATAGATGATCTCTTTGATCAGTTCGATCGCTTCCATGTCGTTGCGGGTCAGTGATGACCAGTTTACCGTCACCATACTTCTGACTTTCTTTTCATGGTATGTTCTTAACGGCGAGAAGCTGCCGGAGAAATCTCCCAGAATGGATTTCATCTTTCTGGTCAATGATACGACATCGTTATTAGCTGTCGGCAGTTTGCCTAACATCGTCATGACCTGAGTCAGGATCGTATATTCTTTCAGTTCAAAGTCATTACATTCCGCATAGATACTGACATAAGAAATGCCGTTGGTATTTTCACTGTGTTTAAGAACGATATTAGTGCCATTGTGCTTACATACTTCCAAAGGGAAGATCGTCGGTGTCTTCTTGAGATCATCGAGATGTAAAGACGGCAGTGTGGCTTTCTGTTCAGGAGTATCTTCGCTTCCTTGCCAGGTTTGCAGGACTTCATTCAGTTTAAGAAGTTCATCTTTATCTTCTTCGTTCCAGTTTTCAGCGATCTTTCGCAGTTTCTGTTTTTCTTTTTCAGCCTTTTCCTTGCCAAGTGTATTGGAAGGATTCAGGATGATCTTGGCACAGTGCTTGGAGTTGAGGATGTAATCACTGATCAGATCTTCATAGTAGGAAGTGCTGATCTTTTCTCTCAGTTTATCAAACAGTTCTCCGAAGCAGATGCCATCTAACGGATCTCTGTCATATAGCCAGGTATCGAGTGAACTTAACGCAAAGACGAGACCTTTAGGTGTGCCGCCGAAATCTCTTTCCTTGGCTTTGAATTCTCTCTGGTTCAAGGCAGCCTTAAGTTCTTCTTTATCGATGCCTTCATCAACGGCTTTCTGCAGCTGCTTTCTGATCGTTTCATCAATAAGATCTTTCTTGTTCAGATCGGTATTGACGACATCGATGACCAAGAACGGCTGTAAGAGTCCATCCTGGACATCAAAGGAGATATCTTCACCTAAACCATTGCTTAAGATAGCTTTCTTGAGTGGTGACTCATTGCTTCCACAGAGTACGGATGAGATAAGGGAGAAGGCCGTGATCTTTTCCTGATCATCACATTCACCGATCACATAGCCATAGGTGATGTGACCTTTATTCGTGCCATCTTCTTCCTCGGATATCTCATAATCCTGAGTGATCGTATCGGCTTTAAGTTCTTTCTGTAAAGGAATATCTATCTTATCGCCGTCATTGCCGAATTCACTAAGATATTCTTCATCAATGATTTTTAAGATAATTTCGATATCCATATCGCCATCCAGGATGATATAGGAATTGGAAGGGTTGTAGTATTTGCGATGAGCGTTTCTGAACTGTTCATAGCTGAGGTCCGTGATATGTTCAGGATCACCACCTGATTCCTTGCCATAGCAGGTGTCAGGGAACAGAGCTTCCATCACCAGTCTTGATTTGATACTGTCAGGCGAAGAGAAAGCACCTTTCATCTCGTTGAAGACGACACCTTTATAGATCGGCTCTTCATCTTTACTGTTGAGTTCGTAGTGCCAGCCTTCCTGATAGAAGATATTGGGATTTTTCAGAACCAGTGGATGAAAAACTGCATCAAGATATACTCTGACCAGGTTGATGAAATCTTTATCGTTACGGGAAGAGACAGGATAGACCGTCTTATCAGGATAAGTCATCGCATTGAGGAAGGTCTGTAATGATCCCTTAAGCAGATCAACAAATGGTTCTCTTAACGGATATTTGTCTGAGCCGTTGAGGACAGAGTGTTCCAGAATATGGAAGACACCGGTATCATCGACCGGAGTCGTTTTGAAGGCGATCGCAAAGGTCTTGTTTTCGTCGTCTCTTTTTATCCAGGCTGTCTTGGCACCGGTCTTTTCATGGACCAGCTCATAAAAATCGGCTTTGATCTCATCGGAATGCCTTAAATTGAGAACTCTGAAGCCGTGTATTACATCGTTAATTTTCATATTGTCTCCTTCTGATACCATTGACAATTATAACATTAAGTGTAGCTTGAATGTTCTTCAAGCGCATGTGGTAGAATATAGATAATGGAAGAAAAGCAGCGCATATACATTGCGATCGATCTTAAATCATTCTATGCCTCAGTCGAATGTGTGGAAAAGGGTTTTGATCCGCTTGATACAAATCTGGTGGTAGCAGATGAATCCAGGACAAACAAGACGATCTGTCTGGCAGTCTCACCGGCTTTGAAAAGTTTTGGCATCCCAGGCAGACCCAGACTTTTTGAAGTGGAACAGCTGGTCAAGGAGATAAACGAAAAAAGACGCCAGAAAGCTCCGGGCGGTCAATTTAAAGGCAAATCAGCGCTTTTACATAGGCTTATGAGTGATGATTCACTGGCTCTGGATTATGTGGTTGCGACACCTAGAATGGCTCTGTATATCGAGTACAGCACCAAGATCTATGATATCTATCTCAAGTATGTTTCCAAAGATGATATCCATATCTATTCGATCGATGAAGTATTCATCGATGCGACGGATTATCTGCATACCTATGGGATGAATGCGCATCAGTTTGCGATGAAGATGATCGAAGACATCATGATCAATACCGGGGTCACGGCGACGGCGGGAATCGGTACCAACCTTTATCTTGCCAAGGTTGCGATGGATATCGTAGCCAAACACAAGAAAGCTGATAAGGACGGTGTACGTATCTCTGAACTTGATGAGATGTCCTATCGCCATATCCTGTGGGATCATGAACCGCTCACGGATTTCTGGCGTATCGGTAAAGGTATCGCCCGACGTTTACAGAAATATAACATTCATACGATGGGTGACATCGCTGAGTTTTCCTTAAGAGCCGATGGTGTTTTGTATGATGAGTTTGGGATCAATGCGGAACTATTGATCGATCATGCCTGGGGATATGAACCCTGTACGATGAAAGACATCAAACAGTATCGTCCGGTCTCTAATTCGCTGGGGGCTGGCCAGGTCCTGATGGAACCTTATACTTTTGAAAAGGCCAAGGTCGTCACCAAGGAGATGATCGACAATCTTTGTCTGGATCTGGTGGAAAAAGGATTGGTCACTGACCACGTGAGTCTGATCATCAACTATGATGCCAAGAACGATCTGCGTGGTTATAAAGGTGAGATCGTCACAGACTATATCGGTCGCAAGACTGCCAAGCCAGCCGGTGGTTCGGTTCCGCTTGCTGAATACACTTCTTCGTTAAGTGTTATCCGCCGGACTCTGATGAATATCTATGATCAGAAAGTCGATCCCCATCTGATGGTCCGAAGGATCAACATCTGTGCCGATCACGTCGTACCTAAACAGCTGGCTGAGACCAAGGTCAAAGTCAGACAGTATGATCTGTTTGAAGATCCCGAAGCGATCGAAAGACAGGAAAAGCTTGATGCCCTGAACGCTAAAAAAGAAGAAGATCTGGCTAAAGCGATCATAAATATCAAACAGCGTTTCGGCAAGAATATGGTCTTGAAAGGCACCAATTTTGAAGAAGGTGCTACCGGTAAGAGCCGTAATGAACAGATCGGCGGACATAAGGAATAATATAGTTTAAATATGTTATATAATGGAAATAATTGAAAAATTATTTATGAATAAAGACAACAGAATTATGAAGATCCTGATCGCGGTATTATTACTGGTAAACATCGTTTCCCCGGTAAGAGTTTTTGGCGACGATGTCGAACCTGTTGATGATCAGTATGTGGAAACAGGTGAAGATCAGAAGAAAGATGATGAAGCGATCGTCAACGAAGAAAACAATATCGTTGAAGAAAATGAAGTCATAGAAGAAAACAATGTTGTTGAAGAAGAAAAAGAAGATGAGATAGTCTTTTATACAGGTTATCGCAGCGCTGATGTCTTTGATTCAGATAAATTGATAATTCATCGCAATCGTCTTCGTAAAGGTTCAAAAGCAGAAGAAGAAATACCTTCGAAGTATACTGTTCCTTTATCACCGATCAGGGATCAGAGACAATACGGTACCTGTTGGTCTTTTGCGACCATGGCTTCAGCTGAAAGCACTTACTTCAACAAGACCGGTATTGTCTTGGATCTTTCGGAACTGCATCTGGCTTTTTTCGGTTACCATAGCTTCGGCATTGAAGATCCTCTTGGGCTGATAACGAATGATGGCCTGGTGATTCCTGCAGAAGAATCAGAACTGCTTCAATCCGGGGGAAACAGCTTTTTTGCGCTCAGCATGCTGGCACAGGGAATCGGCTTTGATCTGGAAGAGGATATGCCTTACAGCGCGCTTGATGATGAGAACTATACTCTGGAACGTTTTAAGCAGGAAGTTTTACCTGAAGATTACGAAGAAAACTGTTACGGGGGAACCGACTATATGCTGGTAAATGCGGATTGTTATTCCCCTAAAGATATTCAATCGATCAAGGAAGCCATCTATCGAAATGGTGCCACCAGTATGTCCTATTTTGCGATCGGCACGAGGGAGTCCAACAGATACTATAACGCCGAAACAGCTTCTTATTACTGTTATGGTGACGAAAATGCCAATCACGCGGTCACGATCGTCGGCTATGATGATAATTATTCCCGAGAGAATTTTAAAGATGGAAGAAAAGGATCTGATTATGATCCTGATAAACCGCTTCCGGAAAATGACGGTGCTTTCTTAGTCAGAAACAGCTGGGGTGAAGATTATGGCAAAGATGGCTATTTCTGGTTGTCTTATGAAGATAAGAGTTTTTTAGATAGTGGTGATGTTACACAATTCGTGATCGAAAAAGCCGAGGACTTGCATATCTACCAGCATGATGGTGTCGCGGCTTTTGGATTCACCTACAATTCTGCCAATCCAACTGTCAGTAAGACCGCCAGTGTCTTCACGGCCCAAAATGATGAACAGATCAGAAAAATCGGTTACTGGACCGATATCTCTGATGTTTTGACCACGATCAGTATCTACCGCAACATAGTTGATACACCGGAAAGCGGAACTTTGTTAGGAAGCTATACGGTAAAAAATGTCGCTTCCGGTTATCATACACTCGATATTGAAGAAGCAATCAATATCGGTGAGGGTGAGAAATTTGCGGTCGTTGTAATGCAGGAAAGTCTTTTCGGTGAGCTAATGGAACAGATTATATCATATAACTTTGTTGAAGAGGGCTATTGGTTCAGGGCTTATGATCAGACAGCTGAAGGAGAAAGCTTCAGCTTCGAAAATAATGAATGGGTCGACCTGTATAGTGAAGAATCAACTTCTTTTACCACCACCAACAAAGTCTACTGCCAGACCGTTTCAAAGGAAGATGAAGGCTATGACTATCAGGGTGGTTCATATATTCAGGAATTTGATCCCGATCATCCTTCGCCGCTTACCTTCGTCTTTAAGAAAAGAGTCCTTGATGATCTTTCTATTAAGCGATTTAAATGTGCCTATGTTGATGGAAAACCACTTGATGGATCAGTCGCAAGTTCAGGAAGTCTCATAATAACTTTAAACGAGGCTTATCTGGAGAGCCTTTCCGTGGGAAAGCACACCCTGAAAGTAGAATTTACGGATGGCCAGTCTTCAGCTGAATTCAGGACCCTGAGAAAAAGCGAGCCGAAAAAACCGGTCAGCTATGTATTGCCGATGACCGGTATCGAATAGAAAAAAACTTTTAGCATGAAAGATCCCCATCGCTACGATAAGATTATTTATCTGCCTCGTTTTGTATCCCGAAACCGCAAACACATGTCCAACTATGACCGGGCTGCTCAGTTTGCTCCTTTTGATGCCCTGACGGGCTATGATGAAGCGATCGAAGAGACCGGTCGTACAACTGACAATGAAGTCTTTCTTTCGGAAAGCGAACTGGAAGATCTCGACATGCGTTTTAAGATCATTGCTGAAAACATCGATCAGCGACCGGAAGTGATCATCAGATATTTTGTCAAAGACTTATACAAAGACGGTGGCAGCTACGTCGAAGAAATGATCAGAGTCAAAAGGATCGACCTGGTGATGAGGATATTGATCTCCGAAGAAAACCGGCGTTATGATCTTGATTATATCTGTGAAGTAAACGGAGCTCTGATCGACAAGTATCTGTAAGAAAAAAAGATGCAGGAATGTGTTAATAAAAACGCAAGCGAGAACGCAAAGAAGCTGCTTAACTTCCTGAGTGATATTGCTGGAAAGAAGATCATCACCGGCCAGCACACGCAGACCAACGAAATGGAAGAGATCAGCTATATCAAGGAAGTTACGGGTAAGACACCGAAACTTTACGGTTTTGAACTGCTCGGTTATTCACCAAACATCAACTACGAAGACGCTTCATTTGAATGTCTCAAGGAAGTTGAAGAGAATAAAGGAACGCTGGATACAGCTTTATCTTTAGCCTTAAAAGAAGACATCATCCTTACTTTCAGCTTTCACTGGTATTCGCCTATATACGGTCATGATAAAAGTTTCTATCAGAAGAACACTGAATTCGATGCGTCAAGAATTCTTGTTGAAGGAAGTGCAGAAAGAAAAGCTTTTTATCATGATATGGAAGTGATAGGTGAACATCTTAAAAGGTTCAAGGAAGCGGATATTCCGATCTTATGGCGACCTTTTCATGAATCAGACGGTGACTGGTTCTGGTGGGGCTTTAAAGGGATGGAAGTTGCCAGAGAATTATATAAACTGATGTTTGATTATTATGTGAATGAATTGAAGTTGAACAATCTTTTATGGGTGTGGAACTGCCGCTATAAACAAGGTTATCCCGGTGATGAATACGTGGATGTGATCTCTGTCGATATCTACAACAAGTTCAACATTCCAACAGACTATAAATCTGATTACCATAAACTGATCAAAGAAACGACACAAAACAAGGTCTCAGCTTTAGCGGAAGTCGGATATATACCAGATATCGATAAACTCAAAACATCACATGTGCCATGGGCTTACTACATGTGCTGGTCAAAAGAATTCTGTATCGGTGAACAGTATAATAAAAAGAAAGATCTTAAGCGCATGTATGAAAGCGATTATTCGATCACAAATGATCGAAAGAATATTGCCTGACTTATTTAAAAATGATTAAATAAAAGTGTATTAAATTTCAGCCTATTGTATTACCCATTAAAAAGGAGAAAAAAAATGCGAAGACTAGAATACCATTTCAGCTGTCTTGATGGAGCTTATTTTTTGTTATGCGAGATAAACGATAGAGTTTCTTATTCGATTGAAACCGATATCGCAGGCTTTGAAAGTAGAAGCGGTGAACTTGATGAAGAAGCTTCAAAAAAGTTTGTGAAACTGCTTGATGAAGCAGAAATTGAGAAGTGGGAAAGAAGCTATAAGGGAAGCGACATTGAAGATGCGGTCAGCTGGAAACTGAAGTATACAAATGAAGATAAGGAATATGTTTCCGAAGCTGAAGAAACATGTGAACCATATAATTATGAAAAGCTGATCGAAGCAGTTAAGTTGATTGAAGACAAGGCTGATTATTTTAAAGCACAGGTGGATTGATGACAAAGGAAGAATTAGGAAAACTTAAACTGAATGAACTCAAGGAACTGGCGAAGAGTGAAGATGTAAAGATCTCCGGCCTCAAGAAGGAGGATATCATCGCCATGTTTATGGAGAAATACGCCGAAGAACAGAAAAAGGAAAAGAAACCGGTTAAAAAGAAAACGACAAAGAAAGCCAAAGAAGAAAAAGAAGAAGAAGCTGTTTCTGAAGCTGAAGAGACTGAAGAAGTATTAGGGGAAAGTGAAGTAATTCCACAAGTCGAAGAAGATCAAAGCGAATCTGATACAACTGTAGAAAACAAGGAAGTAAGGATCATCGGCAAGAAGAGCGAACCTGATCTCAAGGCCGATGGCATCCTGACAGTCATGGAAGATGGCTATGGTTTTATCAGAGGCGAGAACTTTGAGACCGGTGATGACAATGTCTTTGTTTCGCCGACTTTCATCAAGAAGTTCAGATTGCGTACCGGCGATCACATTACGGGTAAGAGGAGACTGCCGAAAGATAATGAAAGATATGGAGCATTGATCTATATCGATAAGATAAATCTGCTTGATACGGATATGATCCGTTCCAGAGTAGCTTTTGAAGACCTGACGCCGATCTTTCCTAATGAAAGAGTAATACTGGAAAGACCCGGTGAATCTTTATCTATGCGAGTCATGGATCTGATCACCCCAATCGGTAAGGGCCAGAGAGGTCTGATCGTATCGCCACCTAAAGCCGGTAAGACTACTATTCTGAAAGATATCGCATTATCGATCTTAAGGAGCTGCCCTAAGGCTCATCTGATCATTCTACTGATCGATGAAAGACCGGAAGAAGTTACCGATATCAAAGAGATCGTCAAGGGTGATAATGTCATGATCGTCTATTCTACTTTTGATGAACAGCCGACCAAACATAAATTCGTTTCCGAGATGACGATCGAACACGCCAAGAGACTGGTCGAAGCGGGCGAAGATGTCTTTATCCTGTTAGATTCGATAACCCGTTTATCGAGAGCCTATAACCTGACTGAAGCATCTTCCGGCAAGACCCTTTCCGGTGGTCTTGATCCGAATGCCTTATACATGCCTAAACGTTTCTTTGGGGCAGCCCGTAATACAAGAGAAAGAGGATCGCTGACGATCTTAGCTACGGCTTTGGTCGATACCGGTTCCAAGATGGATGATGTCATCTATGAAGAGTTCAAGGGTACCGGTAATATGGAACTGATCCTTTCCAGAAAACTGCAGGAAAGAAGGCTCTTCCCGGCGATCGATATCGCCAAGTCCGGAACCAGAAGAGAAGATCTGCTTCTGACAGCGGAAGAACAGAGTGCCGTCAATATCATCCGTCGGGATATCATGAACTATTATCGTGATGATTCGATCGACGGACTGATTGAACTGTTTGTCAGAACTAAGGATAACGCTTCTTTGGTTCAGGTAATAAACAGAAATAAAGGATTTTAAAAGGTCATCTACTTGATGACCTTTATGTTATCTAATGGTTTGAAACTGATATCTTTGTGATCCTTGATGTATTCACCGATCAGATCGACGACACTGCGGTTGATCTCTTTGACGGTTGGCGCATCATGGATCATTTCATATCCTCCGCTGCCAGAAGCACGATAGTTGTTTATGGCGAGCGTAAACTCATCATCATCTTTGATCGGTACGCCATGTCTGTTCATCTCGATGATCTTGTGGCCCGGTTCATTTGAGACTTTGATCGTATATTCGATATCATCCACAAAATCGTAGTTGTGATATTGCGGAGTCGGATAATCCATCAGCGGGTTGATTATGATCTCGTCATCTTTCATCGTCCAGAACAGTGCTGTTCTTTCCAGATATTCTCTTAAGATCCTGCCATTGATCTTTTTGACGACCAGTGTGTTAGGAAAGAAATACGTACTCATCAGAGAACGCATCGTGATCTGTTTGCCAAGACCTTTGGCTTTTAAGAAGATTGAAATGCCTGACAGATCGGCACCGCTGATCTCTTTCTGGATCTTGTTGAAAAAGGTCGCGAGCTGCGATTTATGCAGCCTTGATTCATATTCATCATGTATAAGCATATCGATATCCGTAGTACCTAAAGGCGTATCGAGCCATTTCTGTACTTCTTTTTCATCTTCTTCACAAAGCTTCATTATCTCTTCATCCGGATAGATATCCGCCGGGATAAGTGAAGGGATCACAACATTGGTCATCGTATTGATATCGATACTGGCTAAGAAGGCTCCATGCTGGAATGGCTGGGTATAGGCGACACCATTGAAGCTGCCGCACATTTCTCTGTGCTGGTGGCCGGTCATGATGGCGCTTAATCCTTTTATCTCCTTGCCCATGCGGTAAGCCTGATCTTCACCAGGATTGTTTTCACATGATTCATTGGTTTCCGGATCTCTTTCAAAACCACCGTGATAGACACAGACTATATAATCAGCCGCTTCTTTTTCTTTTATCTTTTCAACAGTCTTCTTACAGGTCTCAAAAGCATCGGTAAATGAGAAATTGGCAATATTTTCTGCTTCTTCCCACATCGGTACATAATGTGTGATCAGACCAAACAGGGCCAGTTTCTTGCCGTTGTTTTCGCGGATGACATATTCCGGTCCCAAAAGTTCTCCTTTATAGAACAGATTGGCACAAAGCACCGTGGCTCCTGTTTCTTTGATATGTTTGAAAAACGGAGCTTCCCCATAGTTGAAATCATGATTGCCCGGTACCATATAGTCGTAGCCTACCACTTTCATTGCTTTGGAAAGCGGACAGGGACTAAGCGGATTCCTGTAGGCATAGTGGTAGAAGGTAAATGGTGATCCTTCGATCGTATCACCGTTATCGATGACGATGGTATCTTCATCGCGTAATGATTCGATCAGTGTTCTGATCCTAGCGAGACCTTCATTTGCCTCCGTGCCATCAGCATAGGCATAAGGATAGATAACACCGTGAATGTCTGAAGTAGATAATATTCTGAATTTTTTACTCATACATAAGCTCCCTAATTAAAAGTATATTATATGTTAGAATTTAACTGAAGTAGATAGACAATAATTCATATTTTAATAAATTCCGGAGGTAAACAATGAACTTTAAACCTGAAAAGAAATTCGGTTTTGGTCTGATGCGCTTGCCGCTTAATAACCCAGATAATGCAGGAGATATTGACATTGAAGAACTGAAGAGAATGGTCGATGTCTTTTTGGCTAATGGCTTTACCTATTTTGATACGGCCTGGATGTATTGTGGTTTCAAGAGCGAAAACGCGATCAAAGAGGCGCTGGTCGACCGTTATCCAAGAGATAGTTTTACTTTGACCACAAAACTGCATTCTGATTTCATCGAATGTGAAGAAGATCGCGATAAAATCTTCAATGAACAGTTGAGAAAGACCGGTGTCGATTTTTTTGATTATTATCTGTTACACTCTTTGGAAGGAAACAGACCTGAAAAGTATGAGCGTCTGCATTGTTTTGAATGGCTCCTGGATAAGAAAGAAAAGGGTCTGGTGAAACATTGCGGTTTCTCCTTCCATGATAAACCGGAACTGCTGGATAAGATCCTGACTGATCATCCGGAAATGGAGTTTGTACAATTGCAGATAAACTATCTTGATTGGGAGAGTGAATGGATCAGATCAAGAGAGAATTATGAAGTAGCTGTTAAACATGGCAAGCCGGTGATCGTCATGGAACCGTGCAAGGGTGGAACTCTGGCCAGGATTCCGGAAGAAGCTTTAAGAGCATTTAAGGAAGCAGAACCGGACATGTCGGCTCCAAGCTGGGCGATCAGATTTGTGGCTTCTCTAGAAAATGTCATGGTGGTATTATCAGGAATGTCCAATCTGGCACAGATGGAAGACAACATCTCCTATATGAAAGATTTCAAACCATTAAGTGAAGAAGAAAAGAAGCTTTGTTTCAAGGCAGCAGAACTGATCAATGCACAAGTCGCAGTGCCATGTACAGCCTGTCACTACTGTACGGAGGGCTGTCCGATGTCGATCGCGATCCCGGAGTATTTCTCACTGTATAACGAAGATATGCGCGAAGATCTGAAACAGAAAGGCTGGACGATCAATTATTCCAACTATGACAAACTTACCGAGAAGTTCGGCAAGGCTTCCGATTGTATACAGTGCGGGCAATGTGAAGGTGTCTGTCCGCAGCATCTCACGATCATCAATTATCTGAAAGATGTAGCCAAACACTTCGAACATTAAATATGAGATACATATTAAAAGATAAAGAGCTTATCTATGAAGATTATCCCAAAGACGATAATCTGTATATCGAGAATTTCTGGAATATGAAAGATACGGTTGGTCATACTGATTCCTGTGTGCTGGTAAAGATCATTGATGAGAATACATTCGGGTTCACGACTTTTTCGGGAATGAGCTATACGATGAAGCTTGATGGGGAAAAGATCAGCTGTATTGAAAAGAGAATCACAAAATAAAATGGGAGAGTTAAGTCTCCCATTTCTAATGGAATAGGTATGAATTGTTTAACCCTTGATACCGCCTCGGGACATACCGGAGATGATATACTTACGGGCAAATAAGAAGATGATGATCATCGGAATGACAACGATCGTAGAAGCAGCCATCATTCTTTCGTTTCTCTGACCGCCTTCGGTCATGAATGCGTACAGACCAAATGGCAGAGTTCTGACATCTTTGGAGTTGGTCGCGATCATCGGCCATAAGAAGGAGTTCCAGGTAGCGATCGCATTGAGCAGGATGATCGTTGCCAGAGAAGACTTGGCCATCGGGACCATGACACGCCAGAGATATTTCCAGTCAGAGCAGCCGTCGACTTTAGCGGCCTGATACAGTGATTCCGGTACTGAATCGAAGAAGCCTTTCAGGATGTAGGTATAGAAGATACTTGACATGAAAGGCAGGATCAGTGCCCAGATCGTATCGTGCAGGTTCCATTGAACGATCGTGCGGTAGTTGGTGATGATGATCATTTCATATGGGACCATCATCAGCGACAGCAGCAGTGAGAAGATGAACTCACGGCCCGGGAAACGCAATCTTGAGAAAGCGTAAGCCGCTAAGATCGTAGTGAAGGAACAGGTCACGATACAGCCGATCAGTGCCAGGATGGAGTTGATGAAGTAACGTCCAAACGGGGCCGTCTTGAAGGCATAGACGAAGTTCTCCAGGTTAAACGGATTCTCCGGAAACAGCGTAGGCGGGATCTTGTTGACTTCGGTCCAGCTCTTGAACGCGCCGGTGATCATCCAGTAGAACGGGAAGATCATGATGAGGGCTCCGATGAACAGAGCAATATACATCGCTATCCTGCCGGCTGAAAGAGGTTCTTTATACAAGTTCATCTCTGAGTTTCTTGGCTTTCTTGACATCTTCGCCTCTCTCCTTTCTTGACCATGCCTGAACGGCACGCTGTAACATTGTGAATATGAAGACCGTGATCAGCAGCATGACGGCAGCCGCAGCGGCATAGCCGTACTTCGGTGGTGACATGACACGGAATTCGTAGTAGATATAGTAGACAACGGTGAACAGGTTATAGGCAATACCCGGACCGTTGAATAACGGGAAGAGTTCATGATACATCTTGAAGGTCGAGATCGTGTTGATGATGATTACCAGCATGATCGTCGGTGCCAGTAATGGAACCGTGATCCTGAAGAAGATCCTTAAAGTCTTCGCGCCGTCAACTTTGGCAGCTGTGTAATATAACGGGTCGATATTCTGCAAGCCAGACAGCAGCAGGATGATCGTGTTTGGTAAGATCGCCCAGATACCGAAGACGACGACAGCTACAAAGTTACCGGCCGGAGTCGTCAGCCAGCTTGGTCCTTCAATGCCGAAGAGGTTCAGCACATAGTTCAGGATACCGACTTTATCATTGAACATGAAACGCCAGGCCAGACCTACCGCCAGCGAAGATGTTACCATCGGCAGGAAGTAAGCCGTCTGGAAGAACGACTGAAACTTGATCTTCTGGTTCAGCATCGTGGCGATTACGATAGCCAGGCATGTAGAAATAGGAACGACCAGTAATACATATCTGAATGTATTGGACAGAGCCTGTCTGAAGAAAGGGTCGTTGATTACTTTCTCATAGTTTCCGAAACCTACTCCTGAATAGGCACCGGAGAGATATTTATATCCTTCGAGGAATGACATTCTGATGACATTGACGATCGGATAGAGCGTAAATATCGTTACCGATGCGATGAAAGGAAGCAGGTACAGAAGCGGCTTTATCCTTTCAAAGAAAGATTTCTTCATAAGTAACGTTCTCCAGTTTCGTAATCAAAGACAAATACACCGCTCTTCTTGAAACGGATACCGATCTCCTGATCTCTTAACAGTTCAGCGTTGGCATCCATGTAGCCACGCACTTCTTTACCCGCCAGGTTGAAGGAAGTGATGACTTCCTTACCCATGACAGAGGTCATGATGACGTGAGCTTTTAATGGAGAGTCGTTGTCAAGGATGACGCTTTCGGCACGGAATGACAGCCATACTCTGGTGCCATCAGGTACATCGGCTCTGATACCGCTGTCGAGTTTTTCTTCACCCAGCAGAACTTTTCCGCCTTCGACGACACCGGCAACCTTGTTGATAGGCGGGTTGCCTAAGAAGTCAGCGACGAAGCAGTTAGCCGGCTGATCATATAAGGCCTGTGGCTTATCATACTGCTGTAAGACACCGAGTTTCATTAAGATGATGTGATCGGAGATAGACATGGCTTCTTCCTGGTCGTGGGTAACGAAGATCGTCGTAACGCCGGTCTCCAGCTGGATCCTTCTGATCTCTTCTCTCATCTCGATCCTCAAACGGGCATCAAGGTTGGACAGAGGTTCATCCAGAAGCAGGAGTCTTGGTTCCTTGACCAGAGCTCGGGCGATCGCAACACGCTGCTGCTGACCACCGGAGAGCTGTCCCGGCTTACGGTTAAGCATGCCTTCGACGTGGACGAGTTCGGCCATCTTCTTGGCTCTTTCGATCCTTTCAGCCTTCGGAACCTTCTTGATCTCTAATGGGAAACAGATGTTTTCCAGTACAGTCATGTGAGGATACAGGGCATAGTTCTGGAAAACCAGACCGATTCCTCTTTTTTCCGATGACATGAAGGTGACGTCATCTTCATCAAAATAGATCTTGCCTTCGGTCGGGTAAATGATTCCTGAAAGCATGTTCAGCATCGTTGATTTACCGCATCCCGAAGGACCTAAAAGTGTGACGAGTTCACCAGACTCGATTACAGCAGAAAAGTCATTTACTGCTGTATTATCGTCAAAACGTTTGACGATGTGCTCCAGACGTATTCTCATACCTATCCTCCTTGAGATTTAGTTATTTAAAAGTTCTTGGATAACTTTTCCGTCAGTGTCTTTCATCTGCAGGCCTAACATGGCCGCCATGGTAGGCGCTTCATTTATCATCTGTGATCTTTCAATAGCCACACCTTTTGCGACATTAGGACCGGCCGCGATGAAGGTCGTCGTTTCATCACGCCATGGCAGATGGCCATGGGAGGCGACCGAGAAGTATTGGCCGGGTCTCAGATACATTTCAAAGGCATCCTTACCTTGCAAAGTGCTGGAGAAATTCATCGGTTCCTTGCCTTCGATCACGAAGTCCAGCGGTCCGACTAAGCCGAATAGTTCATCAGCTTCTTGCTTTGTATAGAGATAACCGATATTATAGGCTGGATCATCTCTTAAGGATCTGAGGAAAGTGTAGACTTTCTCTCTCAGCTTATCGTCACTTGGATCTTTCAAGACGATCCAGGCCGACAGTGATACGGAATGACAGTAAGCGTCATAGTCAACGAGCTTGCCTTCTTCGTCACACCTGATAAAGCCGGCATCTCTTAAAAGCACATTGACATTGAGGTTTCTGGTGATGTTCTGTTGACCATGATCACCGAGAACGACAAAGTTGGTATGTTCAAAATCACCGTAGCGTCTGATACTGTCTAATAAGACGCCGAATTCATAATTATGTTTGCGTAACTGTTCTTCAGCTTCTTCAGAATATACTCCATTGACGTGTCTTGCGGAGTCAAGATCACACATCTTTACAAACATCACATCAGGCTGATGGTAATCCCTGATGATGTCAGGAGCAAGTGCCATAGTGTAGAGATCGAGTGAACGGTCTTTACCCTTGAGATATCTTGAATATTTCCAGAAATAGCGATCCATCAGTTCATCTGAGGCGTTGCCATATAAGAACTGTCCGGGATCATCGCCGGTATATTTCATCGGGATGATCATAGGCATGTTCAGATCGATATCGGCTTTTCCCGATACGGGCCAGCTAAGTGAACATGTAACATATCCAGCTTCTTTTGCGTAGTCAAAGATGGTTGGACATTTTACATCTGCACGCTGGTTATACCATGGTGAATGGGGGTTTTCGATCTCCAGTTTCTCATTATGAGGAACACCGTGATTTTTCACGGTGTTCCCTGTAATGATTGTGCAATGACAAGGGTATGTAAAGCTTGGATAGATAGGTTCGATATGTTTAACATATGAGCCTTCTTCAAACAGCCATTTGAAGTTGGGCAGCTGTCTCATCTGATCAAGATCAGATGAAGTCAGTGCATCAAGACATAATACAAACAGTTTATTCCCTGTCATCAATTTTCCTTAATTACTCAGATAAAGCAGCGTTAGCCTGAGCCTGAGCAGTTGTTAATGCTTCAACTGTATCAGTACCGGCAACAGCGATCTTTAAAGCCTGGGTAATAGCTTCTTTGCAGCCCTGCTGACCAGCAACGTTCGGACGAGTTCCGGCGTAGTCGTTCATAAGAGCTAAAGCCTGAATAGCAGGTGAACCTGCAGCGTAAGCCTGGTATTCGCTTGATGAGTTTACATCAGTGTAAGGTGAAGCAGCGCCGTAAGTCTGAACGAACTTGCTGTTGTTTTCAGCCTTTACGAAGTAAGCAGCAAATTTAGCAGCGCCTTCATCAGTAGCGTCATCTTTCTTGAAGCCGACTAATGCACGAACTGTAGTTTCAGTGTAGTCTTTGCCACCGGCAGTCTGAGGAACTGGACCAGTAGTCATATTGAAGCTGTCATGATTGATGTAGCCGATACCTGCAGAAGAGCCCATGTAGCATAAGTACTGCTGGTTGCCGAACGGACCTGAATGGTAGCCTTCCGGATCAACTAACATGAAGTAACCTTCAGCTTCAGCTTCTTTCCACCAGTTGACCCAGTCAACGAACTTCTGGTCTGTCCAGTCGTTAGCTGTCTTGTTGGAATCGATGTAGTGTAAGCCTAACTGTTCAAGAACGATGATACCTAATGTATCAACTGAGTCAGGACCGAAACCGATGATCTCATTGCCTTCAGCTTTTTCGCCGTCGACAACTGTCTTACATACAGTTAACAGTTCTTCCCAAGTAGTAGGCTGCTGCAGATTGTACTTGTCTAATAAGTCCTGATTGTAGAACATGATAGGACCAGTCAATGTACCAGCTACTGCATGCATCTTGCCATCTGGGTAGTCAGTCATAGCTGAGTAGATACCTGAAGATACTCTGTTCTTTACTTCAGCGTCATCAAGGTACTGGCCGAAGTCGATAGCGAGGTCTTCGCCAACGTATTCAGTTGCTGTGCCCGGATATAACCAGACTAAGCTCGGTCCAACACCATTGGTAACAGCTTCAAGAACCTTGGCCTCGAAACCATCAAGTGGCTGAGTCTCATGAGTTACATGATACTTACCTTCGTATTCAGCATTGAATGCATCAACGATCTCAGTAACCATAGCTTCGTCATGGTCAGTCAGAGTGTGCCAGAAAACGATTTCCTGAGCTTCAGCAGTTTGTTCACCGCCGCCGCCGTTGTTGCCGCCGCCTTGGCAAGCTACAAGCATCATAGCTACTAAAGCAGTAACAAGAATCTTAAATAACTTTTTCATTCTTTCTCCTTCTTAAAATCTTTAAGATTTTATACCTAAATTATAAATTATTAATAAGGTTTTTAGAATATGAATTAAGCGCTTTTCTATGCAAAAAAGTGCCATTTCAACACGAAAAATCAACTATGTAATTTTTTTCACAAATGTAGGCGCTTTCTTGTTTTTTGAAAGAATTTTTCTTTTTTGTTTTCAGACCTGAAAAACGCATAAATTCCATTTGAAAAAGGTGATGTTATAATAGCGTTAGAGAGGAATTTTTACTATGAATAATAATCTGTTTAAAACGGTTTTACTGGTTGCTTTACCTGCTTCAGGAAAGTCAGAAGTACGCCATTTCATGGCCAATATCGATCCGAAGAGACTGGAAGAAGAATTCCATATCGGTGATAATCTGCAGCTCGATGATTTCCCATATGTGCATTTCATGAGATGTATCGACGGCGAATTGGAGAAACTTGGTCTTGATCCGATCTTCTATCCCGGTCAGAATCCTTTCATCAACAATAAAGACTGGGGTACTTTAGTTGAGTTACTTAATGAAGACTATCATGATCTGCTGAATAGGAAGAAAGTTACAACGGATAATACAGCGATCTATCTGTTTGACAGGATCGACAGGGCAGCAGGTATTGCCGGATTACCACCGCGTTTAGCGATGTTGGATGAAGATGTGCGAAACAAGATCGCCGAGAATCTGAAAGATGAAGCAGAAAAGATCCTGACAGAAAAGGAAGCCCAGATCCCGGAAAGCTTTGATGGAAAGACGATCGTCATCGAATGTGCCCGTGGCGGACCTGATGGCTCAGCTATGCCTCTGACTGGCGAATACGGCTACCAGTATTCACTTCCGCAGTTTGCCCCGGATCTGTTAAGGGATGCTGCGATCCTCTACATATGGGTAACACCGGAAGAATCACGTCGCAAGAACAATGAAAGAGCCAATCCGGATGATCCCGGTTCAAATCTGTTCCATGGTGTACCGATGTCCGTCATGTTGGGAGACTATGGTTGCGATGATATGCAGTATCTGAGAGAACACGCTGAGGTTCCAAATACGATCACCGTCAAGAAGGATGGCAAGACTTATAACGTACCGATCGGTGTCTTCGATAACCGTGTCGATAAGACTACCTTCTTAAGAGGTGATGTTAAGGACTGGCCGGCTGATAAAGTTGCCGATATGACAGAAGCTGTCAAAGAAGCGACCGATATGATGTGGGCTAGCTACAGGAAATAGAACTATCATAAAACTGCTTTGCGACTTATTCCAGAGCAGTTTTATTATCCTTTGTTTAACATATAATGAAGGTATAGAAAATAAATCAATAATCTATAGAAAGGACCGTTTTGACTATGAAAACACTTCGGAAGCTGATCGCGATATTATTTACTTTATGCTTGTTTTCAGGCTGTACGAAAAATAACCAGCCTGCTGAAAATGAAGCCGATATCGCCGGAAAGACCTATTATGATACTGCCGATACTTTCATCGCAAAAGACCCTTCAGAAGTCTGGTTCGGTAAGGATGGAAGTTTTGTTCTGAAGGATTCAAATCCTGATGGTTACTATGAATTAAGCGGCAAATGGAAGATCGAAAAAGGTGTCGTCACCTGCGAAGTGGAAAACGGCAAATTCGACAAAGTCATTTTTGAAGTCCAGGATGAAAATAATCTGGTCTTAAAGACGACTCTGACCGGTTCTAATTCCGATACGGTTTTTTCGACTACAAAACCAGCTTCATCAGGTTCTCCTGTTACAACGATCGATAATACGAGTGATTATCATTTCAAAAAGAACATGACTTTCTATAACGCTTCCCAGGATAGAAAACTGAAATCATTTGTGGACATCCGGACTGATGGTTCCTTTACACTGATCGATTATTCCGATACTCAGACTCTGGAGATCAATGGTTTATATGGTCTGACTGACGATGGATCGGTCGTTATGTTTTCAAACTTCAATCCTTTTGAAGATATGAATGGTAAGATGGTCTATAACTTTGAAATGGCGGTACTTGATGAGAATACATTGCTGCTGATGGAAGATCTCATCGATTCCAAATATATCGATTACTTTACTGTGGATGCAGAACTGCCTGATGATGCGAAAGTCGATTCACCGATCTCCGGTTTTACAACGACGACCTGGATCCATGAACCGATACAGGATGTGAATGACATGTATCTGCCTGCTCTGACGATCGCAACTGACTACTCCTTTGAATTTGTAGAAAATGTCTATGCGGGCATGGGCAAGTATAAAGGCTGGTGTCAGAGAACTGATGATGCCTGCTGGATCTGTGATGTAACGGATGCTTCGATGATGCAGGGCTTCGCTGGAGACGATGTTAAGGTCATTGAGTTTGAAGATAAAGGTGATAAAAGTGTCGTCTTGAAGACTAATCTGTGTATGTCCAGAGCAGGAGATGTGTTTACGAAGAAGTAAGATAATAGTTTATCAAACAAAAAACTGAGGCTGTTGCGAATAAAAAAGTGATAGCCTTTTTATTAAGGTCATCAAGATTGTATCTGTTCGATACAAAATCAAAAGAAGTTACTAAAACGAAAGTTTATTATAAAGTTAACAGTAATGAATAAAGAAGAGACATCAAAGATCGGTCAGGATTTCAGTTTAGGAGAACTGCTTAAGTTTGCCATGCCTGGGCTTTTGACCAGTATGACTTCACGCATCTTCGAAACTCTGGATGATGCGCTTTTTGTCTCCCGTTTTGTTGGTCAGAACGCTTTGGCCGGTATCAAGATCCTGATGCCGGTAGATGGTATCATCCTGGCTCTGACACATATTTTCGGTATGGGCGCCTGCACCTATGCGGCTACGGAAATGGGTAAGGGCAATAAGGAAGAAGCCAAAAGGATCTTTACCAGAATGATCATGATGTCAATGGGGATCGGTATCGCTATCGCATCTTTGATGATTATTTTTGATGATCAGATACTATCATTTCTTGGAGCAGGGAGAGATATCATCCAGTTTACGGAAGTCTATGTGGCCATTACTTTTGTGAGCCTTCCTTTCAAACTGGCCTCCATGTCTTTCGGTGCTTTCTATTCTGCGGCCGGTAAACCTTCCATGGGTTTATTCAACAGTATCCTTTCCGGAGTTATCAATGTCGTTACCGACTATATCACGATCGTAGTCATGGGTATGGGTGTTGCGGGTGCAGCGATCGCTACCAGCCTTGGCTTTATTGCGAATTTCATTGTCGGTATCATTTTCTATCTCAATAAAAATAACGATATCTGTTTTGTGAAACCAGAAAGCGGATATGGGAAGACATTGTATGAATCTACCCATTATTCGATCTCCCAGGTCACCAATGCCCTGACGATGAGTATGACGGCTTTTGTGGTAAATCGGACGATCCTGTTTTATCTTGGTTCAGATGGTCTTGCGGCGAGATCGATCGTTAATGATATCAGAATGATTTTGAATTCGGCTTTTGTCGGTTTTGCGACAACGGTAGGACCGATCATGGCTTACAACTTCGGAGCCGGAAGGCCGAAGACTTTGAAGAAGATCCTGTACCATAATCTGAAGATCTGGTTTTTCGGCTGTGTCGGTCTGTTTATCGTGGGACAGTGTCTGAAAAAACCGCTGGTCGGCTTATTCATGAATCCGAATACGCTTACGCAGTCTTTCTATGATATGACCTATTTCGGACTGACGGTTGAACTGTTTGCCCCGATCTTTACGGCAGCCTGTATCATGGCTAACCGTATGTTTGTGGCCTTAAGAGCTCAAAAGGTATCAACTGTTCTTTCTCTGCTTCGTAATGTAGTATTCCGTCTGGTCACGATCATTATGATCCCGAAGATCTTCGGAGCTAACAGTATCTGGTTCTGCTTCCCAATATCAGAGGCACTCAGTTTCACCTTCTATGTGATCGCTATCATCAGGAATGCCGATAACTACGGTTACGGACCAAGCGGCATAGCTTATCTGATCGATACCAAAGATCAGGAAGAACAGGTTTAATAAACGGATAATACAGATAGTAATAAAAAGGCTGCTACTTTGAGTTGTAACAGCCTGCTTTTAAAATTGATTATTCTAATTCGAAGGCACCGGTATACAGCTGGTAGTATGTTCCTTTCATAGCCAGCAGCTGATCGTGTGTACCTCTTTCGATGATACGTCCATGATCAAGTACCATGATCGCATCAGCGTTTCTGACGGTGGATAGACGGTGGGCGATGACAAATACTGTTCGGCCTTCCATCAGATTATCCATACCTTTTTGAACCAGAGCTTCGGTTCTGGTATCGATCGAAGATGTAGCTTCATCAAGGATCATGACCGGCGGGTTGGCGACTGCTGCTCTGGCGATTGAGATCAGCTGTCTTTGACCTTGCGAGAGCTGTGAACCATTACCTGTCAGCATCGTATCATAGCCTTCCGGTAAACGGGTGATGAAGTCATCCGCGTTGGCCAGTTTGGCTGCTTCGATACACTGTTCATCGCTGGCTCTGAGGTTGCCATAACGGATATTTTCCATAACCGTTCCGGTAAACAGGTTGACATCCTGAAGGACCATACCTAATGATCTTCTCAGATCAGGTTTTTTGATCTTGTTTATATTGATGCCGTCATAACGGATCTTGCCATCAGGGATATCGTAGAAGCGGTTGATCAGATTGGTGATCGTGGTCTTGCCGGCACCGGTAGCACCGACAAAGGCAATCTTCTGACCAGGTTTGGCATAAAGTGAGATGTCAAACAGGATCTGCTTATCCGGATTATAGGCGAAGTCGACATCGACCATTTCGATATCACCACGCAGTTCCTTATAGGTAGTGGTGTGATCGCTTTGGGCGTGGTAATGTTTCCAGGCCCATTTGCCGGTATAGTGATCAGCCTCATGGATGTTTCCTTCCGGATCGATCGTGCATCTGACTAAAGTTACATAACCGTCATCTTCTTCGCTCTTTTCATCGATCAAGGCAAAGACACGGTCGGATCCTGCTAAAGCCTGAGCGACCATCGATACCTGCATCGAGACCTGTGAGACGGTCATGGACATTGTTCTGGCCAGTGACAGGAAGGAGATGATGATACCGATACTTAAAGGTGATAAACCTTTTATGGAAAGATTCATGATGTTTAAGGATACCATCAGTGATCCGGCAATTGACAGGATGACATAGAGGATGTTACCCATGTTGCCTAAGATCGGCATCAGCGCATTGGCGTTACGGTTGGCATTTCTTGAATCTTCAAAGAGTTTCTCATTGAGTTTATCAAAGTCCTTCTTGGCTTCTTCTTCGTGTGTGAAGACTTTGACGACCTTCATGCCTTCCATCATTTCTTCGATAAAGCCTTCTTCTTCAGCTAGTGATTTCTGCTGCTCAGCCATGTAGCGGGCAGAGCGTCCGCCGAATTTCTTGGTGATCTTGAACATCGAGAAGATGGCGAGTAATACGACCAAAGTCAGCCAGATACTGTAGGAGATCATCGTGAAGAAGACGACGATCAGCGACAGCAAAGACTGGAACATATTCGGAATGGACTGTCCGACTAACTGTCTGATCGTATCGACGTCGTTGGTATAGGTCGACATGATCTCACCATGGGAATGGGTATCAAAGTAGCGGATCGGCAATGTTTCCATATTGTCGAACATCGCATCACGCAGTTTCTTGATCGTCCCCTGACCAACGGTAGCCATCAGCTGGTTGTATAAGACAGTTGCCAGGATACCGGTGATATACAGACAAGCCATCGTCGAGATCAGTTTCAGTAAGCCCGGCACGACACTTTCAAGTCCGGTCGAGATACCAGGGGTGATGACATCATCGATCAGTCTCTGTAAGAAGGTTGCGGCGATAACGTTGGTGACTGAGGAAATGATCAGACATAACGCAACGATAGTCAGATGGGCTTTGTAGTTTTTAAAGACATAGATCACTAAACGTTTTAATGATTTTCCGTCGATTTTCTTGTCAGTAACGACTCCTCTTCCTCTCGGTGGCATTAGTCTTCCTCCTTTCCTTTAATCTGTGATTCATAGATCTCTGAATAGATGCCTTTCAGTTTAAGCAGTTCTTCGTGGGTTCCTCTTTCGACGATCTTGCCTGATTCCATGACGATGATCTGATCGGAATCCTGCACAGATGAAATTCTCTGGGCAATGATGATCTTGGTCGTTTCCGGGATCTCTTCTTTAAAGGCTTTTCTAATTAAGGCATCTGTCCTGGTATCGACCGCCGAGGTCGAGTCATCCAGGATCAGGATCTTCGGTTTCTTAAGTAAGGCACGGGCGATACAAAGACGCTGTTTCTGACCGCCCGAGACGTTGGTTCCGCCCTGGGAGATCATCGTGTCATATTTATCCGGCATCTGTTCGATGAATTCATCGGCCTGTGCCAGTTTACAAACTCTGATTATTTCTTCATCGCTGGCTTCTTTATTACCCCAGCGCAGGTTTTCTTTTATCGTTCCCTTGAACAGGACATTCTTCTGTAAGACGACGGCGACAGCATCTCTTAAAGATTTAAGATCATATTTTCTGACATCTTCGCCACCGACATAGACGATACCTTCAGTCGCGTCATACAAACGGCTAATCAGCTGGATCAAAGTGGTCTTGGATGAACCGGTAGAACCGATGATACCGACTGTCTCGCCGCTCTCGATCTTAAGATTAATATCAGACAGTGCTTTGCGTCTTGAATGCAGATCATACTTGAAAGTTACGTTGTCAAATAAGACTGAGCCGTCTTTGACTTCTGTAAGGCCATTCTCTGGCGAAACAAGAGTCGGTTCATAAGAGAGCACTTCGTAGATTCGATTGGCAGCTTCAGTTGAGAAGGTGATCTGCATATAGACCATTGAAAGCATCATCAGTGAAGACAGTATCTGCATGCCATAGGTGATCAGTGAAGAAAGTTCACCGGTAGTCAAGGCAGTAGAACCGCTGGTGATGATCGTCTTGGCGCCGATGTAACTTACTAATAACATTGAAGTATACATACAGGTACTCATTAACGGTGAGTTAAGGGCAATGATCCTTTCAGCTCTGGTGAAGTTCTGTCTGACGTCTTCGGAAGCTTTGTTGAATTTTTCGATCTCAAAATCTTCTCTGACGAAAGCCTTGACGACTCTGATACCTGCAACGTTTTCCTGAACGGAATTATTTAAGGCATCATATTTTTTGAAGATCCTTCGGAAAATAGGATGAACGGTATTGAAGATCAGGATCAGGCCAAGTGCCAGTACCGGAATGATAGCTAAGAATATCAGGGCCATCTTCGGATTGATCCTGAAGGCCATCGTTACGGAGAATATCAGCATCATTGGCGATCTGACCGCCATTCTGATCATCATCTGGAAAGCGTTCTGGATCTGCGTGACATCATTGGTAAGTCTTGTGACCAAAGAAGCAGAAGAGAAGGTATCGATATCGGCGAAGGAATAGTCCTGGACCTTGTAGAAAAGATCTCTTCTCAGATTGCGCGCAAAGCCAGTCGAAGCACTGGCCGCCAGTTTGGCACATGTCGCCCCGCAGAACAGTGATACGCACGCCAGCACTATCAGTATGGCGCCATAATAAATGACGACTGATAAGTCACCGGTATGCATATGGTCGATCAGCGCGGCCATCGTGACCGGAATGATACATTCCATCAGGACTTCACCGACCATGAACAGCGGTGTCATGATCGTTTCCTTCTTGAACTCTCCGATCTTATCAACAAATGTTTTAAACATTTTCTTCAACCTCCTGTAGATTCTTATATACTCGATCTAACAGCTCATACAGCTGTTTCTTTTCTTTCTCCGAGATGTTTTTATACATCTTGGCGTGGAAGGCCTTGCGGCCATTCTCCAGTTCATCCCCTAATTTCCTTGATTTGTCGGTCTGTTCCACCATCCTGACTCTCTTGTCTTCTTTACACACATGAGTCTTCACATAACCGTTTTTCTCCATCCGATTGATGATACCGACCATCGTGGGATTGCTTATTTTCATTTCTTCTCTGATCTGTTTCAGAGACAGCGGCCCTTTATTTAATTCCAGCAGTCGCAATACATGAGCCTGCTGGAAGGTCAGGTCTTTTTCATTGAAGAAGTCCTGAATATTCTTTTTTGTGGCTGTTTCGATCTTTTTGATCAGATATCCGGCATCCTGTTCCATACTAAAACTCCTAAATATGTAGCACGCTACATAAGTATGATATAACAGTCTTTATTTTATGACAATATAAAAAAACAGTGCTGACTTTCAAAAATGTATGCACTGTCTTAATACTTATTATTTTTGAACATCTCCATCATCTCATTGGTCAAAGACAGATGGTCAGGCTGCAGTTCTATTTCATCTCTGAAGACCCAGTCGGCATATCTGAGTTCATTCTCATCCATCCTGATCCTGTCATCACCATCTACATCGCAATAGAAGCCGGCTAATATATCTTCAGCGATACCCCAGGGCTGAGATTTGTAGTAGGTGATATTTTTGACCTTGAGTCCCGTTTCTTCAAAAACTTCTCTTTGCACACATTCTTCCAGTGTTTCGCCAAATTCGACAAAACCGGCGACCAGCGCATTGTGTCTGAAACCGGTTTTATAGCGGGTCAGAAGCAGTCTGTCACCATTTCTTACTCCGACGATGACAGCCGGATTGAGTCTTGGATAGACGATGTTATGACATTCAGGGCATATTAAAGCTCTTTCGGTTTGCGAATGGATCATCTTTTTTCCGCAACGTCCGCAATAACAGTTGTTTTCATACCACTTGTGCAGATGATAGCCGCTGTAACATAAGAAGATCTCGTCATTTCTTTCCAAAGGGAAGGCTCTAATTTCTCTTAAGGTATAGAAATCATAACCATCTGGTTTATTCTTTTGATCGGTTATAAGGAAACAGGTGATACCAGTCTTAAACAGATATTGAAAATGACCATCTTCAAATTCATCACATAAAGGCAATACCAGTCTGTGATTTTCATCATCATAGCGGATAAAGAGTTTATCATCTTCAAACAGAAAAGCCCGTGATGTTTCATCGGGTCTTAGATCATGATAGCTGTTGTCAAAATGAGTATAGATGTCCTGGATCATATTTAAAACAGAGATATGATACTGTCAGTCAACAGTTCATAATCGGAACGGTTCCTTAATTCTTCGATCATCTGCTTAGCCTGACTTACATTATCCGTGATGATATAGTCGACCTTTGAAAGCAGGAAGTGGCGCTGTGATTCCGGTTTATTTGGTGTCCAGACCATGAACTTCTTATTTTGAAAATGGACGTTCATGATGGTGCTGGAGCTTGAGGCTTCTTCTTCCAGTCCCAGATAATCACAGTTGAGTTTGGAAGTATCACCGAACGAGACAAATGCCAGATAGGCGGTCTCGATCTCCGGATAATTGTTTTCGGCATAATCGATCAGATCATATTTGAGTGAAATGAGTACGCAATCATCGATCATGTCTCTTTCCTTGATCATCTTTACCATATCATCGACCATCCGTCTATCGGCAGAGCTGCCTTTAAGTTCGATGAAAAGCTTGATCCTTCCTTTGACCGCATCCAGCATCTCTTCTATGGTTGCGACTTCACCGACTTCGTTTGGGAAATTTGGATCATGGATCTCAAGCTGTTTTATTTCCGCTAAGGTCATTCTTTCCGGCTTGCGGCTGTCTGAACAAAGTCTTGAGAAGTTGTTGTCGTGATTGATGATGTAGTGCCCGTCGATCGTTCTTCTGATATCGATCTCCGTACCATCGGCCCCCAGTTCGATCGCTTTTTCAACTCCTTTGACAGTATTTTCGATCGCCTCTGTACCACCACCGCGGTGGGCGATGATCTTGACGTTCACCTCGTTGGTAAACAGATCATCGAAATTGGTATCGATGATATAGGAAATGATCATTGATCCTGAAATACTTACCAGGATCAGCGAGACCAGAAAAGCTGCTCGGGCTTTGCCACGGCGATAAGTAAATCTTTCTTCTTCACCTTTATAGCGGTAATAAAGCTGAGTCATTCTGATCAGGAAGAATGATTCCACAAAGGAATTGAATATGAGCATGATGGTGCCTAATAGAATAGAAATGAAGCAGAACAGGAAACGGTTATATTGTTTGTCCATTTGAATTATTGCCGCGACGAGTAAAGGAACAAACATGAAGAAAAGAAACAGGAAGACATTGATGACCACGATACTGATCATGAACAGAACGACCTGCTTGATGAAGTCGCGCCAGTTCTTGCGGAATAAAGCCCTTGACTGATCATCAGCTTTGTTTGATGGCAGTTTATCAATGATAATGCCGTGTAAAGTAAAGATGTTGACCAGGCCGATCAGAAAGAAAACCGCAAATAAGAGGAAATATAAGCCTGTATATAAAGGATTGGCGTCGATAACTGATTTTATAAAAGACGGTATATAAAGGCTGGAAGTCAAAGAGATCGTAACACCCAGTCCGACAAACGGCATAATAAGGGCGATATAGATGATGATGAGGATACCATCAGGAGTGAACAGGTTTTTGATCGAGAGCAGTGATTCCTTGAGCAGTTCAATGATGGAGATCTTCTGGCCTTTCAGTAGTTTTCCGGCATAGGCGATCTGGATGTTGATGTCAGTCGCGACATAGAAAAACAGGATCGCCAGGGAAATAAAGATCAGTAAAGGTCCCTGCCAGGTCTTGAAAAGAAAGGTGTAATCACCGCTGCTGATAGCCATATGACCGGTGCTTCTGATCAGAAACATCGCCAGAGCTTCAAAAGCAAAAATGAGAACGAAATATATAACGTTACTGACGATCTGATAAATTGTTATATCTGGCATGGCCCAGAGATACAGGGCCCAGTTTTTCTTATAGCTCTCTTTGATCTTCATATAATTATTATAAGTGATATTATGTTGAGGAATGATAAAGGAAAAAGATTATGAAAAATATCAGCAGTAAACAGTTGTTACAGATGAGTTTCTGGGTCCTGTTGTCAGCGATAACCCAGGCTTTCTCACTTACCAGTTTTTCCGTTCCTTCGGGTATTTATCCCAGCGGTATAAGCGGTCTTTCCAGACTGTTATCGGATATCTTGAAGACCTATTTCAATTATGATCTGCCATACTTCTACCTGTATCTGGTGATCAATGTGATATTGGCGATCATCGTCTTTCGCCATATTGGCAAGCTGTTTACGATCTTTTCTTTAGTTCAGACTGTGCTGGTATCACTGTTTGCTTCAAAGTTCCAGGCTTTACACATACTGGATGATCGTCTGCTGATGGCGTTATTCGGCGGTCTGATCAATGGCTTTGGCGTCTCGCTTGCTTTGACTAACGGGGCCTCAAGCGGTGGCACGGATTTTCTGTCTGTCTATTTCTCTAATAAATTCCATCGTTCCATGTGGGATTATGTCTTTGCGTTCAATTCAACTCTGATCTTTGTCTCGGGTCTTCTGTTTGGATGGGAGACCGCAGCATATTCGATGATCTTCCAGTATACTTCCAATCTGATCGTCAACCGTATGCATACCCGCTATACCCATCAGGCGATCATCATCGTCACCAGGAAACCTGATGAAGTAATTAATTCGATCCTGACCAATGTGCGTCATGGTATCACCAGGATCTCGGCCAAGGGTGGTTATAAAGGAGATGATGAGACGATGTTGTATACGGTGGTTAACACTTTCCAGACGGCAGAAGTCGTCAAGTATGCCTTGGAGGGTGATGATAAGGCCTTCATTGAGACCAGAGATTCAAAAGCGGTCTATGGCAATTACTACCAGAAACCGCTCGATTAAAAATTTGCATAAAAAAAGCCGGATTCGCTCCGGCTTAGTTTTTGTATATTAAGAATTTCAATGCGTCCTTTTGTGTGACCGTCAGATACCACCTTTATTTGTGAATAATCACTCCATGACAAAAAGGAGTATAAAGGAATCACTGTCAGATATTGATTATTGTGTGTTTAAGGTCTGTTACTGTTTATTGTCTTTTGAAATGATCTGAATCAGCTTCATACATGTCGTTCAGGCAGAAGGGACAAAGGATCTTATACTCATCAGATGCAGGAGGAAGATCCTTAAGCTGTTCCAAGGTAGTTAACGGGACTTCCTCTTGATAGCCGCATACTTCGCATTTCATCAATACAGTTCTGTCTATATTGTCTGTCATTTGATAAACCCTCCAAAGGATTGTGCGTAAAGACGAAACAGAAATAATGTCCGCATACACATTTAAGTATATCTCGGTTATAGGTATCAGCCAGCTGGGTTCTGAACTTCAAAGAATCGAGTTTCTGCTTAAGCTGCTTTCTTCTTTGAAGGATGTTTCTGTATGTCTTTCCTTCCTTACCTAAAAGAGAATGGATCTCATCAAGAAGATCCTGAGCCTTGGGATGATAGAAACCGTAGTATCTGATCATTCTGAAACTCTTGTCAGGTATGTGGATGATCATCTTCTTGAGAAGATCAAGACCTGTTTCTCTGACTTCGATTCGTTCTTCACTCTTGTGATCCTCATAGTACCACAATATATCGTCATTACATTTGTCATAAGAGATGATTCTCGATTGCGCCATGACCGGCCTGCCGGCATATCTCATCATATAGCTGACACAGCCCTTCACGTTTCTGGAGTATGATTTCTTATTGTCTTCATTCTCATTATCTCCGATATCTCTTTTGGCATAGACATAGAAGCCAAGATCCTGTTTCTTATAGGAAGAGTCGATAAGATGTTTTATCCGTTTATCATCTTTGAATCTTTCTTTCAGCAGCCTGTTTACTTCATATTGCCAGGTCTTCCTTAATGATTCAAAGTCAAAGTGAGTGATGTGCTTTATCTTCTTCTTTTTTGTATCATAGACAAGCTCAGGGACAAGGGCGTGTATATGGGGATTCCACTTCAGATCTCTGCCGAAGGTATGAAGCGTGCTTATCATTGCGAATTCATTAAGATACCTATAGTTGCGGAACAGATAGTAGTTGTCTTTGGGATTTGAAAGAATGCCGCCCTTCTTCTTTCTGATCTTCTTGAACAGGGAATGATTGAAGGTCTTCATCATCGTGTTTCTTGAGGCAACAAACAGAATGTTTAAGCTGTCCCGATCTTTTCTGAATATCTGTCTGTACTGCTCAGGTATTGTAAAGACGACATGTCTGTGCTTTACATCGATACACATGACTTCCGCCTTGGCGGCAAGAGTCTTCTGATACCTTATGCCGCATGAGGGGCAGAATCTTGAATGACAATGTCTGAATAACCAGATCCAGTTGTCACAGTGACTGCAGTCAAAGGCATCATAGCCAAGATAGACTGTTTTACATAGCAGTGTTTTCTGAACATTATCAAGTATGGCGTCCCTGAGTCTTCCTTCTTCATGGGTCTTCTTAATCCAGTCATAGTGATTCCAGAGGATATCCTTTAATCTTGGCTTATAAGGATCATAAAAAGTGGCTTCAGAATGATCATAATAGATCTTCTTGAATTCATCGGCATTATTATGAAGACTCTGGTCAATCATCTGTAATCATTATAAAAGAAAA
>JAFRJA010000058.1 GCA_017432545.1 Erysipelotrichaceae bacterium
GTTTCATAATTTGTTTAATTCCTTTCCTCTTCTTCTGTTTTTTCTCTTACCGGAAATACATAATCGCTGTTGATCCATCTGTTCACATCAGGATGCGGTTTGGGATCAACACCCATCAGATTCTCTTTTGTTTCAATCAGTCTGTCCGGTGATACACACTTCACCCGACCATTGATTTTATAATAATCTTTCATCGAGGTTATTACCGCAACAGTGCCGATCTTCATATCCTTTGATTCCAGGTGATTATGAAGCAGGCGATGACGGTATTTCTTGGCTTGGGATGTTACATACTTGTAGTTGTCATCATTGATCGATCTGGTCTTGAATTCGATTATCCCGACTCTGTTTTTACTCAGGATGATGACATCCGGTCTTACGCCGTTCTCGTTGTCAAAATCCCACAGGACATATTCAAAGATGATCGTCAGTGATCCATACTTTCTTTTTGATTCAACAATCTCACTTAACGACTCCTGTAACACATCATGGCACTCACTCCAGGCAACGATCTGTTCATCACTTAATTCATAGGGTGTGACAAAACTGTAGTTCTCGATCATGGCGTTGAGCCATTCTTCTTTATTGAGATCAAGAAACTCTGAGATTTCAGAAGCGAAACAGAAGCTGTTGATGTATTGTGATGCCATTAATGTGCCGCGCTTGAAGAAGCAGAGCTTGATGAAGATGCTGAAGAAGCAGCTGCCGTTCTGTCTCTGTTCATGTGGATCAGAGCTACTAAGATCGCTACGACTTCATGTTCATACTCGGCTTTATATATATCGACACAATACTTGTCATGAATACTTAAGAGCTTCTGAGAGACTTGCGCAATTACAGAACCGTCAGAATCTTCCAAAACGAAATTCATCTGTAAGATATTTCCTCTTAAGACCCAACCTAATCCTTCAATGTTGGTTATATCCTTAACGATATGGAATAACTCATTGGACAGTTCAAAACTCCTGCCGTTTTCCATCGTGACAAAATGTCTTTCATGAAGGGTGAAAAACTTGCGGCTGATAAAAGCGACGTGTTCTCCATCAGCGGTATAGACATTGGTCTTGTCATGAATAGAAAAGAATTTGGATTCGGAAATATACACCGCATTTTCATTCTCATCGGTAATATCGATATGATGATGAAGCGTAAAAATCTTGGTCGATGTATAAAGTGATTTAACCGGTACCCCATAATCAGCCACGGTACGGGTATCAGCACCCTGGCTGGCCTTGTGATATCTGGCTCTGGTAGCCGCAACGACAAACAGCGCTATCAGCGCAACAAAAATAAACAGCATCCAGATAGCAACAATTCCTTCAAACATTTCAATAACCTCCTGTTACTTAAATTCTATATTTCATTTCCCGCAAACTGCGAATTATATAACTGTGAATAGAAACCCTGGGCCTTCATCAGTTCATCATGATTTCCCTGTTCAATGATCTGGCCGTCTTTCATTACCAAGATCTTATCCGCGTTTCTGATCGTGGAAAGACGATGCGCAACGATGAAACTGGTCTTGCCTTCCATCAGCTGTTCAAAAGCTTTCTGAATAAAGATCTCCGTACGCGTATCGATTGAAGATGTCGCTTCATCCAGGATCAGCATCGGCGGCATACATAACATTACCCTGGTAATACATAAGAGCTGTTTCTGGCCTTGTGATAAGGAATCATCATCAACGATCGTATCCAGACCATCTTTCATCCTCTTGATAAATTCATAACTGTGAGTCTTCTTGGCCGCCGCAATGATCTCCTCATCAGAAGCATCAGGCTTACCGATAGCGATATTATCTCTGACACTAGCCTTCTTCAACCAGGTATCCTGAAGAACCATGCCATAGCTCTTGCGCAATGAGCCTCGACTTACACTTCTTATTTCTTGTTTATCGACACTGATGTTTCCTTCATCCACTTCATAGAAACGCATCAGCAGATTTATTAATGTGGTCTTGCCGCAACCCGTCAGTCCGACGATCGCGATAGTCATTCCCGGATCCGCATGGAAATTGAAATCTTCGATCAGTTTCTGGTCTTTCCGATAGGAGAAATAAACATCATTTATATCAATAGCTCCATCTTCTACAGCAAGCTGTCTGTCAGGATCTTGACTCTGCGGCTTTGCTTCAAGCAGCTCAAACACTCTATCAGCACAGGCTATAGAATTCTGTAACTCGGTGACAACAGAACTGATGTCGTTGAACGGCTTCATGTACTGATTCGCATACGACAGCAACACACTTAAACCACCTACCGTCAATGAACCGCTTAAGATCTTATAGGCACCGACCAAAGCGACTAAAGCATAGATCAGATTGTTTACGGCTCTCGTGGATGGATTGGTCAATGATGAATAGAAAGTCGCACTTTGGGCATAGTTCTTAAGTTCATTATTTATCTTTTCGAATTTAGCTGATGCCTTATCTTCATAAGCGAAGGCTTTGACGATCTTTTCGTTGGTGATCATTTCGTTGATCAGAGCTGTCTGTTTTCCTCTGGCTTCATTCTGTTTCACAAACATCTGATAGGAACGTTTTGCGATAAAGCGGGCCACCAGGAAACTTAATGGCGTCAGTACCAGTACCATCAAAGTGATCTCCACGTTTCTCGAAAACATGAAGTACAGGGTCACAAAGATCATGATGACACCCGCAAACAGCTGGGAGAAGCCTAACAGTAAACCATCGGATAACTGATCCGCATCCGCAATGACACGACCCAGGATATCACCGATGGAGTGAGAATCAAGATATTTAAGAGGCAGGATCTGAATATGTCGGAATGTTCTGTTTCTGATATCTTCGACTACACCATAACTGATGTGATTGTTTATTATCGACATCACATAGGTACATAAAGCTGAAATTAAAGTAAAGATGATTATTCTGATCAGATAATTAACGACAACATTTAGATCGATCATTCCGATCCCGATCAGCTCATCGACCGCATTACCGAATAAGATCGGTACATATAACTGGGTTATCACACTTACCGCGGATAACAGGATACTTAAAAATAACTGAATGCGATAGCGATCGATCAGTTTCCATAATTTCTTTAATGTATTCATTGAGGAAGTCTCAGGCATACGCCACTTCCTCCTTCTTGTCTTTTTCTTCCGGGAATTGTGAGTAGTAGATTTCCTGATATACCTTGGAGTGTTTCAACAGTTTTTCGTGTGTTCCCTGGTCTACAAGCCTTCCATCATCCATGACTAAGATCAGATCCGCATTCATGATCGAAGAAGTCCTTTGAGAAACGATGAAGACACTCATCTTTTCACTGAGTTCATGGATCGCTTTTCTTAAGCGCGCATCGGTCGCAAAATCAAGGGCACTGGAAGAATCATCCAGGATCAGGATCTGAGGTTTCTTGACGATAGCCCTAGCGATCGTCAGTCTCTGTCTTTGACCACCGGAGAAGTTTCGGCCGTTCTGTTCAACGGCAGAATCTAATCCTTTATCTTTATTGGAAACAACTTCCAGAGCTTGCGCCGTTTCAAGAGCTTCATAGATCTCTTCATCGCTGGCGTCATCTTTGCCCCACAACATATTTTCTCTGATCGTTCCTTCAAAAAGCACAGCCTTCTGTGGTACGATCGCGATCTTTTCTAACAGAGCCTTTCTGGTATAGTCTTTGACATTCTTGCCATCAACGAGGACTGCACCTTCATCCACATCATAGAAACGCGGGATCAGATTAACGATCGTCGATTTGCCTGAACCCGTCGAACCGATGACACCGACGGTCTGTCCCTTTAATGATTTAAAGCTGACATTGCTTATTGCATCGATGCCTTTTTCATAGGCAAAGGATACATTAGCGAATTCAACTTCGTATTCACTTTCTGTTTCTGTTGAATCCGATTCAGGATAGACCAGTGACGGTTTCACTTCAAACAAGGAAGCAACTCTTTTACCGCAGGCCAGCGACTTATTGATCGTGATTGTTAATGATGCCAACTTGATCAGTTCAACAATGATCTGCGCCATGTAGTTATATAAAGCGACGATGTCACCCTGTTTGAGTAAACCGGTGTCGACCTTTATCGCACCGTAATAGATCAGGATTATTGAAGCGACATTGATGATCACATAAGTCAAAGGATTCATTAATGCGGAAAGACAACCGACGGTCTTGTTCATAAGGGTGAGTGAATTGGAGCGATCAGTGAATTCTCTTATCTCATCTTCTTCCTTACAGAAAGCACGGATGACTCTTGCTCCGGTCAGGTTTTCTCTGGTCATACCTAAAAGCGCATCGAGTTTGATCTGAACTTTTTCAAATAGCGGGATACTCTTTAACATGATCGCATAGACAGCCAAAGACAGGACCGGGATCGTCACTACAAAGATCAAAGCCAATTTCACATCGATTGTGAAGGCCATGATCATGGCGCCGAAGACGATGAATGGGCTTCTCAGTAACAATCTTAAAGCCAGGTTCAGACCGACCTGCAGCTGATTGATGTCAGAAGTCATCCTGGTGATCAAAGTATCGATGCCGCTTTTATCAAGCTCCTTATAAGTAAGAGACATGATATGGTCGAATAAGGATTGTCTTAAGTCTGCCGCAAAGCCGACAGAAGCTTTGGCCGCAAAGTATTGGGCGGTAAAAGAAAAGCCCATGCCCGCAAAGGCCAGGACAATCAATAAGATAAAAGAATATAAGATGGCTTCAGTATTATTTAAAGCGATACCGTTATTGATGATATGGGCTACCACCAGCGGAACCAGAAGATCCATCAGGGCTTCAAGCAGTTTAAAAACAGGGGCCAGTACGGCCTCTTTGGTATATTTCTTGAGATAAATGGAAAGTCTGTTCACTAACTACATTATATAGTTATTGGTAACGTTTTGCGGCATTGATCAGATTATTTGCCACTTCGAGTTTATATTTGAAAAGGATCTTTTCATATTCACGACGGGCTTTCTGAATATAATCAGTCATCCTGTCTCTTTCTTTATAAGCCAGTTCCAGATCGATGTCTTCCACATCCACGACACTGTCCGCAATGATCTCACCGACATTGTCTTTGAAATAGAGCACCGCATTACTGACGGCATAATGGGAAAGCACACCGTCTTTAACCGTTTCAATGACTCCGATCTGCATCGGTATGATCAGCGGCATATGATTGGAAAGGATGGTCCTTCGTCCCTCACTGGTAGGAATGTTCAGTTTTTCCGTCTCAATGGTGCGATAGACTCCTTCGTAGGTGATGAAGTCAACTTTAAACAACATTCATCTTACCTTCAACTTTAGCGATCACATCTTCGATCGAACCGCAGTAGACAAAAGCTTCTTCCGGATAGTTGTCATACTTGCCGGAAAGGATCTCTTTAAAGGATCTGATCGTATCTTTGATGTGGACGAATCGGCCTTCCATACCGGAGAATTTTTCCGCGACAGAGAATGGCTGGGACAGGAAGTTTCTGATCCTTCTGGCTCGACTGACGATCGCCTTATCTTCTTCGGATAATTCATCAATACCTAAGATCGCGATGATATCCTGTAAGTCATGATATTTCTGTAAGATCTTGAGGACTTCTAATGCGGTCTGATAGTGTTCTTCACCGACAACTAACGGGTCAAGGGCACGGGAAGTTGACTGTAATGGGTCAACGGCCGGATAAAGACCGGAAGAAGCGATCTTACGATCAAGGACGGTCTTGGCATCAAGGTGCGCAAAAGCCGTTGCCGGAGCCGGGTCAGTTAAGTCATCGGCAGGCACATAGATAGCCTGTACGGAAGTGATCGAACCGTTCTTAGTCGAAGTGATACGTTCCTGCAATTCACCCATTTCGGTAGCTAAGGTCGGCTGGTAACCGACAGCTGAAGGCATACGGCCTAACAGCGCGGAGACTTCAGAACCGGCTTGGGAGAAACGGAAGATATTATCGATAAATAACAGGACATCCTGTTCATCAACATCACGGAAATGTTCAGCCATCGTTAAAGCACTTAAGGCAACTCGCATTCTGGCACCCGGTGATTCATTCATCTGACCATAGACAAGCACGGTCTTTTCCAGGACACCGCTTTCCTTCATTTCAAAATAAAGGTCATTGCCTTCTCTGGTTCTCTCACCTACACCTGCCACAACAGATAAGCCGTTATGTTCAACAGCGATCGAGTGGATCAGCTCCTGCATCAATACGGTCTTGCCTACACCGGCACCGCCAAACAGACCGATCTTGCCACCTTTAATATAAGGACACAGCAGATCGATGACTTTGATACCGGTCTCCAAGATCTCGACCTTGGTCTGCTGCTGCTCAAAAGAAGGAGCGCTTTTATGAATGATATCAGTTTCCACATTCTCAAGTGGCGCAAGTCCGTCGATCGGATCACCTAAAAGGTTGAACATCCTGCCCAGGATCTGCCTGCCTACCGGTACCGCGATCGCTCTGCCGGTATCGATGGCTTTCATGCCTCTGGTTAAACCATTGGTTTGTGATAAAGCGATACATCTGACTTTATCATCACCGATATCCTGTTCAACTTCACAGGTGATCTCTTCATCACCGAAAGGAATGATTATCGCATTATAAAGCTTAGGTAAGCGATTGTTGAAACGCATATCTATGACCGGTCCGATGACCGATACGACTTCACCGATATTCTCGTTCATAAATTCTCCCTTCTACCTGATCGAAGCGACGATCTCATTCATCTCCTGGGTGATCGCTGCCTGACGGGCTTTATTGTAGTTGAGACGCAGTTCGTTGATCAGTTTCTCGGCGTTCTTGTTTGCCGCATTCATCGCATTGCGTCTGGCCGCATTCTCGGAAGTCTTGGCCTCCAGGAATGCAACATAGATCTGGGAAGATACATACATCGGGATCAGTCTGTCGAGCACTTCATCTCTTGAAGGCTCCAACAGGATCTCTTCCGCATTGATATCTTCATCGATCGTAAAAGGCAACAGTTTCATTGTTGTCGGGGTATAAGTCAAAGTATTGATATATTTGGTATAGACGACATTGATCTCGGAGATCTCATATTGGGAATACAGCACCATCAGATTGTTTATCATCTGGTTCAGTATTCTTGGCTGCAGGTCTTCGAGTTCATCATATTTCTTGACGACCAGATAATCATGTTTCATCAAATAGTTGTAACCGATCGTCCCGATAACAAAGATCGGTGTATCTTTTGGAACATTCTCCGTTACATATTTGAGTACTTCCACGTTGTAGTTACCGCATAAACCGGAATTGGAAGTGATGACGATATACAAGGGATTATCGGCATATGGTTTCATCAGATAAGGATTAGTTTCCTGTTCAGGCTTTGATGATTTCAAAACGGCCATGATAAAACGCTTAAGATTACTCGCATACTCTTCATTCTGCTTGGTCTTAATGTTGTATTTCTGCAGTTTGACCGTCGCCACCAGTTCCGTAGCGTTAGTCAGTTTCTTGGTCGAATTGACTGTCTGCAGACGCTTTTTGATCGTTGAAATCTGTCCTGCCATTATCTGTTAGTCTTTAAGAAATCATCTGTAAATTCTTTGATGATCTTGGTCAGCTGACCATTGAGATCATCATCAAGTGCTTTTTTCTCTTCCAGTTTCTTGATCAGATCCTCGTGTTCATCGTCCATCTCCTGCAAGAGTTCTTTTTCGTATTCTCTCATCCTCTCCAAAGGAACGGAATCGATCAGACCCATCTTATTCGCAAAGAGCAAGAACACCTGGTCGATCGTTTCGACTGGCGAATATTGCGGCTGCTTGAGCAGTTCCACAAGGTGGCGGCCATGATTGATCCTGGCTCTGGTCGAAGGATCGAGATCGGAACCGAATTGCGCGAAATCCAATACTTCCTGGTATTGCGACAGATCGAGTTTCAACGAGGAGGAAACCTGTTTCATTGCCTTGATCTGCGCTGCCGAACCGACACGGGATACGGAAAGACCGTAATCGATAGCCGGTCTGACACCGGAGTTGAACAGTTCGGTCTGTAAGAAGATCTGTCCATCGGTAATGGAAATGACGTTGGTCGGAATATAAGCTGAGATATCACCGGCCTGGGTCTCGACGATCGGTAAGGCCGTTAAGGAACCTTCACCAAGTCTTTGCGAAAGTTTACCGCTTCTTTCCAGCAGCCTTGAATGTAAGTAAAAGACATCGCCTGGGTAAGCTTCTCTTCCCGGAGGACGTCGCAGTAACAGAGAAAGTGTTCGATATGCTACGGCGTGCTTGGACAGATCGTCATAGACGATCAGGACATCTTCGCCCTTGTTCATCCAATATTCGCCGATCGAACAGCCGGAGTATGGAGCGATATATTGTAAGGAAGCCAGCTCACTGGCACCCGCAACGACTACGCAGGTGTAAGCCATGGCTCCGTAGTAATTCAGTTTTTCTATGATCTGAGCGACCGTGGAGTTCTTCTGACCGATGGCCACATAGATACATTTAACATTGCGACCGCGCTGATTGATGATCGTATCGATCGCAATCGCGGTCTTACCGGTCTGACGGTCACCGATGATCAGTTCACGCTGGCCCTTGCCGATCGGGATCATGGAGTCGATGATCTTGATACCGGTCTGTAATGGTTCATCGATCGGTGAACGGTCTATGACACCAGGAGCACTGACTTCGATCTGACGGTATTCACTGGTTCGAATGGAACCCTTGCCATCGATCGGTCGGCCCAGCGCATCAACGACTCTGCCTAAGAGTTCATCGCCAACCGGTACTTCAACAACTTTGCCGGTACAGTTGACCGGTGTACCTTTGACGATATCCTTGTCGTTGCCCAATAATACAGCCGCGATCGAATCTTCTTCCATATCCATGACCATGGCCTTGGTCTCACCGATCTGCAACAGTTCGCCAGCCATCGCATCATAGACACCGGAGATATTCGCGACGCCATCAGCAACGCTCGTGACAAAACCGGTCGTCTGATGAGACTGGACGGATACTTCAAAGTCATCGTAATTCTCGATCTGATTTACCAGCTCATTGGCCAGTTGTTCAGGATCGACATCGCCGAGTTCCTGGCTTAAAAGAGACTGCTTGAGCTGAGCCATCTTGGTCTTATAGGTACCATCCCAGACAGTTCCGTCGATTATGACTTTGACGCCGCCGATCAGATTCTTGTCGATCTTGTTTTCCAGACGGATAGAACTGCCAAGCTTCCTGGTAAAGGCCACTTCTAAGGTGTTGAGCTGCCTCAGATCAAGTTCTCTGGCTGAATAGACTGTACCCAGTTTTCGGCCTCTGGCCTGATAGTAGTATTCCAAAAAACCATGGAGCAAGTCTATTTCCATGTGTTTCTTAGGCATTGAATCAGCGATCAGGAAGAAACCGTACAGGATCTTGCCATCGAGTTTGTTGTTGAAAGTCTTCTGCAGTTCGATCTGTTTCTGAACGGAAGTCAGATCGGAAGAAACGAACTTCTGTGCCAGTTCTTCATTGCGGTTGAGTTCGTCATTGATCACTTTGAATTCACTGTAACAGTAATCAGCCGACTGTTCCTGGTTGGCCAGTTCCATCAGATTGCGGATGTAGAAATTGATATCGAAATTCATTTATCGATTACTTCCTTCACGAAAGAATTGATACTCTCATCATCTTCCTTGGTATCGAGCTTGCTCTGAAGCATCTTTTCCGCCGTGACCATCGCCGCATCAACGATCTGTGAATGCATATCCGTCATCATCTTGGACTTCTGCAACTGCACATCACGTTTTGCGTTCTCGATCAGCTGTTTGGACTCATTACGGCCTTCTTCGATCAGTTCGTTCTTGATATCATCACCCTCAGTTCTTGCTTCTTCGATGATGCGATCAGCTTCGCTGTTGGCATTGGCAATGATATCCTGAGCCTGATCATTGATCTTCTGATTCTCTTCTTCCAGCTTTCTGGCCTTTTCCAGTTTTTCCTGTTCGTACTGACTTCTGGTATCCATGATGTTCTTGACCGGTTTCCAGGCCAGTTTGTACATAAGGAAAAACAGAATAGCTGTCGCGCATAACTGCGTTAAAGCTGTCCAGACATTAGGGACCAGCAGTTGAAGTATATCAACGATCTGCATCGTTCTATGCTCCTAAAATAAAGATTATCAGGAAAGCTACCAGCAGACAGTAAATAGCACAGGTCTCGGAGATCGCGGCACCGATGATGGCCATTGACTGGATCTTGTCCGCTGCATCCGGGTTCTTGCCGATCGACTCGACAGCCTGGATCGCAACCTTGCCTTCCATGACACCGGTAACACAACCTGCGCAGACACAAAGTGCAGCTGCAAATGCGATGATTGCTTTTTCCATAAAAATTTCCTCCCCTTTTATTTGTCAGGCAATTCCTTGCCTATGAATGCAATAGATAAAGTTATAAAGATAAAAGCCTGCATGACTCCGGAAAACAGATCGAAATAGAAATGCAAAGCCGGAGCGACGATGACCCCCACGATATTGAAGTCACCGATAAACGGTATCTTGTGCGATATTACCGACAGCATCTGATAGATAACGGACATCAGGATACCGCCTGACAGGATATTACCGAATAAACGAAGTGATAATGACAGTATGGTCGAGAGCTTCGACATCACGTTCATGATCACAAACGGAGCCATCGGTTCAAACCAGCTCTTGATATAGCCTTTGACGCCTCTTTCCGAGAACGAGAATACTTCGATCAGGATACAGGTCAAAGCGGCTAAGGTCAGCGTTACCGAATAGTTTGAAGTCGGTGTTTCCAAAGAGAAGAGACCCGCGATATTGCTCAAGAAGATATACAGAGCTACGGTCATGATATAAGGCGTCAGATATTTAGCCACCTTTTCATCCGTCTTTTCCTTGACCATCTTGTCAAAAGTCTCCGCGGCCATCATTACCAGTAAGACAATGCCCTTAGGTTCACTCAACGGATCAAACTCTTTGAGTTTGCGGTTTATATAAAGCAAAAGAAGCGCGATAAAAACCGTTATGATGATGATCGAATAAACGGCTGTCTGAACTTCCATCTCTTCACCCCTTTCTCTTCTGTACAGCGTCAATTAAAAGAGCTACCAGAAACAAAGTCATCCCGATCGCAACACCGATCAGAGAAAAATACTGCGGCAGTTTATAGGCTATGAACATGCAGGCGACCAGTAAACCATAGCGCACGATATTGCAAAGCATCAGTAAAGAAACATTGGGGCTTTGCCCATTCGTGGCGCTTTTCATCGTAACTGATAACAGGAACAGATTCAGAAGTGAAAAAAAGGTTGAAAGAATGATACCGGCTGCTATCTTGGTGTCAAAAAAAACCGTCACACCACTTACAATCAAAGCAATCAGACCGGTAAGAAAATAGATCTTTAAACTCATTTTTCCCCCCAAAACCACCCAAAAGAAACAGAAACAACAGACTGCCTAAGCCAAAGACGAAAGACTGTCTGTTGCGTTTATCAGTATCTTTTCTATCCCCTTATCAGGGATATAAATATTATATATTTTTGCGGATTTAAGTACAATATCACCTAAATCAGCCCTTTTTCCCAATAATAAAGCTGTCCGTATGACATCGTAACAGCTTTAACAGATTAATAATTCAGATCAGTTTTTAACCTTCTACAAGATAAGGATCTATTATACTATTGAAAAAATTTTATGGCTAAACAATTCAATGGTTTTTACTTTTGTAGTACTGAAAAAGAAGCTTTTCAACGCTTCTTTCTATGTTTTTTGTTCTGTTTTCAGGCTACTTTGTCCTGATACCGTAATCATTATTGCCACCTTTGCAGCGACAAATGTCTATACCCCAGGCAGGCAGCGAAGTTCTTTTGGTTACTTCTGTGCATCCACAGTCAGGGCATACCTGGACATCGGTAACAGACACGGTTCTTCCGATTCTGGTATTTGGTCCTATATCTGTCCCACCGCCGTTTATCAGATCCGGTGTTTCCTGATCCAGTTCCATTTCGTTCAGATTGATTTTATCTTTGTTTGTCATGGTCTTTCTCTTTTTTAGCCTGTTATTATTTATGTTTACAGGCTATATATTGTTTGTTTATATTTTCTTAGGATAATTGATTTATCCTATTTATATATTAGATGGGAGAGGCAGCCTCATCCGGCCGCACAGTTATGTACGGGAAATAACGATCTTTGGCAACAAAATGGAATTGGTATCAGTCTTCCGGCATGAATTCCAGAATATCCGCATCTTCTTCATCAGTTTCATCAACGGAAGAACCAAGGGTATCAGAGATCACTCTGATTGCTTCAGCGTAGTCTTTCATCAGCTTTTCATGTTCAGACATGACATTGCGCTCAAGACCTTCTTTGGCTGCTTTCTCGAGATTCATAGCCTCGTCTGCAAGTTCATTCGCTCCGATCATTCTGGCTGAACTCTTGATTGCATGAACAATGATCCTGTAGTTATCCCAGTCTCTGCCATCATAGAATCTGTTTATCTCGGCCGTCTTATCCTTACCGCTCTGGGCAAATTCTTTTAAGATCGAGCGGTATAAAGCATCATCATTCTGACAGTAAGTCAGACCGATCCTCGGATCGATCCCGGCCTGATATAAAGAAATATATTTGCTCAGATTTTCATCTTTTTCTTCATAACTCTTATCTGTTACTTCATCAAGGACCAAAGTAACTTTATCCTCTGGCAGATACTTTATCAGCATCTTCTCGAGTTCCTTGGAATCGATCGGTTTGGTCAGATAGTCACTGAAGCCTTCAGCGATATAACGCTCCTTGGCTCCGATGATCGCATCAGCCGTCATACAGATGATTGGTGTTTCCTTGTTCAGGCTGTCTTTTTGACTCTTGATCAGGTTCAGGGCTTCCGAGCCATCCATCAGCGGCATGCGCTGATCCATCAGGATCAGATCATAAACTTTTTCCTTAGCTTTTGTTACAGCTTCTTTACCGCCATTGACGGTATCGATCTGTAACTGTGTACTCTTTAACAGTTCTACAGCCACGGTAAGATTCATCTTCGTATCGTCGACGATCAAAATACGCCCTTCTGGTGCTCTGAAGCTTTCCTTATATGCAATCGCTTCTTTGATGTTGGTCTTGAAGCGGGCCTCAAAATCACCGATCGGTTCATCGGAAATGACTTTCTGCGGAATGCGGATCGTAAAGGTCGAACCTTCACCGTATTCACTTTCCACCGCGATATCGCCACCCATCATATCCAGTAAAGTCTGGGTAATAGCCAAACCCAGTCCTGTTCCTTCAACAGTTGAATTCAGTTTGAGATCAAGGCGCTGGAATTTCTTGAACAGCTTTTCGATATCCTCTTTCCTGATACCGACACCGGTATCCTTTACCTCAATGATCAGATCGATCATTTCCGGATCTTCTGTTTCCTTGATACCTTTAACTGTCAGAGTCACACTTCCTTCTTCAGTATATTTGACCGCATTGGAAAGGATATTAGTGATGACCTGACGTACTCTTACTTTATCGCCGTATAACTGATCAGGCAGATCTTCATCGACATTGATGATGAAATCAAGGCCCTTCTCCTTGGCTTTGAAGTAATTGAGATTACTCAGATCATTGATGACTGAACTTAACTGATAATTGCCTTCTTTGATATCCATCTTGCCGGCTTCGATCTTGGACAGATCAAGGATATCGTTGATGATCGCCAATAAGTTATTACCCGCGCTTTCAATGTTGTGGGAATAGGAAATGATATTGCTGAAGGAATTATTGATCCTGTCCTTATCAGGGATCTCATTATCCCTGGCTTTGACGCTTTCTCTTAAGATCATTTCGTTCATGCCTAAGACCGCATTGATCGGTGTTCTGATCTCATGAGACATATCAGCCAAAAAATCACTCTTGGCCTGATTAGCCTGATCGGCCGCTTCTTTCTCAAGCTTTAAAGCCTTGGCTTCAAATTCTTTCTTCTGTTCTTCAGCACGCATCTCTTCGATCCGGCGTGAATAGTTCTGTTCGTTCTTGCGGCCAAACAGATAGAAGAAAGTGATCAGCACAAAAATGATCCCGCATATCAGCATGTTTACGATCGTCTGCTGTCTGGCTTCTGAGAGTAGTTCAAGACTCTTTACCACGATCACGACATACCACTGGTCCATGATCTGCTTAACGAATACTGTCTTCTTCTCATCACCGCTGCCGATCTCAAAGATACCATCCTGCTTGGCTAAGATGCCGTCGAACAGTTCCAGCTGTTCCTCATTCTCGGTTAAAGTGCGTCCCTTCCAGCTCTCATCCTGATGAGCGATGACCATACCATCCTTACTGACGATAAAGCCATAGCCCTTTTCCTTAACCTGCATCGTGGAAACGATCTCCTGAATCCTGTCCATCATCATATCGACCGAAACCACATCTTCGCCGTTTGAAAGCATTCTGCTTATGGAAATGATGACGGAATTGGTCTGCGCATCAACATATGGTTTAACGATAACGGTATCACCTTTGGCTTCAATAGCAGCCGTATACCAGTCACGACGGGTCGGATCATAATTCTCCGGCGGAGCCCATAAAAGACCATCCAGATATTCACCGTTTATATATCCGTATATTCCGTTTAAATTCTTATCAAACTGCTGCTTCTGATTGGCTGTTTCTTCCACAATATAATCAAGGATCTCATCCGTAGAAGCGCCATTCCTGACCATGTGATCAACACTGTCCGCCGTCACCCACAGCATACTCCTGGCTGATTCAATATAGTTTTCCAGTTGTGCCGCCGAAGCGCTTATCCGGTCTTCGCCGACTTCCGTGATATTGGAGATCGCCACTGAGCGGATAACTCGGGAAGTATAGATGACCATACAGACCATCAGGAAGAAGATGACGATTATCGGTACCAGAAGATTAACGCGGGCAACTCTGTCAGGATCCCCGGTTTTTACTTCTGGTTTTTCTTTCTTCTGTGGTTTTTCAATAACGTTTTTTACGTTATCCCTGTTCTGTTGCTTCAATATATTCAACATCGCGGCGATGATCAAAGCGGCGATCGTTCCGACCGCAATAGCGGCCAGACCCGCGATCAGGAATCCTCTGCCCAAAGAATTCAGGCCCTGCATCAATACAGCTTTACTGGTGGCGATACCGACATACCAGCCGGTATTCTCCATTCTCGAAACGACGATACCACGGGTCACACCGTCATAGTCCTCAACATAAACGGTATCCTTTGATCCTGATCTGATCTTGGAGATCACATCATCATATGGTGCACCAGCTACGTCCATGATCGAGTGCGGCACATCGTCAAACTTATAGGCCTCATTAGGATGAACGATCATACCCAGATTCTGATCGACTAAGAAAGCGTAGCTGTCTTCAGCTATGTCTGCTTCACTGATTATATTTACCAAGACATCAACAAAGATATCCGCGGCTAAAACACCCTGCAGTTTGTTGTCACGATAGATCGCTTTGGAGATCGTTATGACCGGTTTTCCTGAATCGGAATCAAGATACGGTTTTGAATAGAACAGTTCGCCGGTTCCGGCAGCTGCCGTAAACCAGTCTCGCTCATGAACATAGTCGACTGAACCATCCGGTATAAAATCCGAGGCACAAGCCATGGAGTTATCGGGATAGGTGAAATAGATATCGTAGATATAGCCCTGTCTGTTCAACAGAGAGACGTTGTCTTGTAAGAATTTGTGGAAAGTCTCATAGTCACTGTCATAGATCTGACTTGAAGTGATCTCCGCTGCCAAAGTATCAATGATCGTGGCGTTGTTGTTGACCCAGGCAGTAAGCTCTTGTGCATACTTTTCCGCCGTGACGCTGTAGTTGACCTCCAGCTGATCGGACATGCTCTGGCTGGCTCTTCGATAGCTCGTCAGCATCAGAAAAGCCGTACTGACCAGCAGTACCAGCACAACCAGCACAGTTGTCCTCAGACGGTTATTTTTCATGATTCTTAACTACATTTCTCTCAGTTTATAATCTTTATCTTCGTCCATTATCTGTAACATGATATCCGCAAAGACCGGATCAAATTGGGTACCCTTACCCTTTTCAATTTCTTCTCTGACCTTTTCCTGCGGTAAGAATCCTCTGTAACTTCTATTGGAAGTCATCGCATCATAAGAATCAGCGACCGCAATGATCCGAGCTTCTTCCAAGATGTCTTTGCCAGCCAGACCATCCGGATAACCGGTTCCGTCATAGCGTTCATGGTGCCAGCGGGCCCCGATCGCCAGTTTGGGCATCTCCCTGATCTTCTTTAAGATCTTGTCACCTAAGACCGGGTGTTTCTTGATCTGTTCGAATTCTTCATCGTTGAGTCTGCCCGGCTTATTGATGACCGCATCCGGAACGCCGATCTTGCCTACATCATGAAGTAAACCCATCATGTATATCTCATCCTGCTGTTTAACAGAATAACCGTAACGCTTGGCAATCTCTTTGGAATATTCTGCCACCCTGCCCGAATGACCGTTGGTATAGGTATCTTTTGCATCGATCGCCTGTGCCAAAGTCTGAACGACATGAAGAGACAATACTTCATTCTCCTGCGTCTTCTTTTCAACTTCCGCTTCAAGGTTTCTTTGTAATCTTACCAGTTCGATCGTATGTCTGACTCTTAAGACCAGTACTTCCGGTACAAAGGGTTTCTTGATGAAATCCATGGCCCCAAGTTCCAGGCCTCTGGTCTCTGATTCCTGATTCTCATCAGCCGTTAAAAATATGACCGGGATACTTTCATCAGCCGGCAGGACTTCCTTTAATAAGGTCATCGTCTCAAAACCATCCATTTCCGGCATCCTGATATCTAAAAGAATCAGATCAGGTCGGTTGGTCTTAACGTAATCAAGAAGTGCCGCTCCCGATTTCAAAGCCGTGACCCGCATATTGTGCTTGCTTAAAATCGTACCGGCCATCTTCAGATTCATCACATCATCATCAACAACTACGACCCAATCCATAAAATCACCCCTTAAAATAATTAATTATATGCTATAAACTTCCAGCTATAATTTTAACATAGCTCAAGCTACAAAAAAGACAGGTTTCCCTGTCAGTTTAGACATTCAATGATCCAGATATCCCTGAGTTTAGCCAGGACCTCCTGATCAGTATATTCCTTGTCATCTTCAAGTGTGATCTTGAGATCCTCATATATCGCTTCCTGATCCATTCCGTTGACCAGCAGAGAACTCAGCCACCTCCTGATCTCCTTGTTTTCACAATACTTCTTCATAAACGAAAACTTCGCCGGCAGCTTAGAACTGTCATCAACTTCTTTCAAACCAAATGAATCTTTATATTTAGCCAGATAATCATCCAGCAATAATGAAGTCTTCTCTTTTTTATTCTCAGCCATATTAGTACCTTGTCTTTAAAACGTTTTGTGTCTGTTTATATGAAAGACACATAACCTATGATCGCTACGATTAAATGCCTTTATTCTCATCTCATATATACAGATGATAAAATAATTATACAAGCTAACAAAGCCCATTGAATCAATATTAATCTTTTTTGTTATAAAAATAACAGATGGAGGTTGACCTATGAAAAAATTATTGATCTGCCTTATGTTTGTCCTGTTACTGTGCTCAGGCTGTTCATCATCAGCTGCTGAGTCAGGCAATGCCCCAACTGCTTCAAGCAGGAGTGGCGATAGCTCGACTGCGGATGATAATAAATCCTCAGGTTTCATTATTCATGAAACCACTCCAACCCAAACCGAAGAAGCCAAACCGGAACAGACAACCGACAATACTTCACCTGATCCGGTTTATACTGAAGCAGATTTTGATGTCAGTAAACTTAGTTATGAAGACTTTGATGAACTCTATGGCCAGATGATGTATGAAGGTATTCCTGAGGACAGAGTCGCTACACCTTTAGGAAATGCCAATGGTCTGTGGAGATACAATCTGAAGATCCGCCGTGATTCTTCCACTGACGGCTACTGGTATGATGAGCTCGGTTATGCCGAGATGTCTGTCCACGACGTCAATGATCCTCCGGTAAAGATTACTCTTCATCCGCGACTTGCCAGTGACAAGATCGAAGTCTGGCCGGAGACTGATGAAAGCATCGGCTATGAACCTTTCGCCGGCCGACTTGAAAACAATGTCATCAAGCTTATCGGTAATAACGCCGTTCTAGAACTCAAGTATTACTATGCCTGGGAAGGCAGAGAATATCTGATCGCCACCTTGTGGTTATCAGAAGAGGAATTCGGTGACTTCATGATGATCAGAGGCCAGGACTAAATGGAAAAATACGCATGGAAAGGCCTGATTGCCGAAGGCAAAAAAGAAGAATATATAAAGAGGCATAAAGAGATCTGGCCGGAAATGGTCGGGGTATTAAAGCAAGCCGGTATCCGTAATTATACGATCTGGAATACCGGTAATGAAGTATTCGGCTACTACGAATGTGAAAAAGGTGCCGACTATGCCGCTAAAGTCCAGGCTGAAAGTCCTGTTGTAGATAAGTGGAATGAATACATGGAAGGCGTACTGATCATGGACATGGACCCCATCACCGGTGCGCAACCATTGATGGAAAAAGTATTTGAACTTGATTGATTTTTACTGTGATAAATCAGTATTTTTCTGTTTTTGTATGCCGTAATTGAAACACAGGTGATTATGACCTGCCTTTCAAGGGAGATCTGAACATGAAAAAAACTTCAATCGTTATTGTTAATGCACTCATTATGGCTGCCATACTGGTTTTTGTTTTTCTTTATTCTGCCTTTGAAAGCAAGGCAGCCTATGAGAGACAGATAGAACAATTTAAAAATTCCACCGTCACTATGGAAAGCGTTACCCAGAATTATCTGGAAGGTGAACAGCGAATTTGCGATGTCTGGGCGCATTATATCAACAACAAAGTCATGACCATGGAAGAGGCGGCTGAATATATTCGTGAATCTCATGTAATAACCAACACCTCAGCTCATCTGATCTTCCTTGATACACTCAAAGGTCTTTCCACACGCCCGAAACAGGGCACAAGTGATGATTATGACGTTTCTTACGAAAGGATAGATCTTCTCAAGAATGTGGACTGGATCGATGCGATCGGTGAGTCGATCAACATTACCCGTGCTTACACCAATCCGATGAATGGTGAGCAGTCACTGGCTTTCTGCAATAAAGTTACGCTGCAGGATCCCAAAAACGATACCACAAAGGATGCGGTTCTCCTGCGCGTGGTTCCCGTATCGGAACTGGAACAGAAATGGGTCTTTCCCCAGGAAGAGTTTGTGAATGCTGAGCTGGCCATGATCGATGCCAACGGCGATTACATCCTTAAAGGAAGCAGTTTTAAGAACTCAAGTTTTTATGAGTTCTATAAATCATATAATCCAACCGATCCGGCTGAATCAAAAGAGCTGTTTGAAAAGATCTCTTCCACGACCGGTTCCATTTCCATGACCAACTCGCACAAAGAAGAATGCATACTTGCCTTTACTCCTGTTGCCGATACGGCCGGCTGGACACTGCTTGGTTTTGTACCGGCAAAGGATCTTAATGTGAATATCGAAAACTGGTTATTGATCGGCGTCATTTCCGCCGGTTTGCTGATCCTGTTTCTGTTCGATCTGTTCTACATGATCAGTCTGAACAGACACCTTCAGGTTGCTGCTACCGAAGCAAAATCCGCCAGTAAAGCCAAGACTGATTTTCTATCCACCATGTCTCATGATATCCGCACACCTATGAACGCTATCATCGGACTTACGACTATTGCCGAAAAGAATCTCGGGGATGTCGAATCAACAAGAGAAAGCCTCAGAAAGATCTCTCTCGCCAGCAATCATCTGCTGACGCTGATCAACGACATACTGGATATTTCCAAAGTGGAAAGCGGAAAACTGAAACTGAATCCTCTATCCTTCTCGATCGTAGAAACAGCGGAAAACCTGGTGAATCTTTCGCAGCCGATGATCAAGGAAAAGAACATCGACTTCAGTTTTAATATCAATAAAATAGAAACAGAATATCTGTTTACAGACCAGCTTCGTCTGAATCAGATCTATATAAATATCCTCTCCAACGCGATCAAATACACGGAACCGGGCGGAAGCGTCAGAGTTGAACTCCGTGAAAAAGAGAGTCCAAAACCTGGCTGTGTAAGACTTACCTATGTTGTAGCCGATACCGGCATCGGTATGAGCCCGGAATACATGAAAACCATGTACCAGCCTTTCTCCCGCCAGACGGACAGCCGGGTCAACAGTATTCAGGGGACCGGTCTTGGTCTGGCCATCACAAAGCAGATGGTCGAACTGATGGGTGGAAGCATCGACTGCCAGAGCGAACAAGGCAAAGGAACGACCTTCACTGTCGTTCTGGATATTCCTGTATCTGACAGGCAGCGGGATGAAATGAAACTTAATCCGATCGATGTTCTTATCGTTGACGACGATGAGATCCTGCTGGAGACAGCAGCTGATACACTTGAATCGCTCGGTATTGAAGCGGAACAGGCTCACAGCGGCACAGAAGCACTTGGAATGATCGTTCACAGGCATGAAATGGGAAAAGATTACAGTGTCATTATTCTTGACTGGAAAATGCCGGATATGGACGGCATCGAAACGATCAGACGGATACGTGCTGAGATAGATGCGGATATACCTATACTGCTATCTTCAGCCTACGACTGGTCAGATATCGAAGATATGGCAAAAGAGGCGGGCGCAAACGGTTTTGTCAGCAAGCCGTTATTCCGTTCCACTCTTTATGACAAGATCAACGCTCTTACCGGAACAGAGTCCGAATCCATTGAACCGGAAGACGACTATTCCGATCTTAAGGGCTTAAACATCCTCGTTGCCGAAGATAACGACATCAACTGGGAGATCATACATGCGCTCTTAGGCATGTTTGGCATTACCAGTGAACGCGCCGAGAACGGACGTATCTGTGTGGATATGTTGGTCAATGCGCCTGAGGATAAATATATGCTGGTATTTATGGATGTGCAGATGCCGGAGATGAATGGTCTGGATGCGACCAGAGCGATCCGGAATCTGGAGAACTGTTGGGCTTCTGATATTCCGATCATCGCGATGACAGCAGATGCTTTCTCGGAAAATATTGCGGAGTGTCTGAATGCCGGAATGAACGGGCATATCGCCAAGCCTGTGGATGTTAAATTGGTTGTCAAAGAGATCCGAAGGATCAAGGAAGAAAGGGAAGAAAAATGAAAAAGATTATTTGTTTGTTTTTAGCGCTACTGATGATCTTCGGCCTGAGTGCATGTGGCAAGAAGGAGCAGGAAGTTCCGGTTGAAGAAGAAGGCTTTAAACCGGCTTTGGATACTTCTGTAAACTGTCATATCAGCGTTGCCGGCGGTTACAGTAATTTTGAAGCACTGGAAACTGAGTTCGACCGTTTCAATGAATATTATCCCAATGTGGAACTGGTGTTCACGAAGATCGATGACTATAGCAATATGATCGGAACGGTCCTCAACGGCAATGATGCACCCGATATCTATGTCAATAACTCCTGGATGTATGGCCGGGAACAGTATAAATCTTCCATAGATCATGCGGAAAATCTGGCTGATCCTGCCTTAGATCTGGATCTCGATTGTATCCGCAGCAACATCATTCTGAATACGGACGACGGCAGCCTGCCGATGGTTCCGGTTTTTTCAAACACCTATGGCATGCTCATAAATAACGATCTTTTTGAAAAAGAGGGTTTAAATATCCCTACAACTTATCAGGAACTGGTGGATGTTTGTAAAGCATTCCGTGAAAAGGGTTATGAAAGTCCGATAATGGGCTTCTCCAACGAAGAAACAACATCCTTATTTACGGTTACGATTTATCCGTATTTCTGCGCAACGGTAGCCGATGATGCGGAAGGCGTCAAAAAACTGAACTCTCTTGATCCTGCAGGCGGTGAATATATGAAACCTGCTCTTGAAAAGATAGTGCAGTTTCTGAATGATGGCTGTGTGAATCTTGATAAGTGCGCAAAGATCGAAAACAATTATGAAGCCGTAATCCTGCGTTTTTTTGAAGGTGACGTTCCTATGATGACCTGCTCCGGCGATACTGTCTCCGGAACAAAGAAAAGAGAGAGCCGTTCGGAAGCCTTTATCGCCAATCCTTTCACATATACCTTTGCACCGATCCCTATGTCTGATGAAGGTGCTTACTTCCTTGACATGCCGAATCTGCAGTTCTCAGTCAACAAAGACAGTGCGAACTTAGATATGGCCAACGAGTTCATGCGTTTTCTGATCAATTCCGAAGAACTCAATGAGATGGCTCAGAACAAAGGCCTGGTGTCTCCGACTAAAGATCTTTCCTTCAACGATGTATATGCCTTATTCGGAAACATTCCGGAATCAAGGACCCTCTCACCGGAAGTTATCGGTATCAGCGACGATGCAGTCAAGCAGTTCAGGCAGGCGGTATTTGGCGTGGGAACCGGTTCAATGACCATTGAAGAGGCTATCGCCAATTATGGTTCTTTAGTCCAATAGTCTGACTTGCCTATGCTGTTCAGAACATTGTTTGATGTTTCTTGGAGTACCTGATAGACCCTGTCCGGTATTGTTTTAATTCATAAAAGGCTGTTACACCTTGATACTATCCCCCTAAGGTAGACATGAGAAATATTTAAAATCTCACTTCTTACCAAAGGGGGATTTTATTATGGGAAGAAAAGCGAAGTATTCAGCTGAACAGAAGATCCAGGCCTGTGAAGATTATCTTTCGGGAAGAAAGTCTGCTGTAGAGATCGCCAGGCAGCTGGGCATGGGGAAAGGAGGAAAGGACCATGTCAGGCAATGGTCAAAGATGTATAAGGCACATGGATCTTCTGTCTTTGAAGAAAGCCATCACAACAGATCCTATTCCAAAGAGTTCAAAGAAAAAGTTGTACGGGAGTATCTTTCAGGAAGAGGATCTTTCAGAGATCTTGCGGTCAGATATAACGTCCCATCTGACAATACAATCATACAGTGGGTCTCATCGTATAATAACCATATAGAGTTAAGGGACTATGATCCTAAAAGTGAGGTCTATATGGCAAAGAGAAGGAAGACATCTTTTGATGAACGGCTTGAGATCGTAAACTACTGTCTTGAACATAATAGAGACATCAAGAACACCGCCTCCCTTTATAAGTGCAGCTATGCACAAGTCAGGTCATGGCTCATCAAATATGAGGTCGATGGCGAAGAAGGGCTTACAGACAGAAGAGGAATCCGCAAGAAGGAAGAGGAACTCTCCGATCTTGAAAAGGCGAAAAGGCAGATCGCAAAGCTCGAAAGAGAGAAAGAAGAATTCAAAAGGAAGTATGAACTGTTAAAAAAAGCAGAGAATCTGGAAAGGTGGTGATCGACACTCTGCCCAAGGCAAAGAAGATCTACTTAACAAAGCTAAACAGGATCATCGATTATGAACTGATGAAACACCTTCATGAAGAAGAAGGCTACGACATATCTTTCATGTGTAAGGAACTTGGCGTATCAAGGCAAGCCTACTATAAATGGATAAAAAGGACGCCCTCTAAAAGAGAAACAGAGAATCAGGAACTCTTAGGCATCATAAAGGAAGTATCATCTTCAAACAATTCATTATTCGGATCGGAAACGATGACTTACTATATACGCAATGAGTACGGTCTTACATACAATCACAAGAGAGTATACAGACTTATGTGCATCAACGATATCGTTTCAAACTACAGAAGAAAGTCTTCCTATAACTACAGAAGATCCACTCCGGAAACAACGGCCGAGAATATCCTAAACAGAAACTTCAACGCGGACAGACCGAATGAGAAATGGTGTACGGATATCACCGAGATAAGGATCCCGACAACAAACGAGAAGCTGTACATCTCACCTGTACTTGACCTCTATGACAGATATCCTGTCTCTGTTGCCGTATCGGAAAGAAACGACACGGCAATTACAGATCAGGCACTCAAGAAAGCCCATGAAGCCTATCCGGAAGCGAGACCTCTGTATCATTCTGACAGGGGCTTCCAATACACAAGAGCAGTCTTTAAAACTAAACTTGAAAGCTATGGAATGGATCAGTCCATGTCCAGGGTCTCCAAGTGTATCGATAACGGTCCCTGTGAACAGTTTCAGGGCCAGTTCAAGGACATCTTATTCATCTTATTCCCGGATGTCACGACAAAGGAAGGAATGATCTTGGCCATATACAAGACATACGATTACTACATCAATTACTACCCGCAGAAAAGATTTCATGGAAAGACTGCCGGCCAGGTAAGAAAGGAAGCTCTTGAGGCAGATCATCCTGTAAGCTATCCGATCGCATCCAATCCAAGGATCGATAAATACTGGAAACATATCGAAGAATTAAAGAATCATTCTTCAGTGCAGATATAGCAGAACAAAAGAAAACCATCTGTATCACAGATCAGATCTGCAAAACAGATGGTTATCCTATACACTGAGATTTAATTATTTCCTCTGTCTACTTGACAGGGATGGTATCAATCGACAGCTGTTACTATGAGTTTATTCCTGTCGATGATGAAACAAAAATCCTTTCCCTTGACGAACTGGAAATCGGTAAGGAATACGAGATCGTTATTACCAATCAGGCCGGTTTTTACAGATACAGATGCGGAGATGTCATCAAAGTCCTTGACTACCTGAACTATTGTCCATACATCAATTTCTCTTCTCGGAAAGGTACGCTTCTTAACATTACTGGTGAAAA
>JAFRJA010000059.1 GCA_017432545.1 Erysipelotrichaceae bacterium
ATAAATATATGATCAGATTATGTTCACTGGAAGAAACACCGAAAATGTTGAGAAAGACCTTATACCACGATGATGACGTGTTTATTCAGGCACGTGAATTCTATCAGTGGAATAAGGACATGCGTCATCACAAGATCTTAGTCTATAAAGATCGTAAGCCGGCTTATGTGCTGGCTTATCAGAAGAATGAGCCGGTCGGGCTTGATAAGCACAGCCCGATGGTCCAGATGTCGCTGTCGAATTTCTTGGATTATGACATCAATGGCAACGATTGTGATTTTACCTATGTTGATCGCTTTGATCTGATCATTTTTGAAAACCTGGAAGAGTATTCCTGGGCCAGCGCCAGACAGATCATCGATCAGAACCGCAATATTCGTATCGCTTTCTTGGATAAGAACGCTTCTTTATTTTTCAATGACGAAGAAGTGATGATCGCGGAAAGTGAAGAGGAACTGTTTGAAAGATATCCGGAACTGCAGGATAAGAAGATCCTGCGCGTTCATTCTGAGATGAAGTGGAATGTTCCGGAATTTTTCGCCAACAGAGTTCCAAGTGTCATGGTGCTGACTTCTCTCTACTGGCTCAAGCGCAAATTCTCCTATGGACCGCTTAATCCGCAGAAGACTTTCTATCTGATCAAACAGCCGGTCAAAGAGAATGGTTTTACCAATATCGCCGCTAATGTTATTGGGATGGTACAGATGCTGAAGAAGAGTCATCCGGAAATCATCCCAGTCGTTGATTTAGGAATAAACAAAGACATGAACCAGTTCACTTATGGAAACGGTGAAGATGTCTGGCGTATGTTTTTCAAGGATATCTCCGATGTATCTTTAGAAGAAGTCTATAATTCCCGGAATGTCATCCTGGATCAGAATTCCAATATCAACTTCAATCCTTATCTGACGGAATTCGTCTTAGGTGGCCAGCAATCCACAGTCAGGTATAAAGGCATTCTTGAATATCAGGATGAAGTAAAAGAATATGTGGATAATAAACTAAAAGACGTCTTTCCGGAAGGCAAGAGAGTGTTAGGTGTCATTGCCAGAGGTACGGATTACTTTGCGGAGCGAACGAAGAAGTATGTGCCGAAGGCAATATCTAACGAGGAACTGCTTGAAAAAGTAAAAGCTCATATGGCCAATGACAACTTTGATTATCTGTTTCTGGCGACGGAAGATCTCAGTGTCTTGAAGATGTACGAGGAATCAGAGCTGAAAGACAAGCTGATCTATCTGGAACAGGATCGTGTTGATTATCAGGCCGAAGAAAATAATGGCAAAGTGCTGATCGAGATCTTTGCGATCGAAAGAAAAGATCCGTATCTCAGGACCTTGAATTATATTTCCGTCCTTGAAGCCTTGAAACGCTGCAATGCCTTATGTGCAAACACGCGTTGCGGAGCTCTGAATTATGTCTTGGGTTTTGAGCCGGAATATGAATTTGTTGATGTTGAGTAGGTTGATTTAGATAATACAAGCACATAAAATAAAAACAACAGGGGGAAATAGAAAATGAAAATCAAACTTGGACCAGTTGAAATCGAACAGGATGGATTAAAAGACGAAGTACTGTATAACGAGTATAAAGAATCACCGAAAACGGTAGAAAAATATATAGACGAAAAAAGTAAGTATTTTGATCTGACTATAAAGAATCTCATTGCGGGTAAAACGTTAAAAACGATCAAGAATTTTATCGTTTCGGTTGCCAGCTGGGTCTTCTTTGTCGCGTGGTCTTTATTTGTTTTCTGGGAATCAAAAGATGCGTTCGTCTGGAACGAGTTCAGTCCGGAGACGATCTTCGGTGTTTTACTGCAGGCCTTACTGATCCTGGGTATTTGTTTCTTGCCGGTCGTTCTGGTTGAGGGCTTTTTCAAGCTTGCTTCTGTTATCTCCGGCCGCAAAAAACCGGTAACAGAGAATCAGGAAACACCGAAAGCAAAGACAGGTAAAAAATAATTATCTCAATTAGCTGAAACAGTTACTTAAGAAGAGGCAGAAATGCCTTTTCTTTTGTATCATATAAGTAAGTAAATAGAGAGAAATAATATGAAACATCCTTTTGTTAAAATAGTCATCTGTATTATCGTCACCATTATCCTTACGATCGCTTTGGCACTCAATACCGGGGCGATAATCAGCATGAATAAAGAAAAAAGGGTGAGGGAACAGGCCGAAGCATCGATAAACAATCTATCTGAATCGTTTAATTATATGGTTGAGATCGATAAGATGGTTGATGAGCTGTACGAAGAATGTGTCTGGAAAAACATCGATCTCACCAAGATTTTTATAAATACAAGATTTGTAGATGAAGAGTATGTCGGACCGACAGTCTTTTCGGATGGTGTCGTCGTAAAATACCATGACGGGATCGTGGAAGTTCCTGAAGAAGCAGAGAATACAACGCCTGAATTAACGGCCGAGATCATGGAAAAAGCTCTGCAGAAGGGGATCAGTTTTGACGATCGTCCTGATGTCGATGTTCCGGATGGCGATGGGGATTTTTCTTTTGATGTATTAACTGCCAGCCACATCAGAGGCGATTATTACTATGTAGACTGGAAGCCAACGGACTATTATGCTGAGCTGTTTATTTCAAATGTCAATCTGGCGAGTGTGGCTGAATCTATTGAAAAAGCCTGGGATGTCAATCTGGCCGTTGTGAGAGATGATTACATATTGTATTGGCCGACGATCGGAAGAGATCTCGATCTGGAAAAGAAGATCCTGAACAAGGATATCGTTCAGAACGAAATAATAATAACAGGCAACGACAAAGAATATACGGCGAACTATGTTGAACTTGAAGACAGCGATATCACTGTTTATACCTTTACGGATGTCGAAAGATCAACGATCGATGGAGCCAACTGGACGATCGTCTTCTTTATTATCTCTTTCCTGATCTGTATTACGGTTCTGACCTGGAATATGGCTTTGCAGAATCATGTAAGGAATTATAAACTTTCGGAACTGCAGGAAAGGCGCTATAACCCCCCCAAAGTCAGATTGGTCAACATAATCATTGGTTTCATCGGGGCATTGATCATTTTTTCTGCTTCGATGGTCGTCTACAGTATGAATACGCTCAGAGAAGATGTCGATCGCGGAAATAATGTCCTTTCCATACTGAGAAACAGTATCAAAGACGAAACAGCCATAACGGATAATTCTACTAAAGACAGGGCAAAATGGTATGAGTACTACGGCAAGAAGCTTTCGGAGCTTTCGGATAGATTTGAACTGATCCCGGATAAAGAGATGTTGAAGGAGATAAATGATCGGCTGGAATGTCAGTATATCATCATCTATGATGAAAACGGCAATCAGCTTGAAAGCTCTAACCAGTATGTCGGTTTCTCCTTAGGTACAGCCAAGGATGATCCGACGACGGATTTCAGAAGACTGCTTCATGGAGTGGAATCGATCGTTCATGAACCGGCTAAAGACGCCTATACAGATCTGTATTCGCAAGAGATCGGTGCCGCTCTGCCTATGAAAGAGAAGGAGGGGTTTGGGGCCGTTATTCTGGCTCTTGATCCGGAAAACTATTCCATGAAGATCAACTATTCGGTTGAGCAGAAGATCAGGGATCTGGTTCCTGAAAAAGATATCCTGCTGATCGTCGATAATGAAACAGATAAGGTCGCCATGTCCAATAAGGTTCTTTATTATGATATGGATGTTTCTTCCTTTGGTGTCAAAAAAGAAAACAAGCTTTCGGAACAGATGAATTTATATCACATTGCCGGAGACAGATATTACTGTTCATCAGCATTGGAAGAAAACTATACATATTATTACTTCGTGCGTGACAGTATCAGTTTCAAATCAGCTCTTGGCTTGTCTATAACCGCGGCGATCATGTTTGTGATAGTGTATTCAATCGTCATCTTTATCATGAACATCGGTTATAACCGTGAGTATTTTGAACTCAATGCGGTCAATGGCAAGCCAGTCAAGAGTGAAAGAAACATGAGAGTCATCCTGGCCGATGGCCGCAACAAGCGTTCGACTGATGTTTCGGAAAGATTCCTCTTTGTCCCGAAACTGTGGTGGAATCTCATGCCGGAACAGAAGGCGTCCTTTATCTTTAACCTGCTGCTGTCGATCGTGCTGCTTCTGGTCTTCTTTTTCATCAACAGAGATGCAGGCAGTAATGGCGATCTGCTGATAACCTATATCATGCTGGGACAGTGGGAAAGAGGCATCAATATCTTTGCGGTCTTCTCGACGATCCTGCTGGTGGGCGTAGTCGTACTGATAATGTCCGTCCTTAAGAACATTCTGCTGCTGATAAGTCTGATCTCCGATACCAAGGGTGAGACCCTGTGCCGGCTTATCTATAATCTGTTACAATATGTAGCTTTGATCGTAACGCTGTACTATGCCTTTGGCTACTTCGGTTTCAATACGACCGGACTGTTAGCTTCCGTGGGTTTTGTTACCCTGGCGGTCTCCATGGGTTCAAGAGATCTTGTCGCTGATGTACTGGCGGGAATAACGATCGTGTTTGAAGGTGTCTTCCAGATCGGCGATATGGTCGACATCGGCGGCTACCGCGGCCAGGTGCAGGAGATCGGGGTGCGTTCGACCAAGATCATGGGTCAGGGCAATAACGTCAAGATCATCGGCAACCGTGATGTCAAAAACGTTCTGAATCTGACCAGGATGAATTCCTGGATCCCGCTTGAGGTCAAGGTTTCCAACAGCCAGCCACTTGAAGAAATTGAAGCCTTACTCAATGAAGAGCTTCCGAAGATCGGCAAGAAGATAGATAAGATCGTCAGCGGACCATACTACTATGGCGTACTGGGTTTTGACGACAACAATATCATCTTATCGATCATGACGGAATGTCGTGAAGAGGATTATCATCACATCCAGCGTGAACTGAATAAGGAAATGTATAATCTGTTCAAAAACAAGAAGATCTCAGTTAAAAACGGCTAAGATATGAAGATCTCAATTCTGACTATCTGTCCTGAACAGTTCAAATCATTCCTCAAAACACCGCTGATCGAAAGAAATATAAAAACATCTCTTTTACAGATGGAGATAATCGATATCAGAGATTTTGTGAAAGGAAGTTTCCGCAAGATCGATGATTCACCCTATGGTGGTGGTCCCGGGATGATCCTTAAAGTTGAACCGGTGGTCAAAGCTTTAGAAAAAATAAAACAGGATAATTCACACGTCATCCTGATGGCGCCAGCCGGTAAAACCTATAAACAGGAAGACGCCCATCGCTTGAGTGAGCATGAACATCTGATCATTATCTGCGGTCACTTTGAAGGTTTTGATCAGCGTATCACAAAATACGTTGATGAGATCTTCTCGATCGGTGACTACATCCTATGCGGCGGAGAGATCCCGGCCATGGTGATAAGCGAATCAATGATGAGACTGGTCGATGGCAGTATGAAGAAGGAAAGTGTTCTGGATGAATCATTTGAAAACGGCTTACTGGAATATCCACAGTACACGAGGCCTTATGATTACAACGGCGACAAGGTACCGGATGTGCTATTGTCGGGCGATCACGAAGCTATACGCAGATGGCGGCATGAAGAAGCATTAAAAATGACGGAGAAATTCCGTAAAGATATGATAGAAGAAAAGGGGGACAGAAAAATGAATGAAGTGATCAAAGCCTTAAAGGAAAGAAGAAGTATCCGTAACTTCAAGCCGGATATGCCAAAGAAGGAAGATATCGAACAGATCGTTGATGCGGGACTCTATGCGCCTAATGGTATGGGTTATCAGAACACCATCATGGTCGTTGTCACCAATAAGGAACTCAGAGACAAGATCCAGAAGAGTAATGCGGAAATCGGCGGTTATGTCGATCGCGATCCTTTCTATGGAGCACCGGTAATCATCATCGTCTTAGCGAAGAAAGACTGGCGCAACAACCGTTATGACGGCGCCTTGGTTATGGGGAATCTGATGCTGGCAGCGCACTCTTTGGGCTTAGGCAGTATCTGGATCAACAGAGCCTATGAGGAATTTGAGACGCCGGAATATCAGCAGTTACTTAAGGATATTGGTGTTGATGGTGAATGGGAAGGTGTCGGACACTGTGCGATCGGCTATATTGATGGCGATGTACCGGGACCGGTAAAACGTAAAGAAAACAGAATCTACTGGGTCGAATAATAATTCATGTTTTTTCGTAAGAAGGAAAAAGCTGTCCGGGATTTCAGTGACAAAAATCTGATCCGCAGGCACTATCAGTTCTATGGGATCGTGCAGGGTGTCGGTTTTCGTTATACCGCTGCCATGACTGCCGAGTCTTTAAACATGACCGGCTGGGTCAGAAATGAATATGACGGTTCCGTGACGATGGAACTGCAGGGGACACAGGCAGAAATTGATGAAGTGCTCAAATCCCTTAACAAGAGTCGTTATATTCGGATCGAAAGAACGGAATGCAGGGAAATGCCGCTTGATGAACATGAAACATCTTTTTCTACGGAGTGGTATTGATTTCGTATGAATGTCATCGAAAGAGAAATATTCAAAAGAACGCACGTCGTTTTCAAGAAGCTCGTGAAATACGGCTTTAAAGAAAGCGATGCTTTCTTTACTTACAGAACATCTTTTATGGATGATTCTTTTGAAGTGATAGTTAATGTTGATTCAGAGGGTAATCTAATCAGTAAAGTCATCGACAATGATCTGAAGGAAGAGTATACAAATATATATAACAGAGCTTTAGATGGTTCTTATGTAGCTCAGGTCAAAGAAAACTATATTGAGATACTTAATGACATAAAAGAAAAATGTTTTGTGAAAGATGAATTCATTTATTCGCAATCAAAAAGGATTAACGATTATCTGTTTAAGACTTATAAACTAAAGCCTTATTATCCTTTAAAGAAACATCCTCATTATGCCTATTATTCACAAAGTAATGATCGTAAACCAATGGCTATGATCATGAATGGTAAGGATGACGAATATGAAGCGATCGAGATCAAAGCGGATTCAGAAACTATCGCTCAGCTGAAAGAACAGGAAGGATTTAAGGAAGCCGAACATCTTTATACAGACAGTTATATTTCAATTGTCATGGATGATAAACTTCCTGATGAAATAATCTTCTCTTTACTGGACAGAGCCTATGAGTTAAGTGAAAAGAGTAACAGCTGGCTGGTACCGGCTAATCCGAAGTATTACGATGTGATAGGTGCTTTTAATAGAAGCGAGGTGATCGACTGGAAACAGTCCGCTGCTGTCAAAGAAGGAGATTATATCTATCTTTATCTTGGCCAGCCTTATTCCTGTGTCATGTATAAGTGTCTGGTCTTAGAAACTGATATACCTTATGAATACAGTGATGAGAATCTGAGAATAAGCAGACTGATGAAGATCCAGCTGCTGAAGAAATATCAAAGGGGTGAGATCTCTTTTGCGTATTTAAATTCATTGGGAATAAGAGCGATCCGTTCACAACGGCGAATTTCCAAAGCAGTTAGTGATAAACTTAAGTAAACAAAGGAAGGAAAAACGTATGAGTATCGAATTTGAAAACATGAAGATGAAACTTGGTTTTGGGCTTATGAGACTGCCTAAAAATGAAGATGAATCTATTGATGTTGAGCAGGTCAAGCAGATGGTCGATCTGTTTGTGGAGGCCGGAGGAACTTATTTTGATACGGCGTTTGCCTATCCGGGTTCCGAAGAAGCGATCAAGGAAGCGCTGGTAAAACGCTATCCGAGAGAAAGCTATACTTTGGCTTCCAAACTGATCGCCGTCAATCCAAGCGTTCATAATGAAGAGGACGCCAAGAACGAATTCAATGTTTCACTGGAAAGATCAGGGGCCGGTTATTTTGATTATTATCTGTTGCACGCTTTACAGCGCACCAATATCGATCTCTATGATAAATACGGTCTCTGGGACTATGTGAAAGAGCTGAAGGAGAAAGGCCTGATCAGACATTATGGTTTCTCTTTCCATGCGGACCCACAGTTACTGGAAGAACTCTTACAGAAACATCCGGATGTCGAATTTGTGCAGCTCCAGGTCAACTATGCGGACTGGGAGAATCCGGGCGTCGAGGCAAAAAAGAATGTCGAGATCTGTAAGAAGCATGGTAAGCCGGTCATCGTCATGGAACCGGTCAAGGGTGGAATATTAGCTGATCCGATCCCGACGGTCAAAGAGATCTTTGATAAAGAGAATTCACCATATTCCTATGCCGCCTGGGCGATCCGCTATGTGGCTTCCAAGGATGAGGTCAATGTTGTCTTGAGTGGTATGAGTAACGTTGAACAGATGAAAGATAATCTCTCTTTCATGAAGAATATGGAAAAACTGAATGAACACGAAGAAGAAGTGATCAGAAAAGCGCAGGAAGCTTTAGAAGCAGATAAGGCGATCCCGTGCACAGCCTGTCACTATTGCACAAAGGGCTGTCCGATGAACATTGCGATTCCGGAGATCTTCACGGTTCAGAATCGTAAGAAAGGTTCACCGGAATTCAGAACCAAGAGAGAATATCTGATCGTAACTTTAGATAAAGGCAAGGCTTCCGACTGTATCGAATGCGGACAGTGCGAAAGCGTCTGCCCTCAGCATCTGCCTATTATTTCATTACTGAAGGATTGCCGTAGCTTGGAAGATTAATAAGGAGACTATTATGGGGATCGTTGTCTTTGGAGCGGTATTTGTAGATATCAAGGGATATCCGATCGATCAGTTCATCCCGCAGGGAAGAAATGTTGGCCGGATCATCCAGGTCCATGGCGGAGTCAGCCGCAATGTTGTTGAGGATATAGCCAATCTGGAACTTTTACCGACCTATGTCAGTGTCGTTGATGATACCGGTATCGGCAAAGATGTTGTAGAGAAACTGAAAAGGCACAAGGTCAATACCGATTATATCGTTGAGACACCGGATGGCTTAGGCACCTGGCTGGCCATCTTTGACAACAATGGCGATGTAGCAGCTTCGATCTCCAAAAGACCGGATCTCTCGAAGATCCATGAAGTACTAGATAAGTATGGCGACAAGATCATTTCCGAATGCGACAGCGTTGTCGTGGAGATCGACATGGAAGAAGATCTGCTCAAACGCATCTTTGAATTGAGTGAGAAATATAATAAACGCATCTTTGCGGTCGTCTCCAATATGTCGATCGCTATGGAAAGAAGAGATCTGCTTTCCAGAGTATCGTGTCTGGTCTGTAACGAACAGGAAGCGGAACTGCTGTTCTCGGAAGAATATGACCTGAATGACATATGGCGCCTTGAACAGGTATTGATCAAGAAAGTTGAACAGGCTGAACTCAAGTCCATTGTCGTAACTTTAGGTGAAAGAGGAGCGGTCTATGCCTCAAGAGATGGCGAACACGGCTTCTGTCCGCCATTAAAGACGGATGTCATCGATACGACCGGGGCTGGCGATGCGATCTTTGCGGGTATTGCCGTCGGACTCACCTATGGCAAGTCTCTTAAAGAGGCCTGCAATATCGGTACCCGTCTGGCTTCGGCCGTCATTGCCACCAAGGAAAGTGTGTGTCCACACTTCCAGCCGGCTGAATTCGGTCTGGAAGTATAAGACATAAAAACAATTAAACGGGAATGTGATGAGTTCCCGTTTTATCACAGTTAAAATGAATATCTATATCAGAACAAAACAGGATCTTATCGATGCGATAGAGGAATACGGGATGATTCCTTATTTCGCCAACGAAGTCAAAGGCTTTTCGATCGAAGAAAACTGCGATCCGAAAGTCTATTTTTCCGATGGTCCCGGCATCTGGGAATGGAAAGGTGAAGTAATACAGACGACCCGTTGTGCCTATGGAAAATTCCTGCGCAAGAAGGCTGCTTTCATCTCGAAGAAATGGTTCTATGATTTTGCGAACTATCGCAGAGATGGCTATGACTTTGACGCCCGAGTCTCCGATGGCCTGGTCAACTACAACGAAGAGTTCCTCTACAACATCATCGCTTCGAAACATTCGATTTTATCCAAGACAGCTAAAGCGATCGGCGGTTATGTCAAACCAAGAGAAAGTGGCAAAGATACCTGGGAACCGCGTAAAGGTTTTGATACAACGATCACGGCTTTACAGATGAAAGCTTATGTTTTAATTACCGATTTTGATTATGAAGTCGATAAGAACGGCGAGTTCTATGGCTGGGGCATTGCCCGCTATGCGACAGTCGAAGAATACTATGGAAAGAAATTTGCCGAGAAGTGTTATAAGCGAAGCCCGGAAGAATCATATAAGCGTCTGTTAAGACAATTAAAAAAGATCAATCCCGAAGCTGACAGGAATGATCTCATTCGTTTGTTAGGTTAGCTTTTCTTATAGTTCTTTGCGATCTCAAACATTTTAGGATTTACGTGACAGTAACCCGTCGGGTTCTTGATCAGATAATCCTGATGATATTCTTCAGCGATCGTAAAGTTTTCCAATGGCAACAGTTCCGTTACGATCGGTTTGTCATATTTCTTTGAAAGTTCCTTAAGACTTTCTTCAATGATCTCTTTATCTTCTTCATCAACATAGTAGATACCGGTACGGTACTGATGGCCGATGTCATGTCCCTGCTGGTCAAGAATGGTTGGGTCGATGATCATGAAGAAGAGATCAAGTATTTCTTTAAGTGAGATCTTGTTTTCATCATAAATGACTTCAACTGTTTCCGAAGCAGCTGAACGGTGAGCTTTGAGGTCTTCATATTTCGGTGAAGCGATGTCGCTGTTGGCGTAACCGACCGTTGTCTCCTTGACTCCATCGATCAGAGACAGAAAGTGTTCAACGCCCCAGAAGCATCCGCCGGCTAAGTATATCTTTTTCATGGTTTAATTATATTTGAATGATTAAGGACAGGTAAACAGAAATGATCGAAAAACAGTATACAGATTATCAGATAATGATAAGTCAGCTTGAAAGTTTAAGTGAGATATCGGGATCCTATCTCCCACTGCTGTCAAATGTCTCAGCACTTATCTATGAGAATATGAAAGATCTGAACTGGGCAGGATTTTATCTGGTCAGAAATGATGAGCTGGTTTTAGGGCCTTTCCAGGGCAAAGTGGCTTGTGTGATCATCCCTAAAGGCAAGGGAGTGTGTGGAACGGCTTTTGAAGAAGACAGAGTCCAGAGGGTTGAAGATGTCCACAAATTCAAAGGACATATAGCTTGCGACTCGGCGTCCAATTCCGAGATCGTGGTACCGATCCATAATAATGGAAAAGTAGTGGGAGTACTGGATATCGATTCACCTTTGTTTGATCGCTTTTCTGAAGAAGATGAAAAAGGTCTTGTCTCACTGGTTAAAAAACTTGAAGAAGTGATCGAGTGGTAAAAGAAGAAAAGAAAAATCTGACGTCGCTTTATTCGCTGGTGCTGGCAGCATACTGGATGTCTTCCTGCTGCTGCGTAGGGATGTCGATCGTCTATCTGAAGTCTCTGTCCTATAACAACTTTGAGGCAGGAGTCATCGTCGCTATGGCTTCGCTTTTCGGTACGCTTCTGGGAATGTCGCTTTCATCTCTTATCGACCGCAAGGAAAACATCAGTTCGAAGACTTTTCCTGTTCCTATGATCATCATTCAGGGAGTGATGCTGGGGCTGCTGTTTATCATCTCGAAGAACGATCTTTTTACCGCTGTAATTTATATCATCTATTCTCTGATCTGTACGGCCCTGGGATCACTTCTCATAAAGGTTTATGTCGATCTGAATCACCAGGGCTATCCCATCGATTATTCCTTTGCCCGGGGAATCGGTTCTTTCGCCTATGTGATCATCTCGCTGATCCTGGGCAGACTGATGAGTACCTTTTCCGAACGCGTGATCTTATATGTTGCGGCCTTTATTGTTGCGTTTGAACTGATCACAGTAAGTATCATTTCAGGATATATCAAAAAAACAGATCAGGAAGCGATAGAAAACAACGGTTCTTCCATGGCTGAATTCATGCGTCACAATCACGGTTATATGAAGATCATAATCGGAGTGATCCTGATGTTTTATGCGCACTGTATCGCGACAGGTTTTATGGTTAATATCGTCACGGCTTTAGGTGGCAATAACGCAACGGTTGGTTATCTGACCGGTTTCATGGCAGCAGTGGAAATACCGGTGGCTTTATTATATTCAAAGTTTTTTAAGGATCATACCAGAGCACTTAAGATCGCTTCGATCTCCATGAGTCTGAAAGCAATAGCTATAGCTCTGGCTTTCAATATTCCGCTTCTGTTTCTGGCCACGGTTTTACAGGCTCCGTCCTTTGCCTTATATATGACCTGCATCGTTCCTTATGCGGAAAAGAATATTGCCTACAGGGATTCTGCCAAGGCTCAGTCATTGGCTTTCTCGGCGATGAATATAGCTTCCATTATTGCCAGTGTTATTGGCGGATATCTGTTTGATCTCATCAGCGTCAGAAATAATCTGTATTTCTCAACTGTCATAAGCATTTTGGGTACTTTTCTGGTATTGTATACATTAGGAAAAGAAAAAAATGGCAAAGATCCATATTGAACTTGAACGGCTGATGGCTGATAAAAATATCTCGCTGAATGAACTTTCTGAAAGAGTTGGTATCACCAACGTTAATCTTTCCAAGCTCAAAAATAATCGGGTAAGCGCTATACGTTTCTCGACCCTGCTGAAACTGTGTGAAGTTCTGGGTTGTGAGCCCGGCGATATTATCAGATATGTAGAAGAATATTAGGATATGTTAAGCTACTATGAAACGATAATCATCATCACCTGGATGACTTTGGCTATCCTATGTGTCCTGATCAAAGAAAACAACCGTATCAGACAGGATTTCAAACCGGTCTACTATCTGAATTATTTTCTGATCGCTTTGGCAGCGCTGATGGAATGGGCAGGACTCAAGATCAATGGCAACCCCGACATGTCTTCACTTATGTTAAGGCTGGTTAAATGTCTGGACTATATCCTGACGCCGATAGCGGCGGCTTATGTCATCATCGGTCAGATGAGGATCAGAAATATCTACTACAAGGCTCTTTTGGGAACCCTGTTTATGAACGCAGTCTTTCAGATCGTTTCTTTCTTTACCGGTTGGATGACGGTCGTTGACAGTAATAACTGTTATTCACACGGACCGCTGTACTTCGTATATATGATCATGTATTTTGCGATCATCATTCTGGTCGTCATCGAATTCATCATCTATGGCCGTTCTTTCAAGAAACAGAATCGTACCTCATTATATATGATGATGGTCTTGGTCATGTCAGGCGCCCTCATGCAGGAACTCATCGGCGGCGAAGTCAGGACCGTATACATCACACTGACCATTGGCATAACGCTTTTATTTATCCATGCGACCGAGTTTACCCAGCTTTCTTCTGATGAATTCATTGAACAGCAGCAGAAGCAACTTGAGACGGATGTTTTGACCGGACTCTACAGCCGTTATGCCTACACGAAGGCTTTAGATAAATATTCATCTGAGCTTCCGGAAAGTTTTGCGGCATTCTCGATCGATATAAATGACCTCAAGTCAGTCAATGATACCTTGGGCCATGAAGCAGGAGATGAGCTGATCTGTGGGGCCGCAGAAGTCATCGAAAAAGTCTTCGGCAAGATCGGAAGGTGTTATCGTACCGGTGGCGATGAATTTGTTGTCCTGGTAGAAAACATAGATGGTCAAGCCGAGATAAAATTAAAACAGCTGAATAAAGAAACATCCGCGTGGAAAGGACAGACGGTCAAAGAGCTCAGTCTTTCTGCAGGCTACGCCTTGGCCAGTGATTATCCTGAATTGAGTTGTGAAAAGCTGGTCAGGGAATCCGATCTCAAGATGTATAAAGCCAAGTCCGACTGGTATCTCAAGACCGGTAAAGACAGAAGAGGCAGACCTGAAAATTAAGAAAATAAAACAGCAGCGCGAGCTGCTGCTGGTATGTTAGGCCCAGGTGAAGTTTTCTTTTCCGGCCCCGAGTTCGAAGTGAGCTTTAGCGATACCCAGATCGACTTTGGTGTAGGCCGCAAAGCCCACGGCTCTGGCGCTGACTCTATTATTATCCAGGCATTCAAAGAAGAACTTTTGCTGGTTGATGGCGGTCGGAGCCAGTTCAACAGCTTTCATTCCTTCTTCAAACCATTCCGGTGAATATTCGGTGAGATTGGAGAGTTTATATAATGATTTACTCTTATGTGGAACACCCTGCGTCTTGCCATAACCCAAGGAAATGACAATGACTTCTTTTTCATCTTTTTCAACTTCCGATCTGGTCGTACCGTGGGTCAGTCCGACCCAGCAGGTATTTAAGCCCATCTCCTGAGCTTTCAAAACCAGCAGTTCTCCATAGTAACCGCATTTTTCTTCAAGATCCTTATCGGCTTTCTTGCCGACCATACAGATATAGTTTTCCACACCTTCGAATTTGCCATACTTGGCCATGCGGGACATGAAACATTCTGTTTCATTGTAGATGATCTGAATATGCAGTCCGCTTTCTTCATTGAGCTTTCTTACATATTCATCCAGAATTATTCTTTCTTCATCACTGATATCTTCGCTTTTGTACTGTCTGACACTGTGGCGAGCGGCCATTACTTCTTTGATATCCATTAGTCTGAGATCTCCTTCCATCTGTTTACAGTTTCTTTATATTCATCAAGCAGATATTCTTTATCAGTCTTTGTGATCCACTTTTCATATACTTCCATTTTACTGCGGGAATTGTTGTATGAAGGATGATTTGCATCAACGCCATCCGGGATCAGCTTGAAACTGTCAATACACATTTCGTGCAGCAGTGATATTAACTGATCGGTCACATCGGTATCTTCGCCAAGACCGATCGAGAAGAGCTGTGGCACAAAGCCTAAAGTTGCCGCCGTATACCAGCCGCCTCTGAAACCGTTGGCGTTGGCTTCGCGATTGGTGAGTGGCGTATTGATGGAGTTGGTCAGATAGACCATCACAAGATCGCGGTCCGGATCGATCATGACCAGGGTACCGGTCCAGCCCTGATGACCGATCGTAGCAGAATCGGATTGAGTTCCATAGTACCAGACGCGCTTATTCTCACCCTGTCTGGCCCAGCCTAACCCATAGTGAGAATCATTGATGTTTTTCGGGGCGGTGAAATAATCGATGACATTCAGGTTAAAGAACTTATCATATCCATAGCCGCCGTTAAACATCAGTGTAGCCAGTTTGGCCAGATCCTTCGCGTTGGAGAATAAGCCCGCATGACCGGATACGCCGTTCATTGAGAACCAGGCCTGTTCATCATGGACCTCACCCTGTAAGGTATATTCTCTGATACCCGGGAAATAGATCACGTGATCACGGGTGTTGCCGTTGAGTTCGGTTGCGGCGCAATCATCTTTTTTATAGCCGTTTTCTAAAGGGTTGAAACTGATACGATCAAGATTCAATGGTTCAAAGAAATTCTCTTTGAGGTATTTATCCAAAGACATGCCGCTGACGATCTCAACTACACTGCCTAAGATCATATAATCGACATCAGAGTAGACCGTCTGAGTGCCGGGTTCATAGACCAAAGGTGTTTTACAGATCGCCTTGATCGTCTCTTTTATAGTCTCTTCACTGTGCTCGCTTCCGGCATAGAGAATGTTTTCATAATCTTCCCCGTATTCCTGGCTTGGTGCATCGATGTGAATATTGAAGTAGCGTGGAGCCGGTGGGAAGCCGCCTTCGTGTTTAAGCAGGTCAGCCAGGGTCAAAGAAGCTTTCCATTCCTTCATCGTCTCAAGGTCGACATCTTCACCAAAGGTGTAACAGAAATCCAGAGTGTCCTCATAGAATTCATTACCCAGGTAATCTGAGACCTTATCATCCGGTCTTACTTTTCCTTCGCTGATCAGTTTCTGTAAAGCATAGTTGGTCGCAAACATCTTGGTGACGGATGCCAGATCAAACATCGTCTCATCATCAGACATTTCTTTATCGGTTATAGGGTTGCCGTCCTGGTCATAGGAATTTTTGGCTCCCCAGGTCCTGGAATAGATGAGTTTATTATGAGAGATAACCGCCAGCTGCGCGCTGGTAAAACCGTTATCGATATCAGCTTGAATGATATCAGAGATCAGATCGAAACATTCTTCATGGAAGCCTTCACTTGTAAGATCACCAACGATCACGATCGGATAGGGCACATAGGCACTGATGCATCCCTCAGTATCTTCACCGTTCAAGGAAGAGATCTGTAAGGAGTTGCGGCCGTTGATCGCAAAGTCAGAAAAATCAACTTTGTATACATCTCCCTTTTTGACATCTTCCAGGTGTTTACCTTCAGAATTAATGTAGAAATCAAATGATTTGAGATCTTTGTTTATCCTGAGAAAGAGTTCGCCCTGATCTTCATACCCGTAGAAACTGATCGTGGAATTTAAAGCCAGAGTATCATCCACATAATCCAGATGATCAGGAAAGGTAGCCTCCATCTGAAAGTCACCATCCGGTAAAGATGATACGGATTCAACTTTGGGTTCATTCACTTCTGATTCCTCCGCTGGTTTTTCTTCAGGTTGAGACTCTTGCGTTTTTGTGCATGAAAAAAGACTAAAAGAGAGCAGTAATACCAATATGATCTTAAAATACTTATACATAACTAAAATTTATCATAGTTAATCTGATAATAGAAAGGCATCAGCAAAAAACCGACCCTTTACAATAGAAATACAAAAATGTAGTATAATAAATGTATGACAGTAATAAGCAAAGATGGAAACTGTGAATGGGATGAAGAGAAAGATCTGATAAACAGGAAGAAACATCATATCAGTTTTGAACTTGCTTCCAAAGTCTTCTATGATCCGCTTTTTCTTGAAATAGAAGATGAATCTCATTCACAAGAAGAGCTAAGATATCAAGGTTTTGGAAACATCAATGGTATCGCAATCATTACTGTTTTTTATACAGAACGAGCAGCTGATGGCAAAACAAGACGCCGTCTCATATCGGCCAGGGCATTAGGCCCAAAGGAAAAGGAGGAATATGAAAAATACATTAGATCTTTCTTCTGAAGAAATCAAAGAACTTGAAGAGCTCAATAAGCATCCGGTGGATTATTCAGATATTCCGGAGACTCTTGATTTTTCTAAAGCCAAATTCAAATACTACAAAGTAACTCCTAAAAAGGAACCGATCACTTTCAGGTTGGATGCCGATCTGATCGCGGTTATGAAAGGCACCGGAAAAGGGTATCAGACCAAAGTAAATAAAATCCTTAGAGACGCCTTCATGGGCACTTAATGTATCAATAGGATTTTAATATTATTTAATGATCTGCCTAGGATTGTTTTTGTAAACAATCAGCGTTTCTTTCGTAATAGGAGAAGAATAGAAAGGCGTTATATTAGAAAAGGCGGAGTGATACAATAGAGATGATAAAAAATAAGTATAACGAGGTGTAAAAAAGATGAAGTTTATAAAAAAGATATTAGGTTTTCTCGCGGCTGTATTTATCTTAGGCGGTCTGATCGTTCTGGCTTTTGAATATATCAGAAACAAAACCACTTTCAATATCCTGTTCAATAACTCCGTAGTCAAGGGAACTTTACCGGTCCTCAAGAATATGGGCTTGGCAGTAGTGGCCGTATTCCTTGGTCTGCTGTTTTCTTCTTTCTATTTCCGAGTTGGCGGTATCGTCAGAAGAAAAGAAAGAGAAGTAAGGGAAGCTTTGAAGGCTCAGCAGCGTGAAAGTGAAGAGCTCAATGAACAGTTGAGAAAAGAGGCTGAAGAAGCCAGGATTCAGGCGGAAGAAGCCAAGAAAGAAACCGAAATGATGCGTATGAACTTTGTTCGCAATGAAGATGAAGCAGTCGCAGAACCAGCAGTAGAAAATGAAGAACAGGCCTGAAACCTGTTCTTTTAATATATGTACTTCTTTAAGGTAAGAGCTACGCCATCATCTTCATTGGATGGACAGATCTCATCAGCGACAGCTATGGTCGGCGGGGTGCCGTTTTCCATGACGACCGCATAGCCTCCGGCTTTCAGCATCGATATATCATTCTCCGCATCGCCAAACACCATCGTATCTTTTATATCGACATCTTTAAGTTCACAGAATCTTTGTAAGGCCACGCCTTTATCGATGCCATAGGCATTGACTTCAATGAAGGACGGACCGGATGTAGAGATCTGTAACTGTGGGAATTTTTCTTTTAACGCATTCATCACTTCGTCTCGGTATTTTGGATCGAGTGGATATATCAACATCTTCTGAACATCATTATTAATCTCTTTGATCTTACTTTCGATGTCATAGGTACCGGTACAGTTGAACTGGATACCTTTAGCCATGACACCCAGGATATAATCGGAGATCTTTCCGTTTTCATCAGACTGGACAAAACGTTTGCCATTGATGACACAGGATGGGCAGACCGGATAGTCTTTCAAGAAGCGATAAACTTCAATGGCTGTCTCCATCGGGATCGTATTCTGGAAGATATATTTTTCTTCCTTGTAGTCATAGATGGCTCCGCCGTTGACACACAGACCGTAATTGAGAAAAGGCAGATCCCTGATCGGTTTAGGAATTTCGACATGCGTCCTGCCGGTCGATGGTAAAAAGATCACACCTAAGGAATTGATGCGTTCAAGTTCTGCAAAGGTGAATGGGGAGATGGATTTGTCGTTTCTTAATAAGGTGCCGTCAAGATCGGCTGCTACGATTTTATACATAAGTACTCCTGTTGATTATTAATAGTATAGCGTTATTTTGAATCAGAATTGCAGAAGATCATCTCCTGCTTCCGGACAGGCATAAAGAAAGATTGTATCATCGTTGAGTAATGAGCGAACGGTGTGTAAGGCAACTTCCGGGGTGTTATTCTGCTTGGAGATGTGAGCCAGAAGAAAATTGGAACAGCCCGCTTCTTTCAACTTTAATACGGTCGCGGCACAATCATCATTGGACAGATGACCATGGGCTGACAGGATCCGTTTCTGTAACTGTAAGGGATATGGCCCACTCTTGAGCATCTCTACATCGTGATTAGACTCAATGATGATGACGTCAGAATCCTTTATCTCATTGAAGATCCTTTTATTCATCTTTCCGCAATCAGTCACATAAGAGATTTTTGTATCAGCACTTTCAAAAGTAAAACCACAGGTATAGGCAAAATCATGAGGAACCGAAAACATCCGGACCTTGAAGTCGCCAAACAGTTCAACTGTTTCATCAGCTTCGAGAATTTCTTTTTCGGCTTTGGCGTTGCGTAAGGAATACATGACGGATTTATTGGTGTAGACCTTGCAAGGGATGTGGTTACAGATGGCCGGAGCTGCTTTGACATGATCATAGTGGCCATGGGTCACAAAGACGGCGTCAAGATCTTCAAAGCTGCGTTCATATTTATTAAGAGCTGCCTTACAGCGGTTATAGCCGATACCCATATCGATCAGGAATTTATAATCTCCGATCTCCACATAGAAACAGTTACCGGTCGAACCGGAGCCGATAGGAATGATGTTTATTTTATTCAGATTCTCCACGGGCTAATTTTAACATATTAAAAGGCCATCTAATGATGACCTCTTGTCTATTTGACAAAATAAGCAGTAGCGATAGCGCCTGGTCCGGCATAGGTACCGACGGTCGCTCCGACATAGGACAACGGGATATCCGGATCGTTATTGTAGAGATCCCGGTTTCCTTCAACGAAACCTTTGATATTGCTGTCATCGGTTCCGGAATAGGCGATCGCATAAGGCATAGATAAATCGATGCCGCCTTCTTTTTCAATATAATCACGCATCCAGTGGCAGCCTTTCTTCATGCCTCTTACTTTATCCAAGACATCGACACCGCCATCGGTGATCGTGATCATCGGCTTGATCGATAAGACTTCGCCGACAAAGGCTGCCGCACCGGAAAGACGTCCGCCTTTTCTTAAATTCTCCAAGGTCGCAAAGACCGCTATGATCCTGACCTTTTCGCGAGCTTTTTCGAGTTCTTCCATGATCTCATCAGCGCTCTTTCCTTCTTTCGCCAGTCGCAGAGCGTATTCGGCTAGAACTCTTAAAGAAATACAGAAGTGCTTGGAGTCAAAGACTTTGACCTTGCCATCGAAATCCGAAGCCGCTAAAGTGGCGCTTTGGAAACAGCCGGATACACCGGAAGAGATGGAGAGATAGACAGCGTCGCTGCCATCGGCTGTTTCTTCCTTGAATACTTCACTGTATTTATAAGGTGAGATCTGAGAAGTCTTTGGTAAATTTTCTGATTCTTCCAGACGTTTATAGAATTCATAACTGCTTAAGCTTACACCATCCAGGAATTCTTCCTTATCATCAAAACGGAAAACCAGCGGTATAACTCTGATGCCGACTTTCTTGGCGTAATCCTGTGGAATATCGCTGCCGGAGTCGGTGATGATTTTAACACTCATAAATGAAACCCCCTTCGTTTCACAATTAACTATTATAGGAGATTAAACTGTTTTAGCCAAATCAAAACCGGAACATTTCCGGTCTTGAATGTATACAGTTGATTATTCTGCTGTGAAGGTATCTTTAGGAACGCCGCATAATGGACATACCCATTCTTCAGGCAGATCGGCGAAATTCGTTCCCGGGGCAATACCGTTGTCAGGATCGCCTACTTCCGGGTCATAGACATAACCGCAGATCGGGCAGACATATTTGCCACCAACGGCTTTTTCTTCACCCTCTTGAGGGCTGATAGCTGCTGCCGGGCAGCTTTCTACAGCTTCCTGAGCTTCACCTTCGCCATATGCTTCAGCTTTGCCTTCGTCGTTCATCTTGAAGACTTCCGGTTTCAATGATTCACACATACCGCAACCGATACAAAGACCCTGGTCTACATTGTATTTCATAAGTTCCTCCTATTATTGTATATATTCTCTCTTAGTTAAATTATATTCTATTATTTCGATTAAAAGTTATAAACTCTTCTTAAATATTTCTGTTTCTGAAGTGAAAACTTAACTTCCAGTTCAGAGTACGGCGAGCGGAATTCTGTCTTTCACTTTCTTCCGTTTGATTTTACTCTTTCACTTTCTGTCACATGAGTGATAATGAAGATGCAGCTGATGGGATA
>JAFRJA010000060.1 GCA_017432545.1 Erysipelotrichaceae bacterium
AGGATGACGCCCGTGAGAGCGGAGCACCCGTAGAACGCCAGCGAGTCGATGGCGGTGACGCCCTCGGGGATTGTCACCTGAGTCAGCGCTTTGTCATTGGAGCAGACCTGCAGAATCTTTGTGGTTCCGGGGGTATAAACGCTACAATTTGAATCAGAAAAATCTCGGTGGTTTTGCAATCACCTATAAAGGTGAAACGACATATCTTATCCATAACAATTCCACGGAAGAGATCTCGATTGAAGCCAAGATGTTCAATGAACTGATCGACTATATCGGACTAAATGATGCAGAATTAAAAGATGGCCGACTGAGAGTCGGGCCATATACTTCGGTATTACTAAAATAATAATCAAGGGGAGAATCGATCTCCCCTTTGCTTTAGTTCAGTAAGTTTTCTTCGGTATTGACGTCGAAGAAGTTCATGACATTACCCTTGAAGGTAATATGGAAATCATGACCATTTGTCAGTTTGGCTCTTTCTTCATGAGACAGATCAGCCGTTGGAACTCTGACGATCAGTTCAGTGTTGTCTCTGGTTACAACATGCAGATGCAGTTCTGAGCCCATCATTTCGTTGACCAGGATCTTGGCATCGATATCGTTGTCCTGATCCTTGCCTAAAAGCATATGTTCAGGTCTGACACCGAGGATGATCTCCTGCGGTTCGATATTGCGTTTCTTGAGTTCTTCACCCTTGAAACCGTCAACTTTGAGCTTAGCACCAAACGGGGTGACATAGTATTCACCATTTTCCTTGATCAGGTTGGTCTTGAAAGTATTCATCTTCGGAGCACCGATGAATTCCGCAACAAACAGATTCTTCGGCATATCGAATACTTCATCAGGTGTACCTACCTGCATGATATAACCGTCTTTCATGATGACGATACGATCACCTAAAGTCATAGCTTCAGTCTGGTCGTGAGTAACATAGACGAAAGTCGTATCGATCCTCTTTCTCAAAAGAATGATCTCCGCTCTCATCTGGTTACGCAGTTTAGCGTCAAGATTGGAAAGAGGTTCATCCATTAAGAAGACCTTAGGATTACGTACCATAGCACGGCCGATCGCAACACGCTGTCTCTGACCACCGGACAAAGCACGTGGTTTACGGTTGAGATATTCGGTAATACCCAAGATATCAGATACTTCGGTAACCTTCTTGAATACTTCTTCCTGCGGAGTTTTCTGTAAACGCAACGGGAAAGCTATATTTTCAAAGACAGTCAGATGCGGATACAGAGCATAGTTCTGGAAAACCATGGAAATATCACGGTCTTTCGGCTGCAGATCATTGACCACAACACCGTCGATCTCGATCGTACCGGCAGTGATCTCTTCCAAACCTGCGATCATTCTTAAAGTAGTAGATTTACCACATCCTGAAGGTCCGACGAAAACGATAAATTCCTTATCGGCAATATCAAGATTGAAATCGTGAACTACCTCAACTTTATTGTCATATACTTTTTTAACATTGGTTAATTTTACACTTGCCATAATTATTATCCTTTCACTGCACCACCGGTTACACCTTCAACATAGTATCTCTGTAAAGCCATGAACAAGATTGTAATCGGGATCGCTACAACAACACCACCGGCACAGAACAGTGTATAATTTGCCGCCAGATTGGAAGGCGTGGAAATCAGATACTGCAGACCGACAGCTACGTTCATACCAGCACTGGTCGCATGCGAGATGTATTTCGCAAACATGAAGTCGCCCCAAGGAGCCATGAAAGCCGTCAGGATCGTATAGATGACGATCGGTTTTGATAGCGGCATGATGATCTTGGTGAAGACCTGGAATCTGGTTGCACCATCAACACGGGCTGCTTCATCAAGAGATCTTGAGATCGTATCAAAGAAACCTTTTGAGACATAATAGCCCATGCCTGAACTTGCGACATAGACAAGGATCAGACCCGGAACGGAATTAGCGCCAGTCAGATTGAACCAGCTCAAAACCTTATAAAGGATGATCATCGAAAGAAAGCCCGGGAAGAAGCCCAGCACCAGCATGATGTTCATCAGTGTCTTACGACCCTTGAAACGCAGTCTGGATAAAGTGTAGGACATGCTTAAGACAATGATCGTCTGAATCAGAGAAGCGAATAAACCGATAATAAACGTATTTTTGAACCAGATCGGGAAATCCGTCTTGGTAAACAGATTGATGTAGTTATCCAAACCGAATACTTTCGGAATAACATAACCGACCTGATTGGTTGTTTCAACTCTGAGTGATTCAAAGACCAGGAAAATGAAAGGAATCAGCCATACGATACTCATAATGATCAGAATGATGTAGATGATCGTATTGGAAAGCCTTTCCTTGGCCTTTAAGCCCATGTGTTTCTTGCTTATTTCTGACATTATGAATAATCCTCCTCATTTCTGGTTGAAGGAATCGCATTATAGACTACAAGAGCTAAGAACGATACAAAGACGAAGATCATGATACCGATAACGGAAGCAAGATAATACTTGCTTTCTGCACCGGTCGTAATCTTGAACAGCCAAGTGATCAAGAGGTCTGTATCACCGGCAGAACCCGCACTGGTCAGAAGTTTCGGATTATCCGGACCACCGGCAGTCAAAAGATAGATAACGTTGAAGTTATTGATATTGCCGATGAAACTGGTCAAAAGATACGGACCTGTGACAAACAGCATATAAGGCAAAGTGATCTTGAAGAACTGCTGCACGGCATTTGCGCCGTCGATCCTCGCTGATTCATAAAGATCAGCCGGAATATTCATCAGAATACCGGTAACGATCAGCATCAGATAAGGAACACCAACCCAGATGTTGATCACGATGACCATGATTCGGGCTAAAGTTGAATCTTCCCAGAATCTGATGATATGACTCAGATCGGAAATGATCCCGGCATTAAGCAACATACCATTGACCAGACCATTAGCCGCAAACATCTTGGATACATACAGCAAAGAAATAAACTGCGGAACAGCACTGGTAAGAACCAATATGCCACGCCATAATTTCTTGAACTTGATACCCTTCTTATTTATCATGATCGCCACAAACATGCCTAAGAAGTAGTTGGTGAAAGTCGCAAAGATGGCCCAAATTATCGTCCATGACAATATCTCACCGAAAGCCACGGACAGATTGTTGGCACCAAGATTGAGATTCAGCAATGAATTGAAGTTGTCCAGACCGACCCAGGTAAACAGATTTGAATAACCATCATGTGCACCGTCATAGTTGGTAAAAGCAACCAAGATCATGAAGATGATCGGCAAGACTGTAAAGAAGAAGATACCTAATAAAGGCAAAGCCAGTAATGTCTTGTGGAAATCCTCATCCAGCAAAGATGCCATATCATCCTTGGTCGATTTAAGCTTCTTGCCTTCCTTTATAAGCATTTCCGAGATCTGATTCTGTTTGACATTGAGCCTCCAGGTATAGATGAAAGCCAAAATGAACAGGATCGTCAGAACGCCATAAAGCAGGCATTTGAATGAATCATCACCTTCGACCCTGACATAGGTATCAAGTTTCGGGTCATAAGCCATACCCGGAGCTTGCGTGCCTAAAGTAGGCAGTTTGCCCAGCCAGTGGAAACCGGCTGTAAACATATAGACGAAAAATACGATTTCAAACAGTAAGAAAAGAAGACCTCTTAAATACTGACCACGCGTAATTGAACCAAAGCCCATGATCAGGAATGAAAGTTTGGTCTTAAAATCTCCCTCCTTGAAAGTTCTGACAATATCAGTAATATCATCTTTAAGCCAGACAAAAAATCCCTTTATAAAATTGAAAATATATCCAAACAGATCCACAAAAAACTTTGGGATCGCTTTAAAGAAATGGATAATCTTATAAAGGAAGGTCTGAAACTTAGTCAATTTCAAAAGATCAAGATCACTGATATCATCGAATAAACTGATGTTAGTTGAATTATTTGTCTTTTCCATAGACCTTAATCCCCTCAAAAAATAAATAAAGAAAAGAAAGGCAGACTCATTTTAAAAGTCTGCCTTTTGAATTAAACAAGATCAGATTAGTTCTTGACGATCTTGATTTCCTTGCTGGAAAGGTTAGCACTTACAGTGTAGTTACCTGCAGCCAAGAAGACGATGTTGTTATCTGGATTAGAAGCAGCATCATACGGCTGAATCAGATCAGCACCATCTGTAACCTGCTGGCAACCCATATCATTGTCCCAAGTACCGGCAGCAACAATACGGCCACCCATGTAATCAGATTCAGGAACATCTAAAGTGATAGAGATGTTTTCGCCATCCTGAGTCATAACAGCCTTTTCAGTATCGGCATTGTTCCATTCGTTCCAAGCACCGACAAATACATAACCGTCTAATGAGAACAGAGCATCGATAGCAGCTTTGTAAGCATCAAGACCAGCCTGCAGATCATCATCAGAAGTAGCTTCTTCAGCAACTGTACCTAAAACCTTGGCGATATCCCACCATGAACCATGGATCTGGCCCTGTGGAGTAGCGTATGCGTTCTGAGCAGCTAAAGCAACCAGAGTCGGATCAGATTTGACAGCATCAGTAGCCTGAGCAGCCTTGTTGGAAGGGCCCCAACCGAACTTGTTGAATCTTTCCATCTGGCACTCTTCACCAGTCAGATACATAGCAAGTCTCTGTAATGCAGAAGCCTTGGCAGCATCAGTCTGAGGTTTAACACCCATCAGCTTGTTGCCTGAGAATGAACCTAAGTGATAAGTCTGACCGTCAACTGTGAAGCTAGGCAGATCAGCAACACCCATGTTGTCACCAAGAATGGTCTTGATATCATTAAGAGCCCAAGTACCGGTTACGACAACAGCAGAACCTTTAGAGAAGTCAGCGCCATCAGAAGAAGAGTTGGCAGCCTTAGACTTAGCTAAGATCTCCATACCTTTCATGGCAGCGAGACCTTCAGGTGAATTGAATGTATCATCTACAGATACGAATTTACCTTCAGAATCAGTCTTCCAGTCAGATTTGCAGCCTGTGCCAAAGAAGAAAGCGGCATTGTACCAGGCAGAAGTCTTGTATTCCATTGAGAAGAATTTGTTGGCATCTTCACAGGCTTTAACTAAGGTAGCCAGATCATCAACCATGTCTTCAGAGATGACAGACTTGTCATAGTACATGAAATAGCCGTTATCAGAAGTCAATGGATAGCAGTACAGCTTGCCATCAACAGTTGCAGCATTAACAGCTCCGGTATCATTGTTGTCTTTAACGGTCTGGGAAGCACCTTCACCAAGAACGTTTAAACCACCGGCCTGGACTAAACGAGCCAGCTGGTCCTGAGCAAAGCAGTATACATCCGGTCCTGATTCAACATCAGTGATCATCTGGGTAGCAGCTTCAGACTCAGAGATACCTTCGATCGTAGCGTTGATAGTGATATCTTCGTTTTCAGCATTGAATCTTTCGATCTGTTCTTTAGTCAGATCAGCCACACCATCAACTTCGGAAACCCATACGGTAATGTCATAAGTTGCAGAATCACCTTCATTACCACCGCCGTTGTCGCCGCCTTTAGCACAGCCGGCAGCACACAGCATCATAGTGATAAGCATGAAGACGATACTGCTTTTTAAAAGTTTTTTCATTTTTTCTCCCTTCAGTAGAAAACAAATGCCAGGCAAAAAGCTTTTTATAAAAATGATATAAATTCCTATAATCTGCTTAAACAAGACAACGTTTTCACTATTAATATTTTAATGCCCTGAAAATGAAATGTAAACGCTTTATGTGAACAAATTGTGAAAATTGTGAAAATCAAAAACTCAATCCATGAAGTCCAGAAGTACGTTATTCAGGACTTCCGGATTATCACAGATTAGGTGATCATCTTTAATTATGATATATCGATTTTTCAAGCCTTTTTTATATGTTTCTCTTATATTTACACCGTATTTTTCTTCAAATTCCTTAATATTCAGACCGTATATCGTCCTTAAAGACATCATGATGTTTTCGAACATCATCTCTTTCTTATCAAGATAGAGATTTTCAATACGGATATTATCGGAACTAAGATATGTATTCAGATCACGGGTATTTGTATAGCGGTTATTACCCATCTTTCCTGAAGCCCCGACAGACAGACCGAGAAAATCCTCATATTTCCAATAGCCCATATTATGTTTCGATTCATAGTCCTTTTTGGCGAAATTGGAAACTTCATAATGGATATAACCGTTATCATTTAAAACCTTATCAATAAGTTCATACATATCAGCTTCAACGTCTTCATCAAGACTGCTAATCCCTTTTTTACCGAAAACCGAATTCTCTTCAATAGTCAGAGAATACAAAGAAAGATGTGGCACATCGAGTTTAAGGATATCTTCAAGGGTATTCTTCAGAATATCCATATCCTGTCCCGGTAATGAATACATCAGATCGATACTGATGTTGGTTAAACTATTATCTTTTAATAATCTGATCTTGTTTTTAACCGTGTTAAAATCATGAGCCCTGTTGAGCGTTTTTAAAAGAATATCATTGCTTGATTGAACACCTAATGATATTCTGTTTACACCGTATTGTTTATAAAGGCTGATCTTGCCAGAATCTAATGATTCGGGATTGGCTTCAATGGTATATTCTATGGCCTTGGAAGCATAAGGATAAATAAATCTTAAAAGTCTTTCGCTCTGTTTTAAACTCAGACATGAAGGCGTACCGCCGCCAATATAAATCGTCTCATACTGATCGTGACAGTTTTCTTCAATTTCTCTTTCCAAACGATCAAGCCACTTATCAGCCAGTTTTTCATCATAAATCCGGCGCGCAAAATCGCAATAGTAACAGATGCCATTGCAGAAAGGCACATGGATATAGAGATGTTTAATTCTTGTCGTCATCTAAAGCCAGTACAGCCATGAAAGCTTCCTGCGGTATTTCTACACTTCCTACCGCCTTCATGCGCTTCTTGCCCTCTTTCTGTTTCTCTAAGAGCTTTTCTTACGTGAGATATCGCCACCATAACACTTAGCCAAAACATCTTTACGCAATGACTTGATATTGGTACGGGCCAGTACCTTATTACCGATCGCGGCCTGGATCGGGATCTCAAACTGCTGCTTAGGTAATATTTCTTTAAGTTTGACCGTAATAGCCTGTCCTCGGCTGTAGGCAAAATCTCTGTGCACTATAATACTTAAAGCATCTATGATCTCTCCATTGATCAGAATATCCATCTTGACCAGATTGGATTTGTGATAACCGATTATTTCATAATCCAATGAGGCATAGCCTCTTGAAACAGATTTCAGTTTATCGAAGTACTCAAAAATGATCTCGGATAAAGGCATCTCATAGACCAGCTGATTTCGGTTTTCATCGATATAGATCATATCCTTGTAGATACCGCGCTTATCTTGTGACAGCTGCATGATCGGACCGATATATTCATTAGGAACCATGATGGAAGCTCTAACATACGGTTCTTCGATGAATTCGATGATATTAGAATCAGGCATCAGAGAAGGATTATCGATATACTTGACTGTTCCATCAGTCAAAGTAACTTTATAGATAACAGATGGGGCCGTAGCGATCAGATTGAGATTGTATTCTCTTTCAAGTCTCTCCTGTACTACTTCCATATGTAAAAGACCTAAGAAACCAAGACGGAAACCGAATCCCAAAGCCTTGGATGATTCAGCTTCAAAAGTCAGACTTGAATCATTTAACTGCAGTTTTTCCAATGCATCTCTCAAGTCATTGTATTTATTGTTGTCAGTCGGATACATACCGCAATAGACCATCGGATTCATCTTGCGATATCCCGGTAAAGCTTCTGAACAAGGATTGTCTTTTAAAGTGACCGTATCACCGATATGGATATCTTTGATCGATTTGATCGAAGCGCAAAGATAACCAACTTCACCTGCCACCAGATTATCTTTCTTCATCTCATTCGGTGTCTTGACTCCCACTTCAGTAACTTCATAATCCGCTTCTGCCTGCATGAACCTGATATGATCACCGACCTTGACTTCACCGTCTTTAAGGCAGACAAAAACGACGACTCCGCGATAGGAATCATAATAGGAATCAAAGACTAAAGCCTTTAATGGCTTATTGATATCTCCACTAGGAGCAGGTAAATATTTAACGATTCCCTCTAAAACATCTTCGACATTCAGGCCTGTTTTCGCAGATATGCATGGGGCATTGGAACAGTCAAGTCCTATAACATCTTCGATCTCTTTTTTGGTGAGCTCGATATCCGCACTTGGCAGATCGATCTTATTGATTACCGGCAGGATCTCCAGATCATTATCCAGAGCCAGATAAGTATTGGCCAGGGTCTGAGCTTCGATACCCTGAGAAGCATCGACTACTAAAATAGCGCCATCACAAGCCGCTAAAGAACGCGATACTTCATAGGAAAAGTCGACATGTCCGGGTGTATCGATCAGATGAAAGATATAATCATTGCCGTCTTTGGCGTGATATTTGAGCTGTACGACGTTGAGCTTGATCGTGATCCCTCTTTCTCTTTCCAGATCGAGTGAATCAAGGATCTGATCCTGCATCTCTCTTTTGGAAACTGTTTCGGTCAATTCCAAAATGCGGTCTGCCAAAGTAGACTTGCCATGGTCGATATGAGCAATGATGGAAAAATTCCTGATCTTATCTCTATCCAAGTTTTTCTCCCACCAGGTTTCTTCCGGTTCCGTTATAGAAAGCCTTCGCATTCATTGAATTTTTGCCTTCCGGTTTGATCTCATAGACCTTGATATAACCGTTTTGTGTATCAAAACGCAGATAATCATTCTCTAGTCCTTTGAAAGTAGATGAGTCTGTGTTTTCCGCATATTCGAAGAAGACCTTTTCCATCTTATATTTCTTGTCTTTTATATAGACATAGGCCCCCGGATTATCCAACAATCCGCGGATGTGATTATATACATTCAAAACATCATCGTTGAAATCGATGTGTTCAAGTTCTTTTTCCAGATTATAGGCATAGGTAGCCTTATCATTATCCTGTTTAATCGGATCGATATCACCCGCAAAGAGTTTAGGTAGAAACTCTCTTAACATCTCTAAAGCCAGAACACTCAGCTTATTGAACATATCAGCGGAAGTATCATGGATATCGATATCGATAGCTTTCTGATAGAGGATATCTCCTTCATCCATCTTCTCGTTCATATACATGATGGTAATACCGGTCTGCTTATCACCGTTAATTATGGATCTTTGAATTGGAGCACCACCCCTATACAAAGGAAGTAAAGAACCGTGAGTATTGATACATTTATATTTCGGGTATTCCAGTATCTCAGATGGAATGATCTGTCCATAAGCTGAAGTGATGATGAGATCAGGTTCGTAACTTAAAACTTCAGCATATTCTTTTCTGATCTTAGCCGGTGTCAGAACCGGAATTCCCAGCTCCATAGCCTTCATTTTGACTTCCGAAGCCTTTAACTGCTTCTTGCGGCCGAATTCCTTATCGGGTTGGGTAACGACAGCTACGATGTTGTAGCCATCAGCAAAAAGACCACCCAGGATGTCGGCGGCAAACTTTGGTGTACCCATGAAAACTATACGCTGTTTATATGCGTTCATATCCATAATATTAGCAAGTATTTATTGCATTTTCCAGTTGATTTCCCTATAATTAAATAGCGTAAAAAAGGTAAGGAGGAACTATGGCAAATATCAAGTCCCAAAAGAAGAGAGCATTAACCAATGCCAAGGCAAACTTAAAGAACTCTGCCGAGAAATCTCAGTTAAAGACAGCCATGAAGAAAGTTCGTGCTGCGATAGCTGCAGGTGACAAAGAAACAGCCGTTAAAGCATTCAACCACGCTAATTCTCTTCTGGATAAAGCTGCAACTAGCCGTTTAAAACATAAAAACTATGTTTCCAGACAGAAAGCTCGTTTAGCTAAAGAAATAGCGACATTAGGTTAAGATATCAGCACCGTGAGGTGCTTTTATTTTGCTTTATAAGAACAAAGAGTATCTATACGGGCATTTCACTTCATGAACTTTTTAGGTAAGCAAGCCAAGAGTTCTTGTTTCTAGAAGCCTAAAAAGATGTCAGCAACCCGACTGTTGACAATGCCCAGCTAGCTGTGATGAAGGTTGCATCCTTCTATGGCAATACCGAATATGATCATCAATCCTGCTTCTAAATTATTTATAACCGCAATTTTGTTTTAACTAATTCAATCGATACAGACAAAAAAGATAATACACAGTAAATACAGAGAGAAAACCGTTGCCGAATAAATATCCAGGGGCCCAGAATATATTACCGATTGCGCATATTTCTTTTTATCATCCAGTTTATTTCTATTAGTGAATCGTATTCAGCAGTTTATCGATCAGTCTGAAGGCCTTATCAGCTGAAAAACGCACGTTCTTTTCGAAATCGCTTCCGTCACCCTCATACTCATCGGATATGCATTTTATCGATAGACATTTCACCTTGTTCAGGAAACAGACTCTGGCAATTGCCGCGATCTCCATGTCACAGATGTTGCATCCGCAGTTGAAACGATCTTCCTTGTCTTTCTTCCTGTCCACAAATAAATCGCCTGAAGCATCGACAGCTTCTTTGATGTTAGGATAGACAGATTTGAGCAGATCGATCAGACCCTGATCCAGATGAATGAACTCATCGTCCATATCTCCGTACTGATGCTTAACCACATTATCGATACTGGAAGTATCGAAATCAAAGTTCATGCACTTACTGACATAGAAAAGATCAGATACCTTGAGAGCCGGATCCAGAGCTCCCGTGACCCCGAAATTCAGTATGATCTCCGTATTATATCTGGTAATCAGATACTGAGTGGCCATCGCCGCATCGATCAGTCCCCATCTGGATCTGATTGCATATACTTCGTTGTTGTTAACAAGCGTCCTGAAACAGGTGAAACACCCGTCATTAAGTGTTTCGATCTCATAATTGCTTTCAAGGAATGACTGCAGTTCCCTTTCGATTGCTATAACTATTCCGATTTTCATTATCTCTCCTTTACATAAATTTATATTCAAAGCTGTTTTCCATCTTCGTCTTCACAATCTACTTCTTAATCATACACTGAGTACAAAGAAAAATAATATCGGAAAACTCAAAATGCAACAATTTAATAATCTATTATCCCGTCTGTTGGAAAGAAAAAAGGAGCTGGTCCAAAGTCCTGAATAATCAAGGTTTTTTCGGACAGCCCCTTTTCTGAATTTTTTAGTCTTGCTTAGTCGAATCTTTCACGATTCTTATTGTAAGTAGTATGTAAGAGTTCGTGAGCTTTATGAGAATTAGGTTCTCCTAAATACTTCTCGTAGAGTTCCTGGATCTGTGTATTGTTGTGAGACTGACGGATAACCTGTCTTTCATCTTCGCTGTACAGAGCTTTGGCTCTCTTTTCCTTGTAAGTATCGAGGATATCATCATCTTCTTCAGGTAAGAAGCATGGTTTGACATATGACTGACCACCGCCATTGATGCATCCGCCTGGGCAGCCCATAATCTCAATGAACTGATATTTGGACTTGCCTTCTCTGATCTCATCGAGTAAGACCTTGGCAGATTTCATACCGGAAGCGATAGCGACGTTGACTACTGTACCGTTGATATCGATAGCAGCTTCTCTGATACCGGCATCATGACCTCTGACCTCAGTGAATTCGATCTTGCCGTATTCAGAACCAGTCAGCTTGTAGTATACAGTACGCAAAGCAGCTTCCATAACACCACCAGTTACACCGAAGATGACACCGGCACCTGAGTATTCACCCATGATGTCCTGATCCCATTCTTCATCAGGCAGCTTGTTGAAGTTGATACCTGAACGCTTGATCAGCTTGCCCAGTTCTCTGGTCGTCAATACGGCATCGACATCTCTGATACCGTCAACTTCCATTTCCGGACGATCTTTTTCAAACTTCTTGGCCGTACATGGCATGATCGAAACTACGAAGACATCCTTAGGATCGTAGCCTTTCTGCTGTGACCAGTAAGACTTGATGATAGCACCCTGCATCTGGTGTGGAGACTTGCAGGATGAAAGATGGTCGAGCAGATCGCCATAGTAGTATTCTGCGTAGTTGACCCAGCCCGGTGAGCAGGAAGTGATCATCGGTAAAGTGCCGCCTTCAGTCAGTCTGTGCAGCAATTCGGTACCTTCTTCCATGATGGTAAGGTCAGCACCGAAGTTGACGTCATAGCATCTTTCAAAGCCGAGTCTTCTTAAAGCGGCGATCATCTTGCCGGTAACAGGTGTACCAATCTTCATGCCGAATTCTTCACCTAAAGAAGCTCTGACAGCCGGAGCGACTTGCACAACGACATGTTTGCCGGCCTTGAAGGCTTCATCGACTTTGTCGATCTCAGAAACTTCCATTAAAGCACCGGTCGGACAGACGGTTGTACACTGACCGCAGAGGATACATGGAGAGTTCTTGAATGATCTGTTTTCAGCCGGAGCGACGATCGTATTGAAACCACGTCTTTCAAAGCCTAAGACAGATAGACCATGTGCACTTCCGCAGCGGGCGATACATCTGCCGCACAGGATACATTTTGAAGTATCGCGTTTGATCGAAGGTGTAAGCATATCGACAGTCGTCTCAGTCTTGGCACCTTCATACATGTTTTCTCTGGCACCTGTAAGCTTAGCTACATGCAGAAGTTCACATTTGCCGTTCTTGTCACATTCCTGACAGTTGCGGTTGTGGTTAGAAAGCAGAAGTTCAACAGATGTTCTTCTGGCCGCAGTTGCCTTTGGTGAAGAGATCGTAACATTCATGCCTTCAGAAACCGGATAAACACAGGAAGCAACCAGTTTATAAGGTCCTTTACCTTCTTGCGCTTCTACCAAGCAGACACGGCAGGAAGCCAAAGAACATTCACCATGGTTATAAGCACAGAGTGAAGGGATATCGTAGCCGCACTTCTTGGCAGCTTCCAATATTGTCAGACCCTTTTCGACCTGATAAGGCTGACCTTCAATATTGATATTGATTAATTCCATCTTTTTAGCCTCCTATTGTTTAGAGATTGCGCCAAACTTACATGTCGCAATACAAGCACCACACTTAACACACTTGTCAGTATCGATATACATAGCCGGTAACTTCTTACCCGGAGCAATGTATTGAGGAGTAATATGATGAATCGCATCAGCCGGACAGCCCTTAGCACACATCTGGCAGCCGAAGCACTTATCCTTGTCGATGACATAGATCATCAGGTTCTTACATACATGAGCCGGACACTTCTTGTCGTCGATATGTGCGATATATTCATCCATGAAGGAAGCCATTGTGGAAAGGATCGGGTTCGGAGCTGTCTGACCAAGTCCACAGAGGGAATTGGTCTTAACGTTGTTGGCCAGTTCTTGCAAAGCTGTGAGGTCATCTCTTGTACCCTTGCCTTCAGTGATTCTGGTCAAAATCTCCAGCATTCTCTTGGTACCAATACGGCATGGTGAACATTTACCGCATGACTCATCGCAAATGAATTCCATATAGAACTTAGCGACATCGACCATACAGTTGTCTTCATCCATGACGATCGCACCACCGGAACCCATCATTGAACCGGCTGCGATCAGGTTATCGTAGTCGATCGGTGTATCAAGGTTAGCTTCCGTTAAACAGCCGCCTGAAGGACCACCGGTCTGGATAGCCTTGAACTTCTTGCCATTAGGGATACCGCCACCGACATCATAGATCAGTTCTTTCAGAGTAGTGCCCATCGGAACTTCAACAAGACCGACATTGTTGATCTTGCCACCAAGTGCGAAGACCTTGGTACCCTTAGATTTTTCAGTACCGATAGCTGCGAACTTGTCAGCACCTTCTCTTAAGATATAAGGAACCGTTGCGAGTGTTTCAACGTTGTTGACACAGGTCGGGCAGCCCCAGAGACCTTTGACAGCCGGGAATGGTGGTCTAGGTCTAGGCATACCACGCTTGCCTTCGATGGAGTTTAACAGAGCTGTTTCTTCACCGCAGACGAAAGCACCGGCACCTAAACGGATATGAACACGGAATGAGAAATCAGTACCCAGGATATTGTCGCCGAGTAAACCGACTTCTTCCATAGCTTTGATAGCCAGACGTAATCTGCTGACCGCGATCGGATATTCAGCACGGACATAGAAGTAACCGTTCTGCGCACCGATAGCGTAACCGCCGATCATCATACCTTCGATAACGGCGAATGGATTACCTTCAAGAATGGATCTGTCCATGAATGCGCCCGGGTCACCTTCATCACCGTTACATACGAGATATTTAGGACCTTCAACATCCGGGACAAATGACCATTTACGACCGGTCGGGAAGCCTGCGCCACCACGGCCACGTAAACCGGAATTAAGCACTTCCTCGATTACGGCTTTGCGATCCATCTTTAAAGCCTTGGCCAGACCGACAAAAGCGCCGGCACCTAAAGCTTCTTCAATGTTTTCCGGATCGATCGTACCGCAACCGTGTAAAGCGATACGTAACTGTTTCTTGTAGAATTCGATATCATCCTGTTTAGCGACCTTCTGTTTGGTCTGTGGATCGACATAAAGAAGTCTGTCTACGATCTCATTGTTCTTGAGATCCTTTTCGACGATCTCTTCAACATCTTCCATCGTGACCATCTTGTAGAGCGTATCTTCAGGATAGATCTTAACAAACGGACCCTGAGAGCAGAAACCGAAGCAGCCGACCTGATTTACAGTGACTTTATCCTCAAGGCCTTCAGCCTTGATTACTTCAACAAATTTTTCTCTGATCTCAGCTGAATGAGAAGAAAGGCAGCCTGTACCACCGCATAATACGATATGACGCTTGTTGTCGTTGCCGGCAAACTTCTCTTCGAGACATTTGGTACACAGAGCCTGTTTTTCTTCTAACTGTTCAAAAGTGCGGATTAATTCAGACATTATGCAACACCTCCGTCTTTGTATTTGGTGATCAAAGGAGCGACCTGATCAACTGACATCTTTGGATAAACAGTGCCGTTGATCTGAACTGCCGGAGCAATACCACATGCACCAATGCATCTTAAAGCATCCAGCGTGAACAATCCGTCTTCAGAAGTTTCACCCGGTTTGATACCCAGCAATTCTGAGAACTTATCGATGACCTGCTGTGCCCCCTTGACATAACATGCCGTACCTAAACAGCAGCCAACTACATACTTTCCTTTCGGCTTTAAAGAAAAGAATGAATAGAAAGTAACTACACCGTAGATCTCGGCAACGGAAATGCCGGTCTTTTCAGATACCAGTTCCTGAACTTCCAAAGGAATGTAACCATATTCCTTCTGAATGTCGGAAAGGATCATCATAAGTGGAGTTTCTTCGTCTTTGTAACGATCACAGATCTCTGTGATCTGTTTAACAGCCGCTTCTTGTAAATGAGCCATTAGCTTTACCCTCCTATCACTCGCTTACATAGTAAAATCATGAAAACACTTTCATGACTTCCATACACTGAAATTATACCATGTTTACATGATAGTTAGTAAAGGCTAACCGTGAACAGAAAAGCACCAAAAAAGATAAATTTTCTCACCAAATTCCCAATGGTTTTGTTATATACTTATGAAGTATGAAAAAAATCGGATTTGATAACGCAAAATACATCAAAATGCAGTCCCAGAATATCCGCAAAAGAGTCTCCAGATTCAATAAACTCTATCTGGAATTCGGCGGCAAGCTCTTTGATGACAACCATGCCTCCCGTGTCCTTCCGGGCTTTGAACCTGATTCCAAGATTAAGATGCTTCTTAATCTTAAAGACAAGGTGGAAATGGTCTTGGTTATCAATGCGAATGATATTGAAAAGAATAAGATGCGTTCTGATTTGGGTATCACCTATTCTCAGGATCTGTTAAGGCTGATCGATTCTTTTGAAGCGGTAGAATTAAACATCGGTGGTGTCGTCATTACCCATTTCAATAAACAGATCGAAGCGATCAGATTAAGAAAAAATCTCGAAAAATCAAAAATAAAAGTCGCATATCACTATGCGATCGAAAATTATCCCAATAATATCGATCTGATCCTTTCGGATAACGGATTCGGCCGAAACGAATACCTTGAAACTACTAAAGAGATCATCGTCGTCACAGCGCCAGGACCTGGTTCAGGCAAAATGGCGACCTGTCTTTCACAGATGTATCATGACCACAACCGTGGTCTGAAATCAGGATATGCGAAATTCGAGACCTTCCCAATCTGGAATCTGCCACTTAATCATCCGGTCAACCTGGCCTATGAAGCAGCGACCGTTGATCTTTCCGATGTCAATATGATCGACCCGTTCCATTTGGAAGCCTATAATTCGATCGCGGTCAACTACAATCGTGATGTTGAAGTATTCCCTGTCCTTAATGACCTACTTAAAAAGATCATGGGCAAACAGATCTATAAATCACCTACCGATATGGGTGTAAACATGGTCGGCTATTGTATCAGCGATGATGAAGTCTGCCGGCAGGCAGCCAAAGACGAGATCATCAGAAGATATTACGATACGGAGATCGCTGTCAGAAGAGATATCCTGCCGGAAGAAGTATTATTCAAACTCGATACCATCATGAACAAGGTCGGTGTCACCAAGGATGATCGTCTCGTCGCCGTTAAAGCCAATGAGCTGGCCAACAAGACCAAGGCTCCGGCGGTTGCGATCGAATATAACGGTCAGATCATTACCGGCAAAACTTCCAAACTGATGGGCGCCGCTTCAGCAGCTTTGCTCAATGCGGCCAAGATCGCCGGCGATATCCCGGATATCAACCTGCTTTCCGAAAAGGTCTTACAGCCGATCCAGGAACTCAAGACAAAATATCTCAAGGGTCATAACCCAAGATTACATACCGATGAAGTATTGATCGCTTTAGCTGTCGACTCTATAACTTCGGATATCTGCGATCGTGCCTTAAAAGCATTAGAAAAACTCGAAGGATGCGATGTTCATTCATCTGTCATCCTCTCCGAAGTCGATGTGAATGTCTTCAAGAAATTAGGCATGCATCTGACGATGGATCCGATCTATCAGACCAAGAAACTCTATCATGCCAAATAGGTACAGATCTTTTTAAAAGGACAATCTGAACAGTCGGGATTTTTAGCTTTACATTTATAGCGACCAAAGAAAATAAACTGATGATGCAGTTTCCCCCATTTATCTTCAGGGAAAAACCTCATCAGTTTTCTTTCTATCTCATTTACCTCATCTTCTTCATCAGCGATACCCAGTCTTTTTGAAACTCTGCTCACATGCGTATCGACCGCAAAAGTCGGCACCTCAAAGCAGTTGTTCAATACGACATTGGCGCTTTTTCTACCGACACCCGGTAAGCTCTCAAGTTCTTCTCTTTTCTCAGGAACATCACCATCAAAATCAGAAACCAGTTTTTCCGCAATCTTGATTATGTTTATTGCTTTGTTGTGATAAAGACCGATCGGTTTGATGATCTTTTCAACATCACTCAGTTTGGCTTTACTAAGTTTCCTGGCATCTGAATACTTTCTGAATAAAACAGGCGTAACTGAATTGACTCTTTCATCAGTGGTCTGAGCTGATAAGACGACAGCGATCAGTAATTCAAAATTTGATTGATGAACTAACTCGCAATGGGCATCGGGAAAAAGCTTATCCAGTTCAGTAATAATGAAATCAGCTTTTTTCATTTCTCAGAATTCCTTCAATATAAGCCATCTTTAATTTACGTTTGGCTTCTGCGATCCTCAGAGCTTCGATAAAAGCTTTTTGAGAATACTCATCGATCAGTTCATTCATTTTCTGTAATTCACTTGGTGATAAAGGCTTACCGAAAACATCAGCTACCATATCATAGAGATCTTTGTTTTCCGCGATCTCATACCGCTCCGGATCGAATTCGAAAATCGAATCAATATCAAAGATCAGACCTTTGGAATTGGTAGACAGCTTCAGATAGTGCTTAGCAACCAGTGAAGCGATGATTTTATCGATCTGTTTGGGATCTGCGTTGAGTTTCTGACACAGATAATCATAAGTAACAGCTTTCCGGTTAATTTTGCATAATTCGATCAGCAGTATCAGCAGTGTTTCATCACTGTTTAAACCAAGCTTGTCAAAATTCTCCAGAATCCAGTTTTTACGGTCAAAATATGATTCTTTATACCACTTCTTCATTTAAACCTCTTTCAGCAGTCGTTTCTTTAAACTTCATTGTGAAAATCTATATCCGCATCCTTTCTGATCTTTGTCTCATAGATCAGTATCATTAATTCATCTCTTTCTTTTTCCACAGTACATGATACAACTATCATTTCCTGTACCCCACTGTCAGTATCTTTTCATCTTCCACAAAATCTTTAAACATTTCGACCTCAAAGAATTTTTCCATCTTTTCTTTTACGATCTTCGGATCAAAAACATTCTGCGCATGATTTTCCTGGATCATGCCGTCTTTGGTGTAAAAGGTGAAATGTTCATTAATCGTTCTTTCAAATTCATCTGCCTGTATCGTCCACTGATAAGGCGTATCTGAAACATATCCTTCTTCGATATACTGTTCCTTGAATTCTTCAAGTCTTTTTTCATGATGCATATCAAAGATCAAACGTCCCTTGTCATTCAGATGTTCATAAGCGCACGCAAAGAAGTTATCGAGTTCATCCTCATACAGATAATTGATCGAATCACAGATACACAGGATCAGATCAAATTTCCTGTTCAGATGATAATCCGTCATATTCAAAAGCAGATATTCACCATCATAGTTTGATGATGATACTTCCTTCATTTCCTTTGAGATATCACTCGCGATGACTTCATAACCTTTTCTTTTCAGGATGCCAGCCATTACTCCCGATCCGGAAGCCAGTTCAAGAACAGTTTTGAACTCTGTGTCTTCGATGTGATCGAGCCAGAGTGATAAAGCTTCTTCATCCTGAAGAAGCTCATCATAATATTTTGAAAGTATGAAGTAATTACTTACATTTTTACTATCGGCAGATCTTTCCATAATCCCTCAAGATTATATAATTCTCTCTCCCCGTCGTAGAAAACGTGACATACGACATCACCCAGATCCACCAAGAGCCACTTAGTCTCCTTTTCCGCATAGATCCTTTTGACCTCATAACCATTTTCGAGCGCTTTTTCTTCAACGTTATCCACGATCGATTTGGCCATCCGGTAATTGCGAGCCGTACCGATTATGAAATAATCGACATATGGCGACTGTTTACGAAAATCCAGTACGATCAGATCTTCCGCCAGTTTCTCATCCATGGCCTTATAGGCTGTTTCCAACAAATTTCTCATTCTTTCCTTCAATATATTTCTTTACATCCCTTTCAAGCATTGAAAATGCTTTGTGCAGATCGCTATAGGCGATCTCGAGTATATCATCATCTATTTTTCTTAACGGTTCCCTTTTATCGGCGATATATAAGATGATCGATAACTTATCTCTTGAATTACAGATCGTATGATTATAGATCGCATTAAGGATATCGCTGTCGTGATAGTTACATTTTTCTCTTAAATAGTATTTGGCGACCCAGGCATGATAGGCACCTTCAACAGTACCGATCTTATCCGGATCATAATACTTCAGGTATTCAAGCAGTCTTTCACTGCGGTCCCCTTCCGGGAACTTACACACATCATGTAGGAGTCCGGCCATATAAGCCTTTTTAGGATCCACATTATGTTTTTCAGCCAGTTTCTTACACACATCAGCTACACTCAAGGAGTGTTCGTAGCGATGCGGTTTAACATTCTTTTTAACCAGCTCTTTTAAAAGCTCAGGATCATTGAGGATCTTCTTGCGCTCTTTGGAATCAAGATCCATGAAGTTGTCAAAAGTTACTTCTTCTATCTTCATGGCAGAATGATCTTGTTTTCTTTAGAACGCTTGTATAAAACTAAAGTCTTACCGATCGTCTGGACCAGTTCCGCTCCGGTATTGGCACACAGTTCCACGGCGATCTCATTCATATCATTTTCACAGGTCTTTAAGACCGAAACTTTGACTAATTCTCTGGCTAACAGAGCTTCTCTTAAGGATTTATACAGATTATCATTAAGACCGTCCTTGCCGATCTGAAAGATAGCTTTCTCATTGACCGCCAGACTTCTTAAATATCTTTTCTGTTTTCCACTTAACATCAGATCTCGACCTCACTTGTATACAGACGCACATTAGCCAGCGAATGGATATAGACTAAACACTCACCGCTCACCTTCACCATACCTAAACCTTTTAAAACAAATAGACGGGAATCTTTAATTCCGTAATCATTTACAGCCAGAGGTTTTACTCTCAAGACGAATTCACAATAATGTTTCTGATAGTAATCATCACCGTTTTCATATCTGGTGCGATGGATCTTGTTGTCGTTATTGATATAGAAACTGATTGAAGCCTTATCCTTAGGTAATACATCAACTCTTAACATGCCGTCATAGAAATATGACTGCGGTTCATTAAGCTGGAAGATCTGCGGCTTGATCGTTTTGGCGATCTTGGATAGCTTGTATTTCTCAAGATTGAGATAAGTCGCATAATTGTTGACATCGACCAAGCCCGGTGTATCGATGAAGCGATAGCCCTTATACATGATCTCGATCTCTTCTAAAGTCGTTCCCGGATACATCGAAGTAGTAAGGGATTTATCGGCGATCAGTTTATTGATCAGAGAAGACTTGCCCGCATTGGCTCTTCCGGCAAATACTACCGATGCAGTTTTAAGATCGCTGAGCAGATCGAAGAACTGTTCATTGAAGCGGTTCTCATATTTATTCGTCAACATCGCGGCAACAATATTGCGATATTTTTTATTAAGTTCAAACAACATCTTCGAGAAGATTTGATCGACTTTTCTTTCCGTAATATTGTCAGGCAAGAGATCCGTTTTGTTTATAAGCAGTAAAACATTGTAATCCTTGAAGAAAGAAAGAAGATCATCACTCTTCAGAACCAAGGCATCGATGATATCGAGGATCACTACAAACAAGGAAGAGCTGTAGCGGTTGTAGATCTTGAGTATCTTCTCATTGGACACATAATTGGTCTTGAAATGCGAGATATCACCATAATGAGACAACCTGAAACAGCGCTGGCAATAGTCTTGATCTAGATCAACAACATAGCCCAGCGATTCCTTCTCTTTATTCTGTAAAGTTATTCCACAGCCTTTACACTTTTTCATGTAATATATTTCTCCAAACAAAATCTTCGATGCGTCTGTTGAAAGCAGTCAGCTTTGAATCTTTCTTCTGTAAACGTTTCGTATAGATCCCGTAACAGCCGCAAATATTGGCACCCAATATATCCGTCAACAACTGATCGCCTAATACGATCGTTTTTGATGGTTTTGAACCTGATTTGATCAGGCCTCTTATATAACCGAAAGGAAGCGGTTTTAAAGCCAGAGAGACATAATCCGCATCGATATCTCTTAAAAACATCTTTACTCTTTTTGAATTATTGTTGGAAAGGATCACGACCTTGAAACCTGCCTCTTTCAGATCATTCAAAAACTTCTCTGCTCTTTCATCACAGGTACCGGTATTGGGGATCGCGATCGTATTGTCGACATCGATGAAGATCGTATCAAAACCTTCTTTCCTCAGTCTTTCAATATCAAGATCGGTATAGGTATTAATTATTTCTTTTGGTCTGAAAAGTGCCATTATTCAAACAGGGAAGTCTGTTCATCTCCTTCACTATTATTATAATATCCTTCCGGAATATCGATGATCTGAACATCCGGAATATCGCTCATATCTTTCTGCAACAGAAAGTATTCTCCTTTAAGATCGATAGGACTTGAGAAGGATTGTTCAAGCTCCATGAAAGGAACCTCGGAAGCAGAGAGTTCCTGCAGTTTTTCGCTGTCCATCACCAATAAAGTGCTGTAACCGGAAACCGTCAAACCATAACTAACACCATGTGGATTGGACTTGATCTGTCTGAACAAGCGATAACCCTTCGTATTGCGGGAAGTGAAATCAAGATTGGCAATATGGATCCGCTTGAAACCGCCTTTATTCGTTGTAAGAAGCAGTTCTTCTCCATCGTGATGATCAGCAACCACCGCTGCGAGTTCATCATTCTTGACGTTCATACCCATGACACCTTGTGCTCTTGGTGCCAGATCAGCCAGGATATCGGATGAATATCGGTTACAGTAACCGTCTTTACTAATCAGGATCAGATCATCACCATCATAGGCTAAAGCTACCGCCACCATTTCATCATTGGCTTTCAGTTTCATACACATCATGGCCTTGGAAGATCGATCGACATCAAAACGCGGGATCGAAGTCTTCTTGATCATGCCGTCTTTGGTAGCTGTGATCACAAACGCAAAGGTATCAAAGTTCTTGACCAATACTGCTCCGACGACCTTCTCCATACCTTCCATCTTGACGTAATGAGAGACATGCTTGCCCATATCCTTGAATTTACATTCTTCGATCTTATAGACCGGCAGATAGGCATAATTACCTCTGCTGGTGAAGATCAGCAAGGTATCCAACGTATCGCAAGCCTTCACACCGATAAGAGCGTCAGAATCCTTGACGGAAGGTATCGTATTGGCGTTCGCATTAAAAGCTCTTTCCGAGAATCTCTTTAAATAACCATCTTTTGATAACGAGATATAACAAGGTTCGTTAGGAATCATCGCCAGCTTATCGACGACCACTTCGACGATCTCGTCTTCGATCTTACTTTTGCGCGGGGTTACGAATAATTCATTTACTTCTTTTAATTCATTGATTAATACCGCATCCAGAACTTCTTTGGATTTGAGGATCGAATTGAGTTCACTGATCTCTTTGACCAGTGTCTTGTTTTCTTCTTTCAGGATCGTGATATCTGTTGAAGACAGACGATATAAACGCAAAGAAACGATCGCTTCTGCCTGTTCTTCCGAGAACAGGAAAGCAGCCTTGAGTTTTTCCTTGGCATCTTTCTTGTCTTTGGATTTTCTGATCAGCGCAATGACATCATCAAGGATCGAGATCGCCTTGATCAGACCTTCAATGATATGTAAACGCGCTTTTTTCTTAGCTAAGAGATATCTGGAACGGTTGGTTACGACCTCTCGGCGATGTTCGATAAAGGCATCAATAGCGTCTATCAGTGACATCAGGACCGGTTTATGATTGACGATCGCCACATTGTTGTAGGAATAGTTGATCTGCAGATCAGTATTCTTGTACAAATAGTTAAGTATCAGTTCACAATTGGCGTCTTTCTTGCATTCGATAACGATCCTTAAACCGTTACGACCAGATTCATCACGCACATCAACGATACCTTCGATCTCTTTTGAAAGATAGATATCGGAGATCTTCTTGACTAAAGAAGACTTGATGACTTCATAAGGAATCTCCGTAACGATTATTGATGATCCGGTCTTGGATTCTTCGATCTCACACTTAGATCGGACAACGACTTTGCCTTTGCCGGTCGCAAAAACTTCTCTGATCTGCTGCTTGCCCTGGACGATACCACCGGTAGGGAAATCCGGTCCTTTGATGAATTCCATCAGATCATCAAGTGAACACTCAGGATGGATCAGCCGATAGATCGTTGCTTCCACGACTTCATTGAGATTGTGCGGTGCGATATTGGTCGCATAACCGGAAGCGATACCGGTCGAACCATTGACCAGTAAAACCGGATATCTGGCTGGCAGAACCGTTGGTTCAAGATGGGTATCATCATAGTTGTTGGTCATGGCGACAGAATCGTAGTCGATATCATCCAGTAACAGATTGGCGTTTTTGGCTAATCTTGCTTCGGTATAACGCATCGCCGCCGGTGGATCGTCATCGATCGAACCGTTATTGCCATGCATATCGATAAGCGGCACATTGATCTTCCAATCCTGAGACATTCTGACCATCGCTTCATAGATCGATGAATCACCATGTGGGTGGAAAGTGCCCATAACGCTACCTACAGTCTTCGCAGACTTACGGTGCGGTTTTTCAAAAGTATTCCCATCGATATACATCGAGTAGAGAATTCGTCTCTGGACCGGCTTTAAACCGTCTCTGGCATCAGGCAGAGCTCTTTCCTGAATGATATATTTCGAATAACTGCCAAAACGATCGGACATGATATCGTCCAATGTTTCGTTCAGAAATTTCTCATCTATTATTTCTTTTTTTCTTTTAGCCATTTCTAGTTACTCTGTAATCTTCTTCCAAAGTGAAATCGATATTATCATCGATCCATTTTCTTCTGACTTCCGCATTATTGCCCATCAATACAGAAATTCTTCTTTCACACAGTGCCGCATCTTCGATCGATACCTGAATCAAAGTGCGCTTAGCCGGATCCATGGTCGTATCCCATAACTGATCCGCATCCATTTCACCTAGACCTTTATATCTCTGGATATCGAGTTTCTCTCCCATTTCCTTCTTGAGTTCATTTAACTCTTCATCGGAATAAAGGTAGATTCTTTCTTTATTCTTCATGACACCGTATAATGGCGGCATCGCAATATAGACATGACCTGTTTCAATAAGTTCTCTCATGAAGCGATAGAAAAAGGTCAGTAAAAGAACCTGAATATGGGCACCATCGGTATCCGCATCGGTCATGATGACGACCTTATCATAGTGAATATCTTCCACATTGAAATGCGGACCGACACCGGCACCGATACAATGGATGATCGTATTGAGTTCTTCATTCTTTTCGATCTCGCTAACCGAAGCTCTTTCGGTATTTAAGACCTTACCTCTTAAAGGCAGGATCGCCTGGAAAGAAGAATCGCGGCATTTCTTAGCGGAACCACCGGCTGAATCACCCTCGACTAAGAACAGTTCCAGTTTGGATGAATCACGGGATTGAGCACTCGCCAGTTTGCCGGATAAGATCTCCTTGGCTTTGGTAGATGATTTCTTGCCCGAACGAGCTTCATCTTTGGCTTTTCGCGCTGCTTCTCTGGCTAAGGCCGCCCGCTGGATCTTCTTGATCAGATTAGTAGCGATCTCTTTATTCTCATGTAAGAAATAAGAAAGCTGTTCCGATACGACCGCATCGACAGCCGTTTTGGCTTGCGGTGTACCCAACTTTCCTTTAGTCTGACCTTCAAACTGTAATATGGACTCCGGAACTTTAATGGAAATAATCGAAGTCAGACCTTCTCTGACATCCGAACCGTCAAAATTCTTGTCTTTCTCTCTTAATAAACCGATCTCCCTGGCATATTCGTTTATGACTTTGGTGAAAGCACTCTTATAACCTACTTCATGACTGCCACCATCAGATGTACGAACCAGATTGACATAGGAGAAAGTATTCTCCTGATAACCGTCAGTATACTGAAAAGCGATATCGACATTGATATCTTCTTTTTCACCGGAGAAACATACTGTATCATGTAAGACTTCCTTGTCTTCATGAAGATATTCCATGAAGGCTCTTAGGCCGTCGTTGTATAAGAATTCCTGTGATTCCCCTGTCCTGTTATCTTTAACGACCAGCTTGACGTTTTTAAGCAGGAACGCTTCTTCCTGGGCTCTGTCTAAGATCGTCTGGTAGTTGAAAGTAGTCGTTGTGAATATCTTCTTGTCCGGCATGAAAGTGACCTTGGAACCGGTCCTATTGGTCGTACCGATTACTTCGAGTTTTGAGACCTTCTTACCACCCTTTTCAAAACGCATAAGATAGCGTTTCTTGTCACGACAGACCTCGACTTCGACCCACTCCGAAAGCGCATTGACGACGGAAGCACCGACGCCATGTAAACCACCGGCTGTCTTATAACCGCCCTGATCGGAGAACTTTCCTCCGGCATGGAGCACGGTAAAAATGACCTGCAAGGTATTCTTGCCGGATTTATGCATGCCCACAGGCATGCCACGACCAAAGTCCGTTACCGAACATGATCCGTCTTTATTGATCTCAATGATTATTTCATCGCCATAGCCGTTTATCGCCTCATCGATCGCATTGTCGACAACTTCCCAGACCAGATGGTGCAAACCTCTGGCATCGACGGAGCCGATATACATGCCGGGTCTTTTTCTGACGGCTTCCAGGCCCTCTAATATTTCTATACTGTTATCATCATATTTAGCTGCCATACCCTGAAATTATAACATATTAAAAGGACTGTGATATAATCATCAACAGTAAAAAAAGTTTCATGAACAATGGCGTTCAGAGGTAAGAAAAAATGGTACAAATTTTAGTCTGGTGTATTGTAGGTTATCTTATCGGATCGATCCCCTGGGGACTTTTTATAGGGAAGGTTTTCTATCATAAAGATATCCGTGAATATGGTTCAGGAAACCTCGGCGGCACCAATGCCGGCAGAGTTTTAGGAGCCCCGATCGGCATCCTGGTCATCCTGTTAGACGCCTTAAAAGCTTTCATCGTCATGACCTTGGCTCACTATATTTCACCGGGCGTAGAACAGTATTGCGGTTTAGCTGTATGCATCGGACACTGTTTCCCG
>JAFRJA010000061.1 GCA_017432545.1 Erysipelotrichaceae bacterium
AATGAAATGAATAAATATGATCTGGTCTTCATCCAGAAGACAGACGGAGAATCTTTGACAGAAGCCGAATCAAAAATCATTGAGCAGAAACTGGGGACGGATGACTGTTATGAAGTACAGTTTGATTCGGATGTTATCTGCTTTGTTCCAATGGACAATATGGAAGAAATAGGAGATATTTTCGACGATTTGAATGAAAGCTTTCTTTCTACAGTTATTTATGAAGAGGATGACGAAAAGGAGGAGTTTGAATTCGGAGGAAAGAGGATCTGGTTCTTCAAGAGAGGCTGATGCCCTATGAAACGCATCAGATGTACCGAATAGCAATACCCTGAAAGACAGAATCGCTCCGTGTGTGAAGCTGTCTTTTTATATGTTGAATTGATATATTTATCGTAATAACATTCACGCTTCAAACTGCATTTTCAACACAAAACAGTCCAGGAGTAATTATCATTATGGACCGTTTTGAATTGGTAACCAAGGAGTAGCAGGAAGAGATGCAGAAGAAAGGTTATTTCCTCCTTGAACCGGATCAAGAAGGGCAGGATGTAAAAGAGCATTTGGCGTTCGATTAGTGATGGAGGAGAATCATAGACTGTCAGATGCTGTAAAAGCAGATGACAGCGGACATAGACCGACGAAAGAAACAGCAGAAATCAGAGTGTATTCTTACGACGCTCCTGATATAGGAGCAATGTTTGCGGTTGAAAAGGCACTTAATAATTATGGGACTTCGGTATATCTGCTGGAGTATTTGCTAAGTAAAGTACCATATGTTGAATTCCTGACGACGACCGAGAGCGTTTGGACCTACTACACAAATATGAATGAGAATCCTAAAGACAAAAAAGAAGATGCAGTAGATTATAAAAACCGAAGTGGAACATATAGAGGAAATATCTGTAGGGATTATTGAATATGACGGACTCTATAAAATAACAGTTGATGCTGTTACACGATGCAATGTTAAAATGAAGTTGAAGCAGAAGATTTATTAGAGGAAAACGGTTTTGAAAAAGCAGATTATCGATTATTGCTCCGGTTAACTCATATGCAATAGAGTTTGCGAAAGAGAACAACATCCCTTATATAGTGCAGGACTAACATAGCATATTGGGAAAATTGCGATGCAGATAAAGGAGAGGCTTATATGAGCAGCACATTAGATGAATTTATAATCACGTTTAAAACAAAAGATCATGCGAAAAAGTTTTCAAAAGAGTGGAAGAGAATACTGGGGGAAGGTGACTACCTGTATGACCCAGATGAAACGGAAAACATACTTGACAGATTTGTAAAAGACAACAAAAAGTATGTCTTAAAACTGGAAGAGGAACCTCTCTTTAGCTATTACAACGGAGGAGATCAGATACATTTGGTAATTCTTAGTTTTCTTGAATCATTTCCTGAAATTGAATTAGATGCCGAATACACGTGCACATTTGATAACACGCCAGACGCGCTATTGAATATCTACAGTTATCATAACGGTATTTTACATATCAGATGTGCATATTCAGAGCAGGGAGAAGGAGACTATTGCCCGATATGTGAAAAAGATATAGAGCCTCAATTGATCAGATTGAATCCTTCGAGCAACCTTAATGACTTCGTATGTCCGCATTGCGGAGCAAAACTGAAATATGATGCTGATATTGCAGAGTATGATCTGGAACTGGTTCATGGAAGATGGAAATATCCAAGGGAATTCCCGTTCCGTCTGGATGGTGAACAGGATATTATGGACATTATTGAAAATGGTGTGATTCCGGGCTACATATTAAATAAAACAGAGGCGAAAAAGACAGGCATGACGAAGATCATGCTTACCAAAGATACTGCGGAGGATTTGAAAAATATAGAAGCTGAGCCAATCGATGATATCAGAAGAAAAATAACGATTGACTTTGTTGATCTACCATATACGTTGGTGGCAACACCGGATGATGAAACCGGGAACGTTGTTATAAGATTATTCTGTCGTCAAGTATATGATGATGAGTACGAAAATGAAGATGGTACGATCCTATGGAATCCTTCTGATTCTTCTATATTGGATGTGGAAATAGAAGGTGATATTGATGAAGCTATTCCGGAACTTGCGATTACATCATATGACCGGCTGGCTAGTTATCTGGAATCCTCAGACCAATTCAGAGATTATGATACAACGGACCTACAACTTGAAAACTTGTTTGTTTATACGGAAGAAGGCAAAATATACGGCAAGATTATCTATGGCAAAGGCCGTCCTGACCTTTTAGCATACGGACTGTTTGGTGGATTTGAATATACCAGACCATGTGCAAGAGAAGAAGAATTAGTGGAGGAGCGGATAGACGGAATGCCGGAAGAACAGCCCGATGCGGAAGAACCGGAGGAAACAGTCGTTTTAATTGATAAACGTATAGATTTTGAAGAATTGCGTCAGAAACTCGAAACTGCTGAAATCGGAAGTCTGGTTACAATGGGTCAGTGGTTTCTGAAAGATGACTCCTCTTTCAAATTCGGTATCAATGCTGTGATTCGGTTTGGGGGGAAAGAAAAAGCCACTGAGGAATTTTATCAGGTGAAAGGAGATACTTTCCCCATGTCAATGGATGAGTGGCTTATGGAAAGTACCGAGAAACTGGAAAATATCAGATGGATAGTGACCGATATTGTGGAAGACAGACTTCTTCTTGTTTCCGATTCAATCATCGGAATACAAGAGTTTAACGGAATCGACAGTTCTGTAACATGGAAGAACAGTTTCCTGAGGAAATGGCTGAACAGTAAATTCTACGATAAGGCTTTTTCACAGGAAGAAAAACGATTGATTGTCCAAACGGAAGTACCAAATGATAGCGAAAATCCGCGTAAGTGGGAAAAATACAACAGCACGAAGGATAAAGTTTTTCTGCTTTCCAAAGAAGAACTTGAGAGGTAATACCCGAGCGAAGAAGACAGAGTCGTTGGTATTGAT
>JAFRJA010000062.1 GCA_017432545.1 Erysipelotrichaceae bacterium
GTCTCCGTTAAATCAATTCCCATTCTAACATCTGTAACATTTTTGTCAAACAGGCTTTATCTATTCTGATTATCTTTTTTATAATAATTATGACATGGTGAAAAATATGAAAAAGAAAAGCAATATCGCAATCCTCTTAACCGTAATCGCTATAGCTCTGGTAATATCTTCCTGCAAAAAAGAAAAGGAAGGACCTCAAGAAAATGATGAGCCTGAATCACTCGTCAAGACCCTTGATCTGAAAGACAAACAGATGGATTATCTTCATTTTGGTAACGGTGAAGGAAGAAAACTCGTCATCCTGCCCGGTGTAGCACTCAAGAGCGTCATGAGTTCAGCTGAAGCAATAGTCTCAGCTTATCAGACTCTGGCGGAAGATTATGATATCTACCTTTTTGATCACATCAGAAAAGAACCTGAAGGCTACAGTATCAAAGACATGGCCGATGATACGGTCTCTGCCTTAAAACAGTTAGGTCTTGATCACGTCAATATCATGGGTGTCTCCATGGGCGGCATGGTTGCCCAGACTATTACTTTAAATAATCCTGAAATGGTCGACTCACTGGTCCTTTGTTCAACGGCTTCAAAAATATCAGATTCATACAAAGATGTTTTTGAAAACTGGATCAGACTGGCCCAGGAAAAAGACCTGAAAGGTCTGATGGAATCGTTCGGTGAAAAAGTGTACACTCCTTCCTTCTACGAACAGTATAAAGACATCATCATTTCATCTGGCGAAGGAACGACTGATACCGATTATCAGAACTTCATTACTTCTGTTTCAGCGGTTAAAGGTTTCAATGTCTATGATGAACTAGAAAAGATCAAATGTCCGGTCCTGGTCTTAGGTGCCGGTCTGGATCAGGTCTTAGGTGTTGAAGGATCACTTGATATAGCTGATAAGCTGAATTGCGAATACTATATCTATGAAGATCATGGCCACGGCGTATATGATGAAGCGCCTGATTATCTTACCAGAATCAAAGCCTTCTTCGATATACTAAAATAGCCGTAAGGCTATTTTGTTTTTGATTCAAACTTCAGAGAGTTAGGGAATTCGGAACCATCATGAAACTGATATGAATAATTGCTGGTCACATTTCTGAAAATCGTCATGGACAGCGAGTTTACTTCTTCGACCGGATCAAACTTTGAACCATTGTATTTGACTTTATAATCAAGTTTTTCACCATCAAAGAATAATGACAGTTTGACCATCGCATTTGGCTTATAAGTGAAGATGGTCTGAACGATCAGTTCTTCAATTACCGAAGATATATTGTGAGCCAGAAGATCACTATACTGTTGCGATCTTCTGAATTCCGAAACGGCCGTATTGATCCTTTCAAGATCATAGTCTGAACCATCGATCACGATATCCATGATCCTCTGGTTAGCAATAAAAGCTTTAGTCCTTGAACGTTTAGGATTATCAAAGATCTCTTCAGGAGTTCCTTCTTCATAGATCTCGCCGGTATCCATATAGAAGATCCTGGTCGAAATCTCTCTGGCAAAACGCATGTCATGAGTAACGATGACCATCGTGATATGATTCTCAGCCAGCCATTTGATGGTGTTTTCAACTTCAATGACCATCGTCGGATCTAGAGCCGAAGTCGGTTCATCGAACAAAATGACTTCCGGATCCATGACCAGAGCTCTGGCGATCGCTACACGCTGTTTCTGACCGCCTGATAACTGTGATGGCATTCTGTTGGCCTGCTGGAACATTCCGACCTTCTTCAGCATATCCAGAGCTTTTTCCCTAGCCTCATTCTTTTCGGCTTTCAGGATATCAAGCTGCGGAACGACCAGATTATCAAGCACGGACATATTGTTGAAGAGGTTGAAGGATTGAAAGATCATCCCGACTTTTCTTCTTAACTTTATGATGTCATAGCCATCAGCCGTTATCTCTTCATCATTGAAAAAGACCTTGCCACTGGTCGGCTTCTCCAGACCATTGATCATTCTTAAAAGTGTTGATTTACCTGTACCCGAAGGACCGATGATCGTAACAATATCACCATCATTTATGACGCCATTGACATCCTTCAAAGGTGTAGCGTTCTTATATTCTTTGCGGATGTGTTCAAATCTAATCATCGTATCTTACCTTCCTTCCGATATAGGCCTTTAATGGAAGTCTGAACAAGGCTACCAGCAAAGTACAAAGCAGATAATAGACGATCGCGGTAAGGATCAGTGGGAACAGGGCGTCATAGGTCCTGCCTCTGATGATATCGGAAGCTCTCGTGATATCGTTTACCGAAACATAACCGACGATCGAAGTATTCTTGATCAAAGCGATGACTTCCGTAAAATACGGATCAAAGATGGTCTTCAGAGCCTGAGGAAGAATGATGTGGAAGAATCCCTTGAAACTTTCATATCCTAAAGCCATGGCTGCTTCTGCCTGGCCATAGTCGACTGATCTGACACCGCTTTTCAGTAAACCATAGAACACATTGGCAAACATGAAAGAGAAACCGAAGATACCGACTAGGATCGCACTGATATTCGAAGTCTTGAAGACCACATAGAACAGCAACATCAGCAATACCACTGCCGGAAGCTTCGCCATGATCCTCTGTACTGCATCAGCGATCTTTCTGAAAACTTCACTCATCTGTGATAGAAGATAGATCAGCAGACCAAGAAGCGTTCCGAAGATGATCGAGAAAAGAGAAATGACCAGCGTCGTCAGCGCTCCTGAAATCAACAGTTTATACCTGTCTTCCTCAATGAAGTTCTTATAGAAACTTTCTTTGATCGTGGTAATGATATCTTTACTTTCTGAAGAAACATTGCCATTGGCGACCATCACCACATCTTTTCCTTTATAGTGAGAGGTGCAGAAATTTACAGACTTGCTTCTTTCCGGAGTGATGTAGATGCCATTGAAAGCCACATCATATTTATTCATGGCCACCGAAGTCAATAAGGCATCAAAGCTGACGGTACTGATCTCCAGATCATAACCGTATTCTTCACAGAACTCAGTAAGAAGCTCTACTTCATAACCCTGGAATTCATTATTGGAAATAAAGGAGAACGGTGCGGCATCAGGTGTGGTCACACATCTGATCGTTCCGTTTTCGCCGCTTAATTGTCTCTCAACTTTCTTCTGTTGAGTCCCTTCAGGAGTGATCCACTTTTCCTGCAGGTCTTTGATGTGACCATTTTCCATGATCCTGGCAAGATACTCATTGAACTGTTTCAGTATCTCTTTGGCGCTATCGGAAAAACAGATACCATAATCAACTTCACCTACTGCTTCATCAAGATAGGTGACCTGATCATTCTGTTTCTTCATCATCATGGCCACCGGTTCATCTGAAATAAAACCATCGATCTTGCCGGTCGTCAGACCAAGCAAAAGCTCAGAACGCGAATTGAAATAGATGATATCGGAATCCGGGAACTTTTCCTTGATCAGTTCATCAAAGATCGAACCGGACATACAGCCCATATCATGACCATTGAGCTGCTCAACTGATTCAATTACTGTTTTTTCTGTTTCCTCATCTTTGAAACATGCCGACAAGCCCATCATCAGACATATCACCGATAAGACAAGAATAATCTTTTTAATAATACTGTTCATATCCATAACCTTTATCACGTTCAATTATAGTTTCTGGCATTCTTTTTCACAATAAAAGAAGATCTGTTTCAGACCTTCTTCGTAATTATATCTATTTAATTATCACTTATTCATGCGGATGAGAAGCCAGGTAATCATTCAAGCCCGGAACAAGCTTGCTCTTTCTTCCTAAGCCACCCTTATAGATATAGGCTACTCCGTCATATTCATCATAATTCGGGAAAGCCGCAACCAGCACATCTTCCGATTTCTTATCAGCCGGAACGACATAATCGTTCTTGACGTTTTCTGCTCTGATCGTGATATACATCAAAGACGTATCAGTCTTGCTCTTGGCCTCAGCCATTGAAGGAGCCAGTTGTTTAGCCAGAGCAGCAGCTGCTTCTTCGTTGATTCCGTTGACCAGACCGATGCCGTATTTAACACCACTGCTTTCATATTCCTTATAATCTGAGAAGATGATCTCTTCATTTGTAAAGCCATCATAAGAAAGATACTTCTCGTGGATCTTGGTATATAAAGCATCGACATCACTTACCTGAGCCATGGCCGCTAAAGTCTTGATAGCTTCCGCATCAGCACTTGTCGCTGTGGAAACAGTCAGATTGTTGGTATCGGAAAGCACAGCACACAACAGCAGATAAGCCATCTTCTCATCAAGTTCCACACCGTAGTTGAGATAGTTCAGCCACATGATCGTCGAAGTTGAACCGATCGGTTTAGCATCATATAACAGCTGAGCACCGGTATTGACTGTTCCTACGCCATGGTGATCAATGACACCTACGATATTGGCATCGACCATTCCTTCAATGGCCTGAACATATTCACTGTGGTCGACCATCAGGATATTGAGACCTGAAGCATCATAGAGTATCTCAGGTGCTTCCACCCCTGCCTGTTCCAGAATAAAAGCTGTTTCATTGTTGATTTTTTCCGAAATGACCGCTTTTGCCTCCAAACCAAGCTTGTTGAAAATATCGGCACAAGCCATGGCAGAGATGACCGTATCGGAATCCGGAGACTTATGCCCTATCACATATATTGGGCCATCGACCAGAGTCAGATGCTCAACATCGACTCTGTTCAGATTCTGAAGATACTCTCTTTCCGCTTCGAGTTCTTCATTGATCGTTGTTAATACTTCTTTTTCAGCTTTAAAGTTGTTTTCCGCCGTTTTCTTCCCGACATCATATGCCAGTAAGCCGCTGAGCAACATAAGCGCCAGCGCGATGATAATATAATTGTTTTTTTCCATAATGAATTAATTATACAACTTAACAATTTGATTAAAAATGCTTTATCAGCATATTTTGGCTATTTGTAAGCTATAATAGGCAATATATATCAGGAGGCAAATCTTATGAAAATTTCCAGCATATGTCCACTGATCGTCTCACCGAAAGCAGACGAACTGATCAAGATCTTTGAAGAACTGGGCTTTGAAGCAGCTCATGTCAAATCAGACATCGAAGGCGGTCAGAACATCAACACCGATATGAAAGACGCAAATGGCAACCGTATCGATATCGCTTCTACCAAACATCTTGAAAAAGACCTGACTTCCATCAAGATCAATGTCGATAACCTTGAAGAAGCTCTTGAGTTCTTTAAAAGTAAAGGTTTCATCAATACCAGAGGAGAAAAGATCACGGAAACAAGTTCATCCAAAGATACTTTCCTGATCTCTCCGAGTGGACTAGGAATCACACTTTCTGAACATCTGAAATAATGTATTTCAAATAAAAAGTCTTGTTCATACAAGGCTTTTGTTTTAGATCGGTTTATTATTGATCTATATATATAATAAAATCATCCCTGCTCAGGTTTTTCGAATAATAGTATCCCTGGATCCCATTACTTTTCAGTTCCTTGAGGAACTCAACCTGATCTTTGGTTTCAACACCTTCCGCGATTATACCCATGTTAAGATCTTTTGCGAGCTTGACTATATCAGAGATCAGAACATTTCCTCTTTCACTTCCGACCCCATCGATCAGGCTTTTATCAATTTTCAAAACATCATAGTGAATATCCACAAGATCAGAAAGTGAATTATAACCTGAACCGAAATCATCGATCTCAACCAGAAAACCGGCATTATGGAAATCACTCACTGTTTCTTTAAGCAGATCTGAATCAAGGTCAGCACTCTCGGTTATTTCAATACTGACCATTTTCTCCGGAAGGCCAAATGAATCATAGATATCTTTATATTCTGAAACAACACTATCGGTAATTGAGCCGGTAGAAAGATTTACAGAAATCGGAAAAAGATCTTTTCTTTCTGTCATGCGTTCTTTCTGAAAGTCACAGGCCTGGGTAAATGCGTTTCTATCCAGTTCCTTTATCTGACCGCTTTCTTCAAGCGCCGGTATAAAATCACCGGGAGAGATATAGCCATCTTCACCTTTCCATCTGGATAAAGCTTCCGCTCCATTAGTTTTTTCGGTTACGGGATCAACGATCGGTTGAAACCACACTTCGATCTTTCCTTCGCTTAAAGCTTTTTTGAAGGTATAAGAAAGTTCTCTTTCAACCGACTGATCGCTGTCATCCTTGACGACCTGATTATTCCTTGTCCACCTGAAGATCCAGATCGATTCACAAAGAACGATAAAGGCCAGAATAATAATGACTGCTCTGTATATTTTTGTTTTATTCAGTTTTTCCACTATCTGCTTTCACTCCATCTCTTCCGGCATGAACTCCATTATTTCATCATCCGCTTTTTCTCTATCCTTAACATTATCGCTTATTAACGAACTGATGACTTCGGTGGTTTCTTTATACAGTTTCATCATCTTTTCATGATCGGCAGAAATATCGGATACTCTTTCTTCATCGCTCGCTTTCTCAAGTTCAGCAGCCAGATCTGAAAGATCAGCGGCACCGATCATCTTTGACGAACTTTTTATCGAATGAACTACAGTGGAATAATTCTTCCAGTCTTTGTTGTCATAATAATTCTGGATATTCTTTTCTTTTTCTTCATAGCTTTGGACATATTCTTCTAACAAGGAATGATACAATGCATCATTATTCTGACAATAAGCCAAACCTGTTGAAGCATTGATGCCTGCCTTATCCAACGCAGAATACCTGTCTTGTTTATCATCTTTTTTTACAGCTTCTGAAATATTATTCTGTATATTCACGACTTTTTCTGCCGGCAGATACTTCATCAGCATTCCTTCCAGCTGATGAGAATCGATCGGTTTAGTCAGATAATCGGTGAAACCTTCGGCGAGGTAATGTTCCCTGGCGCCGATGACCGCATCGGCTGTCATACAGATGATTGGGGTCCAGGAGTTGAGGCCATCAGCTTCCAGGATCTTATGCATTGCTTCCGTACCATCCATGCCAGGCATGCGCTGATCCATCAGAATCACATCATACTTTTTCTTGTTTGCCAGTCCGATCGCTTCTTCGCCGCTGCTTGCAGTATCGATCCTGATCTGCGTATCTTTCAGTAACTGCGTACATACGATCAGATTCATCCTCGTATCATCGACAATCAGGATATTTCCGTCTTCGGCTGTAAAAGAAACCGAATATGTTTTGGTTTCTTCCAGACTGTCTTCAAACTTGTCGTAGATATTTCCTACCGGTTCATCTGACATAACGATCTGTGGCACAAGGATCGTAAAAGTCGAGCCTTTTCCATATTCGCTCTCAACTTCGATATCCCCATCCATCATCTTCAGAAGATTATAAGTGATAGCTAAACCGAGTCCGGTTCCTTCAACGGTAGAGTTCTGTTCAAGATCAAGTCTCTGAAATTTGGAGAACAGTTTATCCAGGTCATCTTTTCTGATACCGATACCGGTATCCTTAACTGAAATGATCAGACAGATCTTTCGTTTATCATCTTCTGTTTCCGATTCTTCTGATCTGACCGAAAGTGCTATACCACCTTCTTTTGTATACTTCACCGCATTGTTTAAAATATTAAGGATAATCTGACGGATCCTGACTTTATCTCCATAAAGGTTTTCCGGGATCGTTTCATCCACATCAACCGTAAAGGACAGGTTCTTTTTCTTCGCTAAAAAACTGCTCATATAATTGACATCATTCAGAAGAGAACTGAGCTGATATTCTCCTTCAACAAGCTCCATCTTCGCTGCTTCGATCTTGGACAGATCGAGGATATTGTTTATGATAGCCAAAAGATTATTACCGGCGCTTTCTATCTCGTCGGCATAAACACCGATCTCATCAAGTCTCGCTTTCAGTTCTTCGTTGCTTTGTTCGGCAGGCGAAGACTTCCTGCTTTCACGGATGATCATCTCATTCATGCCCAATACCGCATTGATCGGGGTACGGATCTCATGTGACATATTGGCCAGGAAATCAGACTTGGCCGCATTGGCTTTGTCTGCTTCTTCTTTAGCCTTCAACATACTCTTGCCGTAATCCATCTGATGCAACATGCTCAGATGATATTGGGTCATGATGAAGGTCGAAAGCAGGACATTAGCCAGATAAAGGATCGGGAATCTTTGCGCAACAACATCTGAATAATGGCTCATCAGTGTATAACGCAACGGAGTATAGAACAGCACCCAGTAAAGGATCAGAAAATAAACAGACAATAAAATGCCTGCTTTGACATTAGCCAGGAAACAGAAAGCCAAAGGAATCAGCAGCGTCCAGAAGATAGGGAAACCGTGTGATACATTTATAGCTTCAAAGGTAAAGATGAAGATGATAGAGACCATTGCTGTATTGATGGCAGCATCTCTGTTCTGTTTTACTTTAATGAAATAGATGTTCAGTGTGCCCTGAACCACAAACATCGCTGAAGCAACTACCGGAACATAATAACTGTTTCGCAGATTGATGATGCCGGTTATGATGTTGGAAACGATGATTATCAGGGAGACATAAACGATGCCCTGCAGATTCTTTTCCAGTTTTTTGCCTTCAAAGATACTCCTGTCGAGTTCACTCCATACTTCTTTTAAAAACTTAAACATCGTCTGTCTCCTTATGGTCTTCAGGATGAAATTCCATTATCCAGTCTTCATCTGATCCGGTTACTTCGGACACAGGGATCAGAGAACTGATGGCATTTACGGTTTCATTAAACTTTTCAAGCATCACAGAATGTTCAGCTGTTATATTATCAATGTTTTCTTCATTTGCGGCTGTTTCCAGTCTCGCTGCGATCTCAGATAATTTATCAGCACCGATCATCTTGGAAGTGCTCTTTAAGGCATGAACGATGATCGCATAGTTCTTCCAATCTTTATCTTCATAATATCTCTCGATATCTTTCAATTTTGTATCCGAGCTTTGAACAAATTCGCTAAGCAGTGAACAATAAAGAGATCCATCATTCTGGCAATAAGAAAGTCCTTTTCTGCGATCGATTCCAAATGTATCTAAAGAATTATATGAATCGATTTCTTCCTTGTTATTGCCCTGAACATCTCTTTGAACATTTATAACTTTTTCCTTTGGCAGATATTTCACCAACATCTCTTCCAGCTCCTTGAGATTGATCGGTTTGGTCAGATAGTCATCAAAACCTTCCGCGATATAGCGCTCTTTAGCACCGTTTACCGCATCAGCAGTCAGACAGATGATCGGTGTTACTAAATTCTTTCCATCGTTTTGTGCTCTGATCGCATGTAAAGCCTCAGTGCCATCTACTTCCGGCATGCGCTGATCCATCAGGATCAGATCATAAGAATTGGTCTTCGCAAGATCGATCGCCTCTTTGCCGCCACCCGCCATATCGATTTTAATCTGTGTGTTCTTTAATAAACCGGCTGCGACCGCCAGATTCATCTTCGTATCATCAACGATCAGGATATGCGCATCCGGTGCTATGAAACTGTCTTCATAGGCCTGTGTCTCTTCGACGTTGGTCTTGAAACGCACTTCAAAATCACCGATCGGTTCATCACTTACGATCTTCTGCGGGATGACTGCCGTAAAGGTCGAACCCTTACCATATTCACTTTCCACCGCGATATTTCCACCCATCATTTCCAGCAGCGTATGGCTGATCGCCAATCCTAAACCGGTACCTTCAACAGTCGAGTTCTTCTCCAGATCCACTCTTTCAAATTTCTGAAACAGCTTATCAAGATCTTCTTCACGGATACCGATACCGGTATCTTTCACTTTAACGATCAGATCGATCTGCCTGTTTTCATTATCTAAATTTTCACTGCCTACTGATAAAAGGATAGTTCCCTTTTCAGTGTACTTAACGGCGTTGTTGAGGATATTGGTAATGATCTGACGGACTCTGATATCATCACCATGGAGATAATCAGGTAAAGAATTATCCACATCTGCCCTGAAATCCAGATTCTTTTCCTTGGCTTTCAGATATATCATGTTGCAGACATCATTGAGTACGGAAGAAAGCTTATAGTCAGTCTCAATGATATCGACTTTTCCTGCTTCGATCTTGGAGATATCCAGGATATCGTTGATGATGGAAAGCAAGCTGTTACCGGCACTCTTGATGTTTCCGGAATAGACACTAATATCTGACAAGGACTGGCAGAGTTCTTCTTTCTTTTTATCATTATTTTCTTCATCAGACAGGCTTTCTCTCAGGATCATCTCATTCATGCCTAAGATAGTATTGATCGGCGTTCTGATCTCATGAGACATATTGGCCAGAAAATCACTCTTGGCCGCATTGGAATGTTCAGCGATCATACGCGCTTCACGAAGTTCATTATTCTCATATACCTTCTCGGAGAAGTTGACGACAAATATGATCGCGATCGCAAAAGCGACGATGAATAAAGATATGATAAACAGAACGACATGGATAATGTCATAGATGTTGTTTACACCCGGATTGGCCAAACTCGCATCCATCGTGTTTCGCATCCACACTCCCAGCAGGATACCACCGACACAGCAGACCAGCACCAGTAACAGATAAACAGCTTTAAGGATGCTCTGATATTTTTCCTCAATAGCTTCTCTGGCTCCGCTTTCTTCCGACTTATAGGTCATAACAAGCGCCCACACCAGAAACAGATATGCACTGCTGGTCAGGAAGGAGAAAGGATAATAGAAACTTAAGATCGGTTCATCAAAACAGGAACAAGTCCACATCCCGAATTCAAAACAGGCAAACAGTAACGCGACAAAAGCCACATAAGGGAGTCTTTCGCCGTTTTCCTTGTTTTTGAAGTACCAGCAGATACTCTGAATACTGAAACACATGATGGCGGTCATGACAGAAACCTGATAGACATTGTTGAAGAAACCGCCGTATTGTAAATAGATCGTTAATTGCCAGATATTGAATGGTATAGGCAGCAACATCAAAGGATGGAAATAATGCTTTGAACCCTTGCTTCGCATGTGCAACACCAGCAGAAGCAGCACAAAGAAAGATGCGTTCCAGCCGGCATAGGAAAACAGATTGGAAACATTGGGATAATCATTCATGATGATCAGAAAAGCCGTCCAGTAGTAACAGCTCATCAGACCGAAAAGAAAAAAGATCGTTGCTAAGATCCAGCCCTGTTTCTTATTGGAAATGTATTGGAAAAGACAAAGAAGGAGGGCAATAAGATTCGATAGAAGCTGCACGATGTTTTCCATGTATTCCAGAACCATTTTCTGACCCCCTAAGATGATATGATCATAAACACTTATATATTAATAATAATATAACTGTTTAAATATATTCTTATCCATTAATAAACGGTACTATATATTCCTGAATGAAATCGACTCTGTCAAAGACCGCCGGTTTGAAATAGGAAGCTACTGCTGCCGTGATCTTCTTTTTGGGATCGACATAGATGACATTGCCACTGTTTCCGATCGCCGCATAGATATTCTTCTTCCGGTCGATGATCCACCACAGATAACCATATTCCATATTACGGAAATACTTGCTCTCTACGATCCTCGGCCTGGTCATTTCTTTGATCCATCTTTCAGAAACGATCTGTTTACCTTCAAAGGCACCATTATTCAGACACAGTAAGCCGATCTTAGCCATATCTTTTGCCGACATGCATAGTCCATAGCCTGGTGTTCCTAAACCCTGTGGGTCGCAAAACCAGATATCTTTTTTCGGCGTCTTTTCGATCGTGAACTGTTTATGTTCCTCAGCTGTTTCTGCCAGATAGTTTCTATGTTTCTTAATGCCTAATGGTTCAAACAGATACTTATTGGCATAATCAACAGTCTTCATGCCGGTTGCTTCGTAGAGTATCCCCGAAAGGATATGAAGGCAGACCGTCTGATAATTGAACTCGTCTGTCAATCCTTTTCTGCCACCTAAAAAATCAAGTGAAGAGTAGGTCCAGTTATTACTTGCACAGACTTTTGACCAGGGATCACCTTTACACTTATACGGTGCCCTCATCGTCAAGAGATGTCTGATCGTGACATCATAGATCGTCTTTTCCCCTCTTTTGACTGTATAGTCAGGAAAATAAGTTAAGACCTTATCATCAACACTGCCGATCTGTCCCTTATCGATAGCTATCCCAAACAGTAAAGCCATGATGCTTTTGGTAGCCGACATGATATGAACACAGTCAGTATCCTTATAGTTATTCCAGGTATCACTATAGACTTCCTTATTATCTTTATAAGCCACGATCTGACAGATATTGGGTTGTGACTGTTCAATAAACGTATGTAGTTCTTCTTTATTCATCTTTATACTTTCTTTTACTTTCCACAACAGTTTTTATATTTCCTGCCGCTTCCGCAGGGACATCTGTCGTTGCGTGAAACATCTTTCAATTTTTCTTTTCTTTTTTCTTTGAGGATATCCGATATCTGTTCAAAAGAGTATTTCTTCTTTAAAAGATCGGTCATCAGTTTCAGTGGTTCATCCATCGTCTCAAACAGCTGAAAATAAGCGGCACAAAGGACATTATTTCCCTCTTCATCTCTGTCTTTGATACAACCGCCGTTACACAAAAACAGATAGCGACACTTCTGACATTTTTCAGGGAGTTTTTCTTTAAGCTGGCCAAAAGATTCGTTACTGACGATCAGCGTATCCAGAAGATCTCTTTCAACATTACCAAGTTGATGTTCCGCATTTACGAAGTGGTCACAGGAATAAACGCTTCCGTCACATTCTACGACTAAGACCTTTCCGCATCTTTTCTGCAACCAGCACAGACTCTGGCTGCCACCCGCATAGACATTTAGAGCTTCCATGAAAAGCTGGACACCAAGTTTAGAGAAATCAGAGATCCATTGCTGGAAGATGCATGAAAGAAAGTTTCCATATCTTTCAGGATCAACTGAATCTTCACTTAAAGTTCCATCAGCCTGCTTATTGACGATCGGAATAAACTGGATCCAGCCGGTATCAAGATCCTTCAATGACTGATAGACTTCATATGGCTGTAACACTGTTTCCGCATTCACCGTACATAGCAGGTCCGGTCTGATGCCATAACGCTTCAGAAGTCCGATATTATTTCTGATCCTTTCATAGGTATCGTTGCCTGAAGCATCCTTGCGATATGTATCATGGATCAGTTTGGTACCATCGATACTGACTCCGACATCAAAGTGTTCTTCTTTCAGGAGTTCACACCATTTCTCATCCAGGCCTAATCCGTTGGTCTGCAGATTATTCCAGTACTCACTTCCTTCAGGCAGGTATTTCTTCTCCAGAGATACAGCCTTTTTATAGAAATCAAGTCCTGCCAGAGTGGGTTCGCCACCATGCCAGATAAAGGAATAGATCCTTTGTGTATTTGAAAAGTAATTCCGGATCATCTTCTCCAGAACATCATCTTTCATTAGCTGACGTTTGGATGCTTCGTTGCCCAGATAATAACAGTAGCGGCAAGCCATATTACAGGTCGAGCCGACCGGCTTGACCATCAAGGTAAAAGGATCGCTCATTTCAGATAGCGACCAAAGAACTCCAAAGTCTTATTCCAGGAATCCATTGCCTGTTCCTGTCTGTACATCGGCTTATCATAGTACCAGATGCCGTGTCCCGCATCATCATAGCGATAGAACTCATATTGTTTTCCCAGTTTTTTCAGGATCTCTTCAGTCTTGTCGACATCTTCTTTTGGTGGGAATCTGTCATCATTGCCGAAAATTCCCAGTAAAGGACAGGAAAGACCATCCGCATAATCGATCGGTGCGACCGGTCTTTTTTCATCGAGTTCTTCTTCCTTGGCGATCACCTGACCACCCCAGCAGTCAACAGCCGCATCGATCCCTTCGAGCGTGCAGGCTGCTAAGAAAGAATGTCTTCCGCCAGAACACATGCCGATGACACCGACCTTGCCATTGGAACCCTGCTGAGCTCTTAAGTAATCGATCGATTCTTTTACGTCTTCCATGACGCTCTTATCGGATACACCGCCCTCTTCTCTCATCCTTGTTGAAACTTCGACTGGTGTTCCTGAACCATAGTCTGCATAGATATCCGGACACAAGACCGCATAGCCATGTTCCGTAAAACGCCTGGCTGCTTCTCTGCAGAATTCATCCCAACCCGGCATATGCGGGATAAGAACGATCGAGCCGAATTTCTCTTTTCCCAGAGGCCGGCTGTGATAAGCATGGATCATTCTTCCTTCATGAGCTTTAAAACGGATCGTTTCCGCAATCATTCCGTTATAATCATCAGTATTGAAACTGTTCCACATTATCTGATCCCCCTTTGATTCTATTGTATCCTATCAATTTCTAATGGTTGCTTATTATTGCTTTGATGTGTTTTTCACAGTTTATACAATCCTTGCGGGAAAACCAGGAAGTCTTAAGCTTCTTTGGATGAACCGCTATCAGATGTTAAAATATAAGCAGTTCTTTGAAATGTTAATGTATGTGGTTCTGATTGCCAAACATCAATCAGGTAAAACATTAA